>JAGQPS010000132.1:2353-13070 GCA_020426595.1 Planctomycetales bacterium
CTGGTGGGCCGAGGACGATGCTCGCTTTTTCGCACTCAACGACGCGCTCCAATATCTCGGCGCGTTCGCGTTTCGTCCGCCAGTTCCCGCCTACAAACACTCGGCCGCGATGTTGTTAAAACAACGTGGACGAATCCATTGTTCGGCCACGCATCCCGCGAGTCCGACCCGTCCCCAAAGCGACGAACTGGTACTCGCCGAGATTCTCGAGCGGATCGACTCGGCGATGAACGCGTCGCCGTGACGTGCGAAGCTAATCATTCTCCACCGGCTCACCGAAGATCAACCGCGGCCTGCCCCAGCACGGTCGCCGCTTGAACGAGGAGAACCAAAGCGTGATTCTTGATGTCGCGCATTTCACGCTTCGCCCCCGTCGACCAATTCAAAGTCGCCGAAAACCCAAGGAAACCCGAAGCGTCAGCGAGGGATTCTTCGACTTCTCAAACAAGCCAACAACTCGTTACACCGCCAACGTTTCCTTGCAGCCGATTCCGGCACCGCGCAGGAACCAACCTGCCCCGTTGGGTTTCGTGAGCAAGCCGCTCGAACGTCGTGCCCCGATCAAGATGGGCACGACGTCAGCACGCATCGGGCTCAACCCTTGATGCGTAGGACCTGATCCATTTCGGTGGCGACTCGCGCCAGTTCTTCTTGATTGCCGCCGCCGACCTCCGCCGCGACCCAACCGATGTAGCCGATCTCACGCAGCGCCTTGCGGACGTCGAGGTAATCGATGTCTCCCTCGGCGATGCGAGTGAACCGTCCCTCGGCTCGTGAGAAGCCCTTGATGTCGAGTTTCACGATGCGCTTGCCGAGCGCGCGAATCCAATCGCCGATGTTGCCGTACTTCCAGTGATTGCCGATGTCGAACTGCATGCCGATCCAAGGCGAATTGAAGACGTCGACGTATTGGACGTACTTCTCGGCCGTTTGGTCGGGGCCACCGGAATGGTCGTAGCAGAATTGATTCCATACGTTCTCGAACGCGATGTAGACGCCGAGTTCCGCGGCGAGGGGAATGGCTTTCGCGATATTCTCGACGCTGCGATCCCAGACCTCTTGTTCCGAACCGTCGTTCCCGTGACCGACGACGAGCAGAACGGTGTGGCCACCGACGGCATGCGTCGAGCGAATGGCGTGCTTGAGATCCTCAAGCGCCTTGGCTCGTTGCTCGGCGTCCGCGCTGCTATGTCGAATCGACCAGTGCGACGAGCAGACGGTACCATCCACGGGCAGGCCCGAGTCGGCGATCGCCTTCTTGGTCGCTTCGACATCCATGCCGGGCGAGTCCATCTCGATGCCGTCGTAGCCAGCCGCTTTGACCGCCGCGAACTTCTCCGACAAGCTGCCGGGCACCTGGACCATGCCAATTTTCAGAGTCTTGTAGAGCCGTCCCTCGAGCGAGTCGGCATCAACGTTGTCGTCGCTGGCGCGTGCCCTTGCCCCCAGCGCGGTGGCGGCAAGCAATGCGGCGGACGAACCTTGGACAAAACTCCGACGGTTGATGCTCATCAATGAAACTCCCGGAGGGTTTAAGTTTTCTGGGATGGAATAGGCGGCGATTCAAACCAATCTTCGAAGCAAGCCACTCGCCTGCCCCCGCTCTCCTACTCTCCTACGCTCCTGCTCTCCTCACTAACCCCCAGCATAACGTTTGGCCATTTGCTTCGCACCGCGGAGCCAAGCGGATTGCGGCTCTCAAGCCCCCCTTGCAGACAACCTTGCGGTGGATGATTGCCTGCAAGCGGTCGGGGCAAGTAAATTGTGGCGATGGTCGGTCGTCCCTGGAGGGCCGTTAGGAAGACAAACTTGATCGTGGAGCGTTGCTCAATGTTGGCCATGTTACGAATCACCTCCGGTTTCCTCGCCTGCCTGCTGCTTCTCGCGGCCGGTCCCGCCCGGGGCGAGGAACCAGCCCGCAAAGTCGCGTTCGTCGCCGGGAACCCCAGCCACGGCTACGGCTCTCATGAGCACTATGCGGGGTGCATGATCCTTGCCGAAGGCATTGAGAAGGGAATGCCCGGCTGGTCGACCGTCGTCTACCGCAACGGCTGGCCGACCGAACCCAACGCGTTCGACGGCTGCGACACCATCGTGATGTATAGCGACGGTGGTGGCGGTCATCCCGTAATTCCGCACATGGATCAAATCCAAGCGTTGGCCGACCAAGGAGTCGGCATCGTTTGCTTGCATTACGCCGTCGAGGTGCCGAAGGGAGAGCCGGGCGATCATTTCCTCAATTGGATTGGTGGCTACTTCGAAACGCACTGGTCGGTCAATCCGCATTGGGTGGCCCACTTTGAAGCGTTTCCCGATCACCCGATATCGCGTGGTGTCCAGCCCTTTAGCATCGACGACGAGTGGTATTACCACATGCGTTTTCGTCCCGAGATGGAAGGCGTGACGCCGATCCTATCCGCCGTGCCGCCCGAGAGCACACTCTCTCGTCCCGACGGACCTCATAGTGGCAATCCTCACGTTCGCCAGATGGTGGGTCAGCCTCAACATGTCGCGTGGGCGAGCGAGCGGTCCAACGGCGGACGGGGCTTCGGGTTCACCGGTGGCCACGTGCACTGGAATTGGTCGGACGAGAACTTTCGCCGCGTGGTGCTCAACGCCATCGTTTGGACCGCGCGAGGCGAGGTGCCCGAGCAGGGAGTCGACGAGGACGCGCTCACGCTCGAGCGACTCGAGCAAAACCAAGATTTTCCCCAGCCGGACAACTTCAACCGAGACGCGATTCGCGAGCAATTTCATCTCACGAGCAGTGGGCGTCGACGTGGCTCCTCGGCCAAGCCGATCTTCTCGAGCGATTTGGTGACCAAGCAAACGCCGGGTCGGAGTCTCCCGATCTCGGCCGACATTAGCGGAGCCAAGAAGCTGTACCTCGTCGTGAACGACGGCGGCAATGGCTTTGGTTGCGACTGGGCTAACTGGGCCGAGCCGCGACTGATCGGCGCGAACGGCGAGCTTCGCTTGACCGAACTCGATTGGAAGTCGGCTACGTCGGGATGGGGCAACGTTCGCAAGAATCAAAACGCGAATGGCGGTGCCATGCTGATCGATGGCAAGGAAGTCGCGTACGGCTTCGGTACCCACGCCAACAGCGTGATCGAGTTCGACCTGCCCGAAGGCTATTCAACGTTTCATGCTCGCGGTGGTTTGGACGATGGAGGAGCCAATCAAGGCAATTGCGGCGATCAAGCCTCCGTCCGTTTCCAGGTCTACACCCAGGCGCCACCCAGCGCCGTGGGCGGACAGCACGATCCCGAATTCGCGATCGATGGACTCGATATCCATGAAGGACTCGAGGCGACGTTGTTTTCCTCGGAGCCCGATCTCAAGAGCGTGACCAACCTCGACATCGACCACTTGGGTCGGATCTGGGTTTGTGAGGTCATGAACTACCGAGGCAACAACGGAAAGCGGCCCGAGGGAGATCGCATTCTGATTCTGACCGATACCGACGGAGACGGCATTTGCGACGAGACCAAGGTGTTCTACCAAGGACGCGATGTCGACTCGGCGATGGGCATTTGTGTCTTGGGCAACAAGGTCATCGTGTCGGCCTCGCCGAATGTCTTGGTCTTCACCGACGAGGATGGCGATGACGTGCCCGACTCGAAGGAAGTTCTCTTCTCCAACACCGGTCAGGCCCAGCACGATCACTCGGCCCACTCGTTCTTGTTTGGTCCCGATGGAAAGCTGTATTGGAACTACGGAAACACCGGTAAGCAGGTTTGCGACGCGGCCGGAAACGTGATCACCGACCGAGCGGGCAATCCGGTCAAGGACGGAGGCCATCCGTACTACGGCGGCATGGTGTTCCGCTGCGATTTGGACGGTTCCAATTTCGAGGTCCTCGGCCACAACTTCCGTAACAACTACGAAGTGACGGTTGATTCGTTTGGCACGCTGTGGCAGTCGGACAACGATGATGACGGCAACCGAGGCGTGCGAATCAACTACGTCATGGAGTTCGGTAACTACGGTTACTTGGACGAGGTCACCGGCGCCGGTTGGCAAACGCCTCGCACGAACATCGAAACCGAAATCCCGCTCCGCCATTGGCACCTCAACGATCCGGGTGTCGTCCCCAACCTGCTACAAACTGGCGCGGGGTCTCCCACTGGCATTACCGTGTACGAAGGTGACTTGCTGCCCGAGGTCTTCCGAGGCCAAGTCATCCACTGCGACGCGGGGCCGAATGTGGTGCGAGCCTATCCCGTGACTCGTTCCGGCGCGGGCTACGACGCCGAGATGGTGAACGTGCTCCATGGCGCCCGCGACAATTGGTTCCGTCCCGCGGATGTTTGCGTCGCTCCCGATGGTTCGATCTTCGTGACCGACTGGTATGACCCAGGCGTGGGCGGTCACGGTCAGGGCGACCTGGAGCGTGGACGTATCTTCCGAGTCGCTCCGCCGGGCACTCGTTACGCCACGCCCGCGATCGATCTCTCGAGCGTCGCCGGTTGTATCGCTGCCCTTCGCAGTCCCAACTCGTCGACGCGGTACCTCGCGTTCCAAGCTCTTCAGGAATTTGGTCAAGAGGCGGCGGCGGAACTCCGCGCGGCGGCTCGTGATGACAATCCGCGAATCGCGGCTCGAGCCATCTGGCTCTGGGCTCTGGTCACCGATGAAGCGGATGATGCGATCAATTTCTGTTTGCAAAGCGAGTCGGCCGATTTGCGCGGGATGGCCGTTCGCTTGGTGCGTCGACTCGATGGCGATGTCATCAAGGTCGTGCAGGCCGTCGCGCGGGACCGCGATCCGGCGGTTCGCCGGGAAGCCGCGATCGCCTTGCGATTCTCGAACGCCGACGAGATGCCGGCGTTGTGGGCCGAATTGGCCGCTCAGCATGACGGCAAGGATCGTTGGTACCTCGAGGCGCTCGGTATTGGAGCCGCCCTGCGGTGGGACGATTGCTTGGCCGCCTACCTGAAGCGAGTCGAGGATTGGAATACGGAAGCGGGTCGCGACGTTGTTTGGCGCAGCCGCGCCAAGGCGACTCCCGCCCTGCTCGCCGAGATTCTCAAGCAGGACGGAATGAGCGAGGAGGAGCAAGCTCGCTACTTCCGCGCGTTCGACTTCTTGTCGGGTCCCGAAAAGGATCAGGCGCTGGAAAGCTTGCTGCTCGGACTCTAGTTCGACCCGTGCCAGTCAGTATCGCGAAGGCGGTCGGGCGTTTGCTCCGGCCGCCTTTTTCTTGCGCGGTTCGTTCGCGCCTCCCCGTGTCGCAGGTCCTTGATGCCGGTTCAGGCCGCGAATTGGATGACCGAGACACGGAAGAGGCTCCGTCCAGTCGGTGAAGAGCGTCGGCTATCTCGGCGCGAAACCCGACACTCTTACGACTCCGCTCTCGGGGCCGTGGTTTGTCCGATCGCCAGCGTGCGAAAGAGTCGGCTTTTGCTCCGCAAAAGCAGGTCACCCGCGCCCCTTCACAGCCAAACAACGAACACAGTCACTCCGTGCTCTCCGAGTCCTTTGTGGTGAAACGCAACTAATCTCCTTCGCGTACGTCCGCGGAAAAGAGCTTTCACGGAGCGAAAGCCGACACTCGGGCGGCGTCGCTTTTGGCCCCGGCCGTTACGTCTTTGGGAGGTGGCGCGGGTGAAAGTGGTTGGCGATTGTTGGTAGAATTCGAGGTATTGGAATTCCGTACGGTTCGCTGATGAGGAGCGGTTTGTGATTCGCATTGGAATCGTGGTAACAGGTCTTTGCTTGGTCGCTTGCCTCGGCAGCGTCGGTTCGGCTCAGGACGACGCGGCCCAAGCCGCCAAGGACGCGAGAATCGTCGAGACTCTGTTGCGTCTTCGTAGCATCGACTTGGAAGCCCGACAGGACCTTCGCGAAAGCGTCTTGCGATACCTCGGTACGGTCCAAGGGACTCCGCGCTACTTGGAAGTCGCCGAGGCACTGCACATTTCGGAAGCGGTGCCGTCCCTGATCGAATTGGCGATTGAGCAGAGCGAAACTCCACTGGGTATCGCGGCCGGTCGAGTCGTTTTTCGGCTTGGGGGAGATGCCCAGCTGTACTCCGCCTACGGCGAAGGGAATGAAGAGACTCAGGTCGCGTTGGTTCGAGTCCTGGGCGGGATTGGCAATCAGGCGACGAGCGAGTGGCTGAGCTCGCTGTTGACGGATGAGGGTTCCACGCGTGCCCAGCGGCAACAGGCGGTCCAAGGATTGCTTGGCTCGCGACGAGGACAGGAAACGCTCGTGGGCATCATCGAAGCGGGACAATTGCCCGCGGAGCTCGAGGTCTTCACCGCGGGCGAGGTTGAGAAGGCCAACTCGCCCGAACTGCGCGAGCGGTTGGCGGCCAACTTGGACTTGCCGGAAACGGCCGATGCCCAGCCGCTCCCTCCGCTGTCCGAATTGCTTGAGCGACGAGGAGATGTCGAAGTGGGACGAACCGTGTTCTTCGGTAAGGGGACCTGCGCGAATTGCCACGTCGTCGGGCTCGAAGGCAAGGAGGTCGGTCCCGCGCTCACCGAGATTGGCGCCAAGCTCTCGCGCGACGCGATGTTCGTTTCGATTCTCGATCCCAGCGCGGCGGTCAGTCACAACTTCGAGACGTTCGTCGTGGAGACGATTGACGGTGAGATCCTGCAAGGTCTCAAGGTCAGCGAAACGGACGAACTCGTGACACTCAAGTTGGCGGACGGGCAAGTGCGCGAGATTCCCACGGAGTTCGTCGATCTGTTTCAAAAGCAAGAACTGTCACTCATGCCGACGGGACTACAGAAGAACATGTCGGCCGACGAGCTAGTCTCGCTCGTGGAGTATCTCTCGACCCTTAAACCAGCCGGGCAGCCCTAATAGGAAATCGGTCGCGCGGCTCGACGGAATATCAATAGCCTGATCAGCGATCGCTGATTCGCCCTCGGCCACGAATCCGCGGCGAGTCGCAGGACCGACATTTCTAGTCCAACACTTCCATCGAAGTGCGACATCAAAGCACTCCGCGACATCGATCAAGGAACGCTTGAGCGCCAAACCCGAAAATGAGAGTTGATCGCGAGACCCAGGGGAGTAACCGATGATTGATTTTGCCTATCTCAATCGAGGCCTAACTGGCTTGGCCCAGGCCCATCGAGCGGGAACGATGGCCGGTCATTTGGGAGCGGCCTTGGTGGCCGGTTACCTCTATGGCGAGGACGAACCCGATTTGCCGGCGGAAGTCCATCGCGGCATCGAAGGTGAACTGGATCGAGTCGTGGCGGGCGAGGAAGCAATCTGGTTCAACGCTCGTCAAGCGGGAGTCATGCCGCAAGAATTGTTTGAACCACTGGAGCATGCGACGGGTGATCGTGAACGAGTCACGTTGATCGCGGAGGCCCTCGCCGAAAGCGTGGGCGAACTCCGGCAGTCAGGACACAACGTCATCTTCGCCGCCTTGGCCATCCGAGGGCTCACTGGACACGAGGATTTCGCCACTCAGCCAATCGTCGACGGAATCGTCCGATTGATCAGTGGTTTCAAGAATCAGCATGGCGGTCGTGGATACTTCGGCGCGGAGACAGGATGGAAGACGAATCGCGATCGGGAACCGGACGCGGCAAGCGACTTTCCCGCTTATGATTCCGTGCAGGCCATGGTTGATCGAACCATCGACACCGTGATCGGCACGGCCCACATCAAGCGGCAAGGATTCGGCGGACTCTGGCACCTGATCAACCACGCCGCGGGCATCGTGGAACTCGATGCATGTGGCTTCCGCTTGCTGGCTCGGCAAGCCTTGCCGGCTCACCACACTCACCTGCGCTACTGGAATTCCCTGCCCGACGTCGCGGAGGAGTTGGGGGAGCAGCTCAAGGCGCCCGCCGACCCGCGCACGGCGGAATACTGGGCCGGCATGCTCAAGCGGGACGAGGCGCGTTTGACGCACCGAGTCAAGACGCTCTACGGTTTTCGCATCCTCGAGCGATTGATCGACGACGAGGACCGTCGCCAGGCGGCGCGCGATGCGCTGCTGTACCTGATGGCTTAGGCGATCGTTCGCGTGCCTTGCCACCGCGTCTGGAATTGGGCGTCGTCGAGTCCTTTCGATTAGGACGTTGCCGACGAGTCCTCGGTCGAGGCGTGAGTTTCGTGGCCTCGGATGCTTGCCTTGATCAAGTCTGATCGAAGGGGAGGATCCGCGTGTGTTCGGTCAATTGCAATTCGTTTAGAGTTCGCTCGACGAGACGCCTACTTTCGTCTCCGGCCAGCAACAGCAAATCGATGTAGTTCTGGTTGATCCCGTAGGCTCCGCCGAGAGCCCGACCCGCTTCTGCGTTACTCAGTGCGTCGTCGAGCGCGTCCTCGATGTTGGCTCGCAGCTCACTCGCTTGCTCGGCGGGGAAGAGCTTACTATCGATCGCCAGATAGATCGCTTCGGCGCCTGAGTCGGTCAAGCTCTCGAGTTCGAAGGGTTCTTGGCTGGCTAGAAAATCTCGGATCAGGTTGGGCACGCTCGTTCGTCCGATCAACGTGTCGCCACGTGGTGACTCGGATTGCTCGGGCACCTCGTAAACCGAGTACGAGGCCAGGGGATCGACCGCCTCCCAGCCGAAATACTCGGCGACCTGATCGATGAAGCGAGGCAAATCGGTGATCGATCGTGTCTTGTCGTCCTTTTCAAACGCCCCCACCTCGATGTCGCCGATCCACGTTTCGGTGCCGAACTCCCCCAAGGCCTCGTCGAACAGCAAGAACACGATTTGCCATTGGCCGTCCTCGGGGAGAAATTCGAAGACCGGATGCCAGACTTGCACGTCGAGCTTTTGCGTTTCCTCGTGAACCTCCGTACGAACCATCACGTCGTTGGTCTTGACGGCGGTTCCATCCCCGAATTCGAACTGGAGACCGTCGAGTCGGTGAGGGGAGGAGGGTTGGCGAGACGCTTGGAAGGACCAGCCCGGCAAGGCGACCGCGTGAGCGTGCCAATACTCGGCCAACATCTGCTTGAGCCGGTCACCTTCGCCCGTGATGGTCAACGAGTGGCCATCTTCCTCGCCCGGGCCGAAGACCCAGGCAAGTCGAGGAAACCAGCGAGTCATGTGTTGTGTCATATCCTCGACATGGTCATCGAACGATCGATCGTCGATCGCCTCGCGGTACCTTTGAGCGACAGTGGGGAACCAAGTCCAGAATTCCTGCACGCGCTGTTTGAAACTCAACGTGTTGCTCGAGTCGGGTGTCGGTTCGTTCATGATCACCTTTGCGTGTTTGAGTGCGGGGGCGCTGGGATTGCTCCGGCTCGCCTCCGCGCCCGAATCTCAAATGGAATCGATGGGCCAGATCACGGGGCAGGGGAGAATCAGCTCGCACATCGGCTCGGCCCTCATACCCACTCGGTCGTCACGATGAGGTGCAGACTACAGGCGACGCCCCCCGCGACTCAATCCCGCTTGACGCACTTCGTCGTTTCATTGACTCGTGTTGCCGCAAGCCACGATCGCTGGAAGTGCGGCCAGCGGTGTCACCAACGCCCCACATCCACCAAGGCTCATCGCGAGTCCAAAACGAAATACGTTTTTCTTCGGCGCGGGTAGCGCGACATCGTGCGTCGAGAATCCCAGACCGCCTTGTCGATCGGCGCCGACGATTCACTTCACCGATTCGCGGGGCTTGGTGTAAGCTGGTGGAAGATGTGTCTTGCCTTGGAGTCGAATATGGCCGGACGGTGCCTATTGGGTTGGCTTGTGATCGTGCTCGCCCTGTGCGGTTGCTCCCAGGAGCCTCCCTCGGGGCAAGGCGACGCGATTGGGAGCGTTATCGACCCACCACCTGCTTCCGCGGAGGGCCAGGAAATGGCTCGGGCCGCCGCGGCCCAAGTCGCGGACGACGCGCGGGAACACGAGCTACTTGAGGCTCGGCGTGAAATCGAACTGCTGCGCGACGAGCTCGAACAAGTCCAGGCCGAGCTGGTTTGGCAACGCGAGACGATTCGAGAACATAGCCTGACTCACCCGGAGCGCGGCGTTGACGCGATGTTGGGTTTATTTCCCGCGCCATTTCCGACAGGACGCTGGGAATGGAGTGAACTCGACTTCGAGGACTGCTGGTTCGAGTCGGCGGACGGTCTCCGGTTGCACGGTTGGCTGCTCAACCACCCGGACCCTCGAGCGGTCGTTCTGTTCGCTCACGGCAACGCCGGCAACGTGACTCATCGCATGGAGGTCGCGGCGTATCTTTGGGAGCGATTTGATGTCGCGATCCTCGTGTTTGATTATCGAGGCTACGGGCGGAGCGAGGGCATTCCCACGCTCGATGGTTTGCTCATGGATGCGCGAGCGGCCCGTCAGTTCCTTGCGCGCCGTACTCAGGTCAGGTCCGAGGAGATCGTGCTGCTCGGCCGTTCGCTCGGAGGCGCGGTCGCGGCTCAACTCGCGGCGGAAACTCCTCCCCGCGGGCTCATTCTCGAGAGCACGTTCACGTCGCTACGAGAAGCCGCGGCGACTCATTACCCAGCGTTCCTAGTTAATTCGTTGGTGAAGGATCGTTACGACACGCAGCTGGTATTGCCCCAACTTCATTGCCCGATCCTGATCAGCCATGGCGACCTGGACCAAACCATTCCGGTCATGCACGCCCACCGACTCCATGAGGTCGCCAACGAACCGAAGACTCTGCTGACCTTCCCCGAGGGCGACCACAATTCCCAACAGCCAGATTTCTATTGGGATGCGATGGAGCGGTTCCTAGACAGCCTCCCCGAGTGAATCCCCGG
>JAGQPS010000133.1 GCA_020426595.1 Planctomycetales bacterium
CCGCAGTGCCGGGCAAGGAGATTCCTGCGACGACGAGAACGCCGGATAGGAAACGGGATCGGCGCATGTCATCACGGCTATTCTCCCCTTGTCCCAGGCCGTAGAGGTTACCCAGTCGCTTCGTCCGATCAGCTCCGGTCGGGCTCGTTTGTCTCCGTGATTTAGCAGCCCGTCACACCACCCATCGCACTTCCACGATTCTCGTTCGCGTTTCCTCGCTAGGAACAACTTGGCGAAGTCCGGCTGCAACGATCAGGGGTCGTCTCGGGGGACGAGTTGTTTTGTTGGGCCGCACGAGGTGTCTTGGTCGACACTCTTGTTGCGACGAGTCTTCGCGTGACTCTTCACCGACCGAAGCTCCAAGACACGCCCCTTTGACTCCTTCTCTCTCGTAGAGACCGACCAGCTTGGGCGGGGTGGGCCGATGGACAATCTGCAACAGTGGCTCTCGGAAAACTGGGCCTGGGCCATGATCGCCGCGGTCGGGGCCTTTGTCCTTTGGACATTGCTGCGTGCCTCCGCTCGCCAAGGTCTTCCCTATTCCCGTCGCGGTCATCTGGTGACGCGCAACGAGCTCAAGTTCTTTCGTGCGCTCAAGCACGCCGTGAAGGATCGATGGCACATCATGGCGATGGTGCGGATCGCCGATTTGCTGCAAGTCCGCAGCGGGACTCCAAAGTCGATTTCATGGTTCAATCGCATCGCCTGCAAACACGTCGACTTCGTGCTGTGCGATCCCGATTCGCTTGAGCCTCGACTGGCGATCGAACTCGACGACGACTCCCATCGTCGTCCCGATCGACAGCGGCGCGATGATTTCGTCGACCTGGCATTCTCGTCGGCCAAGCTTCCCTTGGTCCGCTTCTCCACCGTCTCGGATTATGACGTCGATTCCATCCGCTCAACGGTGCAGCGAACCGTGGGGCTGTAAGCGACTCGTCATCCCGGCCGAGCCAGCCGCTCGGGGCACCGCTCCCGATCGCTCCCCTAGCGCGCGGACAAACGTCTTGTCACGTTGCGTCTTTACGCCTCTTTGTGTGTATTCCGAGTCCGGCTGGGTCCGAAGCGGCCCGACGCTCCTGTTTCTTGGCTCCGCCTGTTCCTCGCATTTGTCCCGCGGATCGATTCGCGAGATGGCATGTCGCTGGCCGCTCCGTTAGACTCGCTCGGCGTCAGACCCACAGGTTCTACCCGAGAGGAACAACTCCATGACGAGCATGCCGCGGAACGAAAGCTTTGAGTCCAACGGCCCAAGGGGCGGCGCCGGGGCAAGTTTCAGATCGAGCCGAGCGCGTTTCTTCACGAGGCTGTTCATGGTTGGCTTGGGCATGGTCCTCCTGTCGTCTGGGCCCGTCGCGGCTCAGAGATACCGAGTCTTCTTCGGAACCTACACCGGCGGTGAAAGCCAAGGTATCTACACCTGCACGTTCGACTCGCGCACCGGAGAAGCTGGCGAAGTGGTGTTGGCGGCCGAGACCGACCAACCATCGTTCGTCGCGTTGCACCCGAGCGGTCGTTACCTCTATGCGGTGAATGAAACGGTCGACGATCAGGGACAAAAATCGGGAGGCGTTTCGGCGTTCGCGGTCGACGCTGAGTCGGGCGAGTTGACGCTTCTGAACCGGCAGCTCGCGCGAGGCGGAGCGCCATGCCATCTCAACTGTTCAAGCGATGGCAAGTTCGTGCTTGTCGCTAATTATGTCGGCGGCAACTGCAGCACGCTGGCGATCAATGACGACGGCACGCTCGAGCCGGCGGGGTGTGTCATCCAACATCAAGGCTCTAGCGTGAACGCGGCTCGACAAGAAGGCCCGCACGCGCACAGCATCAACCTCGACTCGACCGAACACTACGCGGTCACGGCCGACCTGGGAACCGATCGACTCTACGTGCATGGTTTTGACGCTGCGTCTGGTGAGCTAAGCGTCCGTCCCGACGCGGAACTGTCTTGCCCACCGGGGTCCGGCCCACGCCACTTCGCCTTTCATCCCGACGGCCGACACGCGTTCGTGATTCAAGAGCTCGACAGCACGCTGGGAGTGCTCCGTTGGTCGGCCGAGAAAGGGACGTTTGATTATCTCGGTGTCCACAGCACGCTGCCCGAGGACGATGCGACTCCCAACTCGACCGCCGAAGTCGTGGTCCACCCGTCTGGAAAGTGGATCTATGGCTCCAATCGGGGACACAACAGCCTCGCCATTTTTCGGTGGATGCCGGAGATCGAGGATGTCGAGCTAATCGCCAACCAATCGACGCTGGGCGAGGTTCCTCGCAACTTCGCGATCGAACCGACGGGGCGATTTCTTTTGGCGGCCAATCAGGAATCGGGATCGGTCGTGATCTTCGCGATTGATCCGGAGACCGGCAAACTGGCCGAACGGCAACGACTGGCCGTTCCCAAGCCTGTTTGCGTGCGGTTCTTGCCTCTGACCAACGATGGCAAGTAAACTTCCGTGAGGAGAGTCCTGGGGAACTTCGCGTTCCCTCACCTCCATGACTCCCTTTGTCCCGCCTTCATTTCACCGTCATATCGCTGGCGGTGCCTCCGGCATTTTGGAAGGTCTTTTCCATGTGCCGATTGATCCCAGCGACCTCTGGTCGTTGGGCATTGCCGATGTGATCAAGGAATGACGAAATGTTCTTGGAAGCAGCTCGCAACCTAGCCAGGCGTGCAACCGCGGTTGTTCGTCCGACGTGCCCAGCTCGATCGACCCAGCCTGCTCTCGGCCTCGCGCTTTTGACGTTGCTCTTGGTTGGCGGCGGCATGCCGGGTGCCCAGGCGTGTGCCAACGACGCTCCCTTGACCGCGCAGTGGGACGATGCGGCGAGCCTCGAACAATGGCGCCCCGTAAGCCAATGCACCGTCGAGAGTGGCGCGGACGGTTTGACGATTCAATCGACGGGTCGCGATCCGCACCTCGAGACCAACGTCGATCTGCCGGCCGGTTGGAGCCATCTGGTCGTGGAAGCAACGGTCCAAGGCGCGGTGCGTGGCCAAGTCTTCTTCGCCAACGGCGCTGGTTACGACGAAAAACGTTCGAGCCGTTTTGAAGTCCGAGGTGGACGTCAAGCGAGTCGTCAAACCTTCGACGTGTATTGGCGGAGCGACGCGCCCGTCACGGCCTTGCGACTCGATCCACTCGATCGTCCCGGAACGATGCTCGTTCATCGGATGACGGTGCTGCAAGAGGAACCTCCCGTCCAGGAAGCGACTCCGGTCGAGAAGATTCGCCTGGCCGATGGCTTCAAGATCGAACGCATCTACAACGTGCCCGGTACCGAGCAAGGCTCGTGGGTCTCGCTCACGACCGACGAACGCAACCGGCTCATCGCCTCGGATCAATACGGCAAGCTTTATCGGATCACGCCGCCGCCGATTGGGTCCGGCGAATCCGCGACGGTCGAGCTCATCAATGTCGATCTCGGCATGTGCCAGGGGTTGCTCTGTGCGTTCGACTCGCTCTACGCCGTGGTGAACGGCAACGCGGGGCAAGGCGCCGGACTCTATCGTTTGCGAGACACCAATGGTGACGACCAATACGACGAAGTGACGTTGCTACGATCGATTGAAGGAGGCGGCGAGCACGGTCCGCATGCCGTGATCCTTTCTCCCGATGGTCAAGGACTGTTTGTCTGTGGCGGAAACCACACCAAGATTCCCAACCCCGAGCGTTCGCGCGTGCCGCGTAATTGGGACGAGGATCAGTTGCTTCCGTCGATGCCCGACGCGGGTGGTCATGCCGTGGGCATTCGCGCGCCGGGTGGTTGGATCTGCAAGACCGATCCCGATGGGAAGTCCTGGGAACTCTACGCCAGTGGCTTCCGCAACGAATACGACATCGCTTTCTCGCTCGAAGGGGAACTGTTCACCTACGACGCCGATATGGAATGGGACGTGGGCGCGCCTTGGTATCGTCCGACTCGCGTGAACCACGTCACGAGTGGCGCGGAATTCGGATGGCGCACGGGAACGGCGAAGTGGCCGGCCTTCTATCCCGATAGTCTGGGTTCGATCGTCGATATTGGTCCCGGTTCTCCGACCGGCATCGTGTTCGGAACGGGAGCCAAGTTCCCCGAGGCTTACCAACGGGCGTTGTTCATCGCCGACTGGAGTTACGGCATCATCTATTCGGTGCATATGGAGCCGGATGGAGCGACGTACCGCGCCACGGCCGAACGATTCTGCTCGGCTCCCGCGCTCCAAGTCACCGACCTGGTCGTCGGTCCGCAAGATGGAGCTCTTTACTTCGCGATCGGTGGTCGCCGTACCCAGTCGGGACTCTACCGAGTGACTTATGTCGGTGACGAAAGTACGGCGCCGGTTGAACCGCTCGCGTTGACCGAGCTGCAACGCGTCCGCCGTCGGCTCGAGACGTTGCATGGCAACAATGATCCGAGCGCGGTGGCGACCGCTTGGGGTTATCTCGGACACGAGGACCGCACCCTGCGATTTACCGCGCGTGTCGCTTTGGAGCACCAACCCGTCGATGCTTGGCGAGACAAGTTGAGCGGTGCGACCAATCCGCGCACGGCGATCGCCGCGACGATCGCGCTGGCTCGTTGTGGTACGCCCGATGATCAGGCCTTGGCGATCGAGACCCTAAACAAGATCGATGTGTCGAGCCTTTCGGAAAGCGATCAACTCGACCTGATGCGGGCCTACGGCTTGGTCGCTATTCGCTTGGGCGGAGTTACCGAGGCGCTGCGTGACGGGGTCATCGCGACGTTCGATGGGATGTATCCGGCTAACGATGCGACTCGCAACCGTGAGCTGTGCCGCTTGCTCGTGGCGGTCGATGCACCGGGTGTCGCCAGTCGCACGCTGGATCTGTTGCAGGTGGCTCCGACCCAGGAAGAACAGATTCACTACGCCTACTGTTTGCGCGTGTTGGGTGGCGGATCGAATCAAGCGGAACGCGAAGCGTACTTCGCTTGGTTTAATCGAGCCGCCGCGCTGCGCGGCGGACACTCCTTCGGCGGCTTCCTGGCCAACATCCGTAAGGAGGCCATTGATCGCCTGAGCCCGCCCGATCGCGAGGCGCTCCGCGATGTGATCGAGGCGTTGCCGCAACCCGTCGACGCATTGGCCGAGCTTCGAGCTCGACCAGTCGTGCAAGACTGGGAAGTCGGCGATTTGTTTAGCGTCGATGAATCGGTCTACGAGAATCGGGACATCGAGAATGGTCGGCGGGTTTTCGCCACGGCTCAGTGCTTCAAGTGTCATCGCTTCGAGGGCGAGGGTGGTTTGGTTGGTCCCGATCTCACCGCCTCGGGACGACGGTTCAATCAGCAGAACCTGCTAGAGGCCCTGGTTGAGCCGAGCAAGGTCGTGTCGGATCAGTATCAAGCGACGTTGTTCGTGATGGATGACGGACAACAAATCGCGGGCCGAGTGATCAACCTCAACGGTGATAACTTCATGGTCCAGCAAGACATGATGAACCCCGGTGATTTGACCTCGATCAATTCGAAATTCATCGAGGAAATGGCGCCCTCGGCCGTTTCGATGATGCCCGATGGATTGCTCGATACCTTCTCGCGCGACGAGATCCATGACTTGATCGCCTTCCTTCGTTCGGCGTCGAGCGACACCGACGACAAGGATGCGGTCGAGCCTGGCTCAAAAAAAAACTAAACACCGCGGCGAGTAAGGCCAAACCGGCCAGCTCGGGAAAGCCAGTCGCCGCCGCGGTCGCGAACTCCGCTCCTCAATCCATTGTCGAGCGGGCGGCGGCCGAACCTGCCAATGGTGATCAAGAACAGCCGCGTCGTCCGAACATCGTGATGATCATCTCGGATGATCAAGCCTGGACCGATTACGGGTTCATGGGACACGAGCATGTGCGGACGCCGCGGCTCGATCGATTGGCGGCGGAGAGTCTGACCTTCACGCGGGGCTACGTCCCGACGGCGCTTTGTCGCCCGAGTCTCGCGTCGATGATCAACGGCCGTTGGCCACACGAACACGGCATCGTGGGCAACGACGTCATGCCGATTCCCGGCATGGCCAATCGTCGCGACGAGGCTTATCAGGAAAAGTGCCGTGAGCTGATCGATCGCATCGATCGGTATCCGTCGCTTCCCCATCTGTTGCGCCCCCTTGGCTACGCCAGTTACCAATGTGGCAAATGGTGGGAAGGCAGCGCCGAACGCGGCGGTTTCGATGAAGGCATGACGCATGGCGATCCGGCTCGCGGCGGACGGCATGGCGACGTGGGATTGCAAATCGGTCGCCAAGGGATGGAGCCGCTCTTCGACTTCATCGACCGTCATCAGGAGCAGCCCTTCTTCGTTTGGTACGCTCCGTTTCTGCCTCACGAACCTCACACGCCGCCCGATCGGTTGCTCCAGCCGTATCTCGATCAAGGCATCAATGAACGGCAAGCCAAGTACTGGGCGTGCGTCGATTGGTTCGACGAGACGTGTGGTCAGTTGCTCGATCACATCGACGAGCGGGGATTGGCCGACGATACGATCGTCGTCTATGTCACCGACAATGGTTGGATCCAACGCACGCCCGAGACCGAATCGCCCGAGGGATGGCGATATGGTTTCGCTCCTCGTAGCAAGCAGTCGCCCAACGAATCGGGAGTGCGGACTCCGATCATGATCCGCTGGCCGGGGCACGTTGAGCCTCGACGTGACGAGGAACATCTGGCTTCGTCGATCGACCTCGTGCCGACGTTGCTTGCCGCCATCGGCGCCGAGCAGCCGGAAGGTTTGCCCGGAGTTGATTTGTTGGCCGAGGGCTCCGCCGAGCAGCCTCCCCAGTGGCAAGTGCGCGATACGTTGTTCGGCGAATCGTACGTTCACGACGTCACGCTCGACGACGAACTCACCGGGTTGCTCTGCCGCTGGTGCATCGAGGGACGATGGAAGCTAATCGTGTCTCATTCGGCCGATGTATCGAGATTCGTTCCGTTGCATGGCAGCCGCGAGACTCGGTTGCAGCTCTACGATCTTATGGCCGATCCGCATGAGACGACCAATCTGGCGGCCAACCATCCCGAGATCGTCGCCCGAATGCGAGCGTTGATCGATCAGTGGTGGTCGGTCGACCATCCACCGGTTGTCGAGGAGTTGCCGCCCCGCGTGGAAACGGAAAACGCCTCGCGCGCCGAGGTCGATCGGACTCGCCCCAATGTCGTGTTGATCATGAGTGACGATCAGGGTTATGGCGATGTCGGCTTTCATGGCAACACCATGATCCGCACGCCTCGTCTGAACGATCTTGCCCAGCAGAGTTTTCGATTGACGAACTTTCACGTCGATCCGACATGCTCCGAGACTCGGTCGGCGCTCATGACGGGACGCTACTCGTGTCGCGTCGGTGTCTGGCACACCATTCAAGGACGCTCACTGCTTGACCCACGCTACCCGACGATGGCCAATTGGTTCTCCGATGCCGGCTACACGACAGGGATCTTCGGCAAGTGGCATTTGGGCGATGCGTATCCGCTGCGTCCGCAGGACCGAGGCTTTCAGCGATCGCTCGTGCATGGCGGAGGAGGCATCGGACAAACTCCTGATTTCTGGGGCAACCAGTACTTCGATCCCGTGCTTTGCGACGATGGTCATTGGCACGAGTTCGAGGGCTACTGCACGGAGATATTCGTCAACGGCGCGATCGAGTTCATCGAGGAAGCGGGTGACAAACCGTTCTTCTGTTACATCCCGACCAACGTGCCGCACGGGCCTTATCAGATTCATCCCGAGCGAGCGGCGGAAGTCGCCGAGCGCGGTGTGCCGCGCCCGATGAATCAGTTCTACGCGATGATCGAACACTTCGATTCGCAAGTCGGTCGCGTGTTGGATTGCCTCGAGGAACGGGGGCTCGCGGATAACACGATTGTCATCTACATGACCGACAATGGCACGGCGGCCGGAGTCGCCGGGAACAACGTCGATACCGACTGGCGAGGCTTTAACGCTCTCATGCGAGGCCAAAAGGGTTCGCAGTTCGACGGCGGCCACCGCGTGCCTTGCTTCGTGCGTTGGCCAGCGGGCGGAGTTCAGCCGGGCGAGTCGGCTCGGTTGGCCGCCCATTTCGACCTCTTGCCCACGTTGGCGGAGTGGTGTGAACTCGGACCTCCAGAACTCGGTGCGACGATGCCCGGACTCGATGGCAGAAGTCTCGCTCCGCTGATCACCGGTAACGGGGATTGGGAAGAGCGAACGCTGGTCGTCCACTCGCAGCGGCAAGAGATGCCTCAGCGGTGGCACAAGACCGCCGTCATGACCGATCGCTGGAGATTGGTCGATGGCCGCCAGTTGTTCGACATCACGGTCGATCCGGGGCAACAGAATGACCTCGCCGGCGAGAACGCCGCGGTCGTCGAGCGACTCACTCAGTCCTACGACCAGTGGTGGGACAGCGTGTCTCGCGATTTCGACCGGCCGGTGCGGATGATCGTGGGCGCGGAGGCCTCGGGAGTCACCAGTTTGACGGGACATGATTGGCATGGGCCGAACGTCCCCTGGCACCAAGGACACATTCGAGAGGACGCGGAAGCTCGGGGAGTCTGGCAGTTGTCCGCGGCGACATCGGGGCTTTATCGAATCACCTTGCGCATGCGCCCGGCGGTGCAGGTATACGAATTTGGCGCGGGTAAGGCGACGCTCACGATCGGGGATCGACAGGTTGAGCAGTCGATCGAGAAGGGATCCGCCATGGTGGTCCTAGAGGTGCCGCTGAGCGAAGGCGACTTCTCGTTCGAGGCGTTGGTCGAGGAGGAGGGACATCCGCCTCGTGGTGCTTATTTCGTCGATTTTGAACGTCTATGATGTTCGCGGCGAAGACTCACGCGTTTGGCCCAATGAATGCGACCCGTCCCTCGTGGACGGCGGCTGCAACACCCACTCGCCCTGCCTGAAACAGCTTCACTCCTGCTGGGAGATTGACTCGTATGTTGGAAGTTTTCCGAGTTCGACCATGGACCGACACGTTGGCACGATGCTCGCGCCGATACGGATCCGTCGTGTTGATGTTAGCGGTGTGGCTTTTGGGCGTAGGCACGGCGCGAGCCCAACAACCGCGGTGGATTTGGAACGAGCCACAGGCCGCCGAGCAGGCCGGAACCGACCCGGTTGTCTTTCGCAAGACGTTCGAAGTCGCGGGTCCGATCGAGCAATTGGAAGTCACGTTGGCGTGTGACAACCGGTTCGAGGCCTACCTCGATGGAGTGTCGATTGGGCGCGGAGACAACTGGCAACAACCTCAGCGATTCGTTTTGACGCGACTCGCCGACGGGGATTCACATGTGTTGGCGGTCCGCGCGAAGAACGATGGCGTCGATCCCGCGGGCCTAGCGGCTCAAGTCGTCGTGAAGACCGCCGGGGATGCGACGGTGTTCGTATCGGACAAGTCGTGGACTTGCGCGTTGGAGTCGGCGGCTCCAGCTCTGTGGTGGCAGCGTTCGCCGGCCCCGAGTGATGCCTGGCAACCCGCGGCGGAGCTCGGCGTGGTTGGCACGGCTGGTCCGTGGGGGAATCGAATCGCTTGGGATTCGCCCGAAACGTCGACGATCGAGACGGTTTTTCGAGCCCCGCAAGAGAAGTTTGAATTCGTCGATGGTGATCGAGTCACGATGATTGGCGGCACCTGGATCGAACGGCTCCAGGTCGACAACTTCTTCGAGACGATCGTGACCAGCGCCTACCCAGATCGGAACATTCAGTTTCGCAACTTGGGGTGGAGTGGCGATGAAGTCACCGGGATCGCACGCGCGGTGTTCGGTTCGCCGCAGGATGGTTTTGCTCGTCTACGGGATGACTTGTTGCGTACGCGTCCGACCGTGATCTTGGTCGGGTATGGAGGCAACGAGGCGTTTCGAGGCGAAGCGGGGCTCGAGTCATTTCATGCGGAGTGGTCGAGGCTGGTGGAGCTCCTGGAATCGACCGGAGCCACGCTGGTTTTCATTTCGCCGCCTCGCCACGAGAACGTGGGACCGCCTCTTCCCGATCCCACGATGATCAACGCACAAATCGACCTCTATTCCGCCGCGCTGCGTGAATGGGCCGAGACGCGTGGGCATCACTTTGTCGATTTTGGTGACCCGCGTTTGGAGGCGTCGAACGAGGATTCGCCAGCGTCACGGTTTCCCTATGCGATGACCGAGAACGGGCTTCACTTCACCAGCTTTGGTCGTTGGGTCGCGGCCCAGACCTTGGCCCGACGATTGAACGTGCCCGACCCAACTTGGCGGCTCGCGATCGATGTCGGTTCGCGCGAGGTGGAAGCGACGGGAACCACCGCCAATGCGCTTGAAGTGGGCGATGGCCGAGTTCGCTGGGTCGTGCAAGATGACCGTCTCGCCCTCCCGTCCTTGCCGCCGAGTGCTCCGCGTAACGCCGAGTTCCTCAAGCCGATGGATGTGCTCGCCGTTAACGGACTCCCCGAGGGACGTTGGGGGCTCAATATCAACGGCCGTCCCGCGGTCTTGGCTACCGCGGAAGAATGGGCTCAAGGTGTCGTGATCGATCGCTCCAGCGCCTCGCCGGTGGAAGCACTGCGAGGGTTGGTGAGCCAGAAGAACGAGCTCTACTTTCATCGGTACCGCCCGCAGAACGAAACGTACTTGTTTTTGTTCCGCAAGCATGAGCAAGGTAACAACGCCGTGGAGATACCCCAGTTCGATCCGATCGTGGAACGTGTGGAACAGGAGATACGTTCCGCTCGCCAGCCTCGCTCAATCGCGATGGAACTGGTACCGCTCACCGACGAGTAGCCGGCGCGAACTCTCGTAACGTTCGCTTCTCGGCGCAACCTAGCTCCGATCACCGCGGACCTGGGATGCCATGTTTTCATTGGTTGCTTGATACACCGCCCTTCGACCGCTCATCGGCTAGTGCTCGCGAACACCTCCAAGGTTTTGGCGCCCAGCCGTTTCAAAGGAATTGACCTTATGCCCCGCCCTACTCCCTCGAGTCGTGAATTCTTGTCGGCACAAGATCCACGTTCGTCGCGGACTCGGAGCCGCCCGCGATGGACACGCGCCGTTCAATCAACCGCATGGCTTGCCATTGGCGTTTTCTGTTTGGCCGGCCAAGCCAGCGCGCAGCGCAACCTCTCGAATATTCCGAGTCCCGACGCCGAGGAGGAACGCGCGTCCTTTCAAGTCGTCGAGGGATTCGACGTCAATCTGTTCGTGGGGGATCCGGCGATCGCGAAGCCGATTCATATGAATTTCGACGCGGACGGTCGATTGTGGATCGCGTCGAGCGAGGTGTACCCGCACATCAAGCCGGGCGAGCCGGCGACGGACAAGATCTTGGTCGTCGAGGACACCGACGGAGACGGCGTGGTTGATAAATCGACCGTATTCGCGGAGGGGTTGTTGATTCCCACCGGAATCGCTCCAGGGGACGGCGGTTGCTACGTCGCGAACAGCACCGAACTGATCCACCTGGCGGATACCGATGGCGATGGCAAGGCGGACCAACGTCGAGTCATCTTGAGTGGCTTCGGCACCGAGGACACGCACCATCTCCTGCATTCGCTCCGCTGGGGACCGGATGGTTGCCTGTACATGAACCAGTCGATCTACATTCATAGCCATATCGAAACGCCCTATGGCGTACGTCGTATGAACGGTGGCGGAATCTGGCGTTTCCGCCCCGAGACGATGGAACTCGAGGTCGTTTGCCTCGGGTTCGTGAATCCCTGGGGACATCACTTCGATTATTGGGGACAGTCGTTCGCGACCGATGGAGCCTACGGCGAGGGAATCAACTACGTGTTTCCCGGTTCGGTGTTCGTGACGAGTCCCGGTGCCACGCGAATCATGCACGGCCTCAATCCCGGTAGTCCCAAGCACTGTGGACTCGAGATCTTGAGTGGCCGCCATCTGCCCGATTCGTGGCGTGGTTCGATGGTCACCAATGATTTTCGCGCCAACCGAGTTTGCCGTTTCGTCGTCACCGATGATCGATCGGCTTACCAGTCGCGACAAGAGACGGAATTGATTCGTACCAACCACGTCGCGTTCCGACCGATCGATGCGAAGATGGGACCTGACGGGGCGATCTACATCGCCGACTGGTACAACCCGATCATCCAGCACGGTGAAGTCGACTTTCGCGACGATCGCCGAGACCATGTGCACGGTCGCATCTGGCGAATCACCGCGCAAGGACGCGAGACATTGAAGCATCCGGTCATCACCGGCGCACCGATCGAGGAGTTGCTCGAGTTGTTGCGCGTGCCCGAGGATTGGGTTCGTCTGCATGCCAAGCTGGAACTAAAGAGTCGCGGAGCCGTCGAGGTCGTGCCAGCGTTGCAAGCGTGGATCGCCGCGCTCGATCCAGCCGACTCTCAGTTCGAGCATGATCGAGTCGAGGCGTTGTGGGTCTATCAGAACTTGAACCTGCCCAATACCGACTTGTTGATGGCCGTGGCCGCCTCGCCGGTCGGTGAGGCTCGTGCCGCCGCGATTCGAGTGGCGGTCGATTGGCGTGATGCCCTAGCGGACCGAGGAGCCGCTCTCTTCGAGAAGGCGGTCGGTGACGAACATCCGCGAGTCAGGCTCGAGGGCGTTCGGGCGCTGAGTACCCTGGGCTCGGCTCGTGCCGCGGAACAGGCGACGCGAGTGCTCGACGCGCCGATGGATGACTTTCTCGATTTCGCCCTTTGGAAGACTCTGCGCGAGCTGTCGGGCGTATGGGTGCCCGAGTTGTTGGAGGGGCGATTGCACTTCGGCGGCAACGTCGATCATCTCACCTATGCGTTGAAGGCGGTTGACGCGCCGGCGGTCATGGAGCCGCTCTTGAAGATCGCGGCCGATGAAAGCTTGCCCCAGGAGACTCGCGCCAACGTCTTGGTCCTCGCCGCGAGCCAAGCCGATGGGGCCGGACTGGATCAAGTTCTGACTCTTCTCGGCCAAGTCGTTCCGGACTCGCGCCAACAACTCGATTGGATCGAGACGATGGCTCGCTCAACCTCTCAGCGGCGAGTCGCGCCGGCGAGTGGGAGCGATCTTGTGCTCGCCGCGCTGGCGAACACGAACGAACCGTCGACGGCCGCGCTGCGAATCGCCGG
>JAGQPS010000134.1 GCA_020426595.1 Planctomycetales bacterium
GAAGGTTACTCGGCCTCGCAAGGCGAGTCCCACACAAGGGCCGACCTAACGGCCGAGGCGATTCGTCTCGCGCGCCTCGTGCTTGAGCTACTTCCGGATCCGGAAGTGATGGGCATCCTCGCGCTCATGCTGCTGCACGAGTCGCGTCGCGGGGCCCGCACGAACGCGCAAGGGGAGATCATCTTGCTCGAGGATCAAGATCGACGCCTTTGGGATCACCGTCTCATCGCCGAAGGCAAGGCGTTGATCGAACGGTCGTTTGCGTCGCAGTGGATAGGAGCTTATACGTTGCAGGCCGCCATCTCGGCCGTTCATGCCGACGCGGCGACCGCGGAAGCGACCGACTGGAATCGCATCGTGGGGCTTTACGACGTGCTGCTCCGCGCGGCTCCTTCGCCAGTCGTGGAGCTCAATCGTGCGGTCGCCGTGGCGAAACGAGATGGCCCCCTCGCCGGCCTCGGGATCATCGAAGCGATCCTCGAGCGCGGCGCGCTGGGCGACTATTACCTGGCCCACGCAGCCCGAGGTGAACTGCTTCGCCAGCTAGGTCGCATGGCCGCGGCTCGGGATTCACTTGAGATCGCCTTGTCGTTGGCCAAACAGGAGCCCGAACGGCGGTTCCTGCTCCACAAGATCGAGACCATCGACGATTGACTCCCTCGACGTTTGTTTCTGATTTCTTGTTTTGCGATCGCGCGACTGTCGATTCTTGTCGCGCTCAAGCGACCTACAGGCAAGGACTCGCCCAAGCGGATCGCCCATGGCCACCATGCTGGTCTGAGATACTGGTCCCGACCGCTTTCGTTGGTGATTGGCTGGAGATGGAACCTTGAAATACATGTTGTTGGTCTATAGCCCCGAAGATTCTTGGACTCCGGAAGAGTGGCGTGAGTGCGTGGAAACGTCGCTGGGAATCTGCCATGAACTCGCGGCTCGAGGCGCCTTGGAGGACGCGGCGCCGCTGCACCCGGTCGCGACGGCGACGTCGGTGCGAGTTCGCGAGGGGAAGGTCGAGATCAGTGACGGCCCCTTCGCGGAAACCAAGGAACAGCTCGGTGGCTATTACCTGATCGACGTCGATAACTTGGACGAAGCGATCGCGATCGCCGAACGACTCCCTCCGGCTCGCAAGGGAACCGTGGAGATTCGACCATTGGCTCGCATGAGCGGACTCCCCGCGGCTCTTGCTCCCAACGCCCTCACCGATCCGTCGCTCCATCGTTTCATGATGATCTGCTACGACGATGAACAGCATTGGGCGGAGGCTGGAGACGAGACGCTCCAAGCCGCTCGGGAGCAAGCGGTCGGCCTTACGAAACAACTCGCCGAGGAAGGCCGATTCCTGGGGGCCTCGCCGCTCCACCCTTCCGCGACCGCCACGTCGGTTCGCGTGCGCGACGGCCGACGACAGATTACCGATGGGCCATTCGCCGAGACGCGCGAAGTGTTGGGAGGCTACTATCTGCTCCTCGCGAAGGATCGGTCCGAGGTCCTAGCGATTGCCGCCCAGCATCCAGGCGTGACCAGTGGCTGTGTTGAAGTGCGTGAAGTTCACGCGGTCGACGCGACCTCCGCGTCTTCCGGCTAAACAGTCAAATTATTTTGTCGATCGGCGCGACCGCTCTTCGACTGGATGTTATCGCAAGACCCATCGGACATGGTGACTTGACGGTCCAGAGGCTTCACCGCTTTGGCGAACCGCCGAGATACGACTTTCGCGGATGCGAACTCACTTTGGAATTCAACAAGGAACGCGTGATGACGACCGCTTTGACTCCGTATTTGTTTTTCGCGGGCCGATGCGACGAGGCACTGGCCTTCTACGAACAGGCCTTGGGAGCGACCATCGAGATGGTCATGCGCTATAGCGAAAGTCCCGATCCGGTGCCCGAGGGAATGTTGCAGGCGGGTTTCGAGAACAAGGTCATGCATGCCTCGTTCACGGTGGGCGGAGCTCGCATGATGGTCTCCGACGGCTGCGATGATCGTGCCAACTTCGACGGCTTCCAGCTCGCCCTGACCTTCGGGACGGAAGCGGAGGCGACACAGGCGTTCAACGCGTTGTCCGAGGGAGGCACGGTGAAGATGCCGCTCACGAAGACGTTCTGGTCTCCCTGCTTCGGCATGGTGACGGATCGGTTTCAGGTTGACTGGATGGTGATGGTGCCGGGTGAGCAGCCCTAACGGCCGGTGCTCGGTTCGCGCGCGGAGCCCCGGGCGGCTCGGGGCCGTCTGGTCATGGGGCCGTCCGATCACGGCGCTAATTGGTATCGGTGCGGTTAGCAGTTTTTGTGTGGACACAATCGCGAGGCGCGTCCATGAAAGTCATCGTTTTCGTCAAGGCCACCGAGAGTTCCGAGGCGGGAGCCATGCCGAGTGAACAGTTGATGGCCGATATGCTGGGGTTCAACGATCGGCTCGTCACGGCGGGAGTCATGCAGGCGGGTGAGGGACTTCGGCCAAGCAAGGATGGCGTGCGCGTTCGCTTCAGTGGAGCCGATCGGTTCGTGACCGATGGGCCGTTCGCGGAAACGAAGGAACTGGTCGCCGGGTTCTGGATCTGGGAAGTCGGTTCGATGCAAGAGGCGGTCGATTGGGTCAAGCAATGTCCCAATCCGATGCCCGAAGAGTCGGAAATCGAGATTCGCCCATGTCTTGATTTCGCGGACTTCACCGAGAGTGATCCCACCGGTGAGTTCATCGCCAAGGAACGTGAGCTGGGTGCGAGCCTCGAGCAAATGTCGGAGGACGAAGCCCGAATCCGACACATGATGCACCGTTGGTCTCGAGCCTTGGAAGCGAAGGACCTCGATGGCCTCGTCATCGATTACGCGCCCGATGCCGTGCTCTTTGACGCGGTTCCGCCGTACAAGACCGTGGGAGCCGAGAACATTCGGAAGGTGTGGGCGGCGTGCCTCCCGCATTTCCCGGACAGGTTTCAATCAGAGCATCGCGATATCCATGTCGCGGTCGCTGGCGACACCGCGTTTGCTTACTGTGTCCACCACTTCGTTCCCGAGGACCGTGATCATCCGGTGGGCACGACATGGATGCGAGTGACGATTGGCTTTCGCAAAATCAGCGGCCAGTGGAAGGTGGCTCACGAACATGTTTCCGTGCCATTCAATCCGCTCGATAGTCGAGCTTGGTTCATCACCGATCCAGCCAAGGTCGATATGCCGGACTACGGATCTTCTTCGTGTCAGGCGGATTGAATGGGGACCGACTCGAACTTCGATGGTCGCGAATCACCACCCGCGCGCGGCGCGATTGAGGGCCTTGCAAACCTCGGTCCGACCAGCGCCCTCTGGTTGCGGCAAGCCGGCATCGAATCGATCGAGCAACTCACGCGGCTCGGCGCCGTCGCCGCGTACCGACTCGTGCGCGAACGACAGCCTCGCGCGTCGCTCAATTTGTTATGGGCCCTGGCCGCGGGGCTCGAGGGCCGTGATTGGCGCGAGCTGCGAGCCGAGGAGAAGGCCCGTCTGAGAGAAGCACTCGCACGTCTCGACCAGCCGGATGCGTAGCACGCCGCACTGTCGTGTAACGCGCCGCGGCATCATCAACACCCAGGGGAGTGCGGGTGGCCCGCGGAGGCCAGCCACCCTCTTCACCCAACGCGATTAGGCCTTGCCGGACTCCAAGTAGTTCGAGATTTTCGTCTTGATTTCATCGCGCACACGGCGAAAGAACTCCATCTGCTCACTCTCGCTCCCGGTCGCATCCGCCGGATCGTCGAAGGGCCAGTGGTACGCGATTCCTGTTCCAGGGAAGGTGGGACATGCCTCTTGGGCATTGCCACAAACCGTCACGACGAGGTCAAACGGCTCG
Organism: Planctomycetales bacterium; assembly: GCA_020426595.1. Lineage (GTDB taxonomy): Bacteria > Planctomycetota > Planctomycetia > Pirellulales > Pirellulaceae > UBA11682. The sequence goes on from JAGQPS010000134.1 coordinate 3,832, forward strand.
GTTCGGTACTGGTCGAGACTCTTGCTTTCGTTCGCGGAGATATCGATGCCGAGTTCCGCCATCGCTCGAATCGCCAAGGGATGAACGTAGCCGGAAGGACGAGAGCCGGCGGAGGCCGCCTCCCACTGACCGGCTCCCAAATCGGCCCACAACGCCTCGGCCATCTGGGAGCGACAAGAGTTCCCGGTACAGAGAATCAACACACGTTTCATCGTGAATCACTTGCGAAGGAAAGGAAACAATCACCACGGGGCGACTGTGTTGGTTGTCTAGCAATGAGTGGGGACTCGGAACTCGCTTTTGCGGAGCAAAAGCCGACTATGTCGTACGCCGGCGGTCGGGCGAACCGCGGCCTCGATACGGAGCCGCAAGCGTGTCGGCTTTCGCGGAGCGAAACTCTGGTCCTTCCGCGCGTCGCGAGGGAGCCCGCTTGGTTATTACGGAATAAAAACCTCTCGGTTACCACGGGGTAAATGTAAACGCGCACAGTCACCCGCTTTCGGACTCGAGCTTCGCATTCACAGGAGAGGTCGGTCGACTGAGTTGGTACCCACCGACGGCCAGCGCGGCTCCGAGCACGGGGGCTAGGAGATAAATCCAGAGTCGCGAAACGTCAAGTCCGACGACGGCGGGCGCCAGCGAACGCGCCGGATTCATCGAAGCTCCGCTGATCGGCCCCGCGAACATCGCCTCGAGCATCACCGTCGCTCCTATCGCCGCGCCCGCCATGATCCCGCGTTCGCGAGCTCCGCTCGAAACATGCAGAATGACGAACATCAACAAGAACGTGAGGATCGTCTCGAGGCCAAAGGAGCGAGTTGCCGACCCGACGGGGTTGGTCGCGCCAAGTGATTCGTGTTCCCAGAACATGAATCGCAGGATCAGACTGGCCGTCAAGGCACCCGAGCACTGCGCGATCCAATAAGGGACGATCTCGCTCGCCTTGAATCGCCCGGCCAAGCAAAAAGCGAGCGTCACGGCCGGGTTGAAATGAGCTCCCGAAGTTTCGCCGAGAGCGTAAATCATGGCGGTCACGATCAGGCCAAACGTCAACGCGATTCCGACGTGGGTCACCGCTCCGCGGCTCAAGTCGTTGACGATGATCGCGCCGGTGCCAGCGAAGACGAGCGCGAACGTCCCCTGAAACTCGGCCGCCAATCGATTCCACATGACAATCTCCACGCATACCGCGCTCGCCCCTCAGAACTCGTCCCGCACGCACCGAGTGCAGCCGCGTGAAGCACGCTTCGCGAAGGGCCCTGGCAAACGAGCCGAGAGTTTACCGTGCGTTGTCTTGAACGTGCTTTCACCCAAATCGTTTTTCAAGTCGCTGGGCTTGGCGGAGTGCGATTGGGTGGAGGACAGCGCGATGCGGGACAGCGCGGCAGAGTTCAGCGCGGGAGAGTTCAGAGCGGCAAAGTTCAGCGCGGTAGTCAGCGACCGGGAGAAGCGGGATACTCGCCCCATTGGATTGGCTCTCGCGATCGCGGGAGCGACTTGATTCCTCCAACGATTGCCAGGAACCGACCGTGGACTCGACGCATGAAGCCAGTGAGCCGCTCCGCGCGGGTCGTTATCGCCACTACAAGGGGCGCGAGTACACGGTGATTGGCGTGGCTCGCCATAGCGAGACCGATGAAGCGTTGGTCGTGTATCGACCGGAATATGGTGATCGACGATTGTGGGTCAGGCCACTCACGATGTTTTGTGAGACCCTGTACGTCGACGGAGTCGAGGTCGAGCGATTCAAGTTTCTGGACGACGCAACGTGAGGCCATCGCGGTGGAGCGACCCCTCCCTTGATCCCGCGGCCAAGGCTCTCTAACCAATCATCAAGCGGGTCTCCGCTTGAGCCGGTGAAGCTCCGCCAATTCAGAGCGAAGCCAAGGTGGACTCGGCGCCAATCGACGACCACCCGCCAAGAAGAAAAAAAGCCGCGGTCGACCGCGGGTGAGATTCACTCTCCCGCGGCCGCCGCGGCGATGCGCGACTCAAACGTACTTCGCCATGCGAAGTCGAGCCATCTCGGCCCAACGCTCGATGATCGAACGTTCTCGAGCATTAATGACTCGGTTCGCCTTCCCGCGTGCTTGGCAGATCATGCGAGTCGCGTTCCGAACCTCGATGGTCACGAGTTTGGACAAGCCATCTCGTGTCTCTAGTTCCAAGGTCCAGATCGAGCAATGCCCGGCGGCGCACGAGTGGGCGTAGCTGGCCACGCAGTGTCCCAGCTGTCGACCTTCGGTCACCAGGGCTTGTCCGCTGAGCAGCTCACGAATGCTCCACTTGCGCACGTTCTTGCCAGCGTCGGATCCCTCGATCCAGCCGAAACCAGGAATCTCGCTCGGTTTCCACTGGCGAACTTGCACGCGGTTGGAATGAGCCAAGGCTCGGTGCCAACCGTTGACTTGCCGCAGCAATGTTTCCGGCTCGCGACCCTTCATCGTTAGATTAGGTTGAGCCGGTGGCGCGGGAACTTGCCGTCCATTAACGACGGCGATCCCCTCGAAACCGAATCGTTGGTGATGCAAGTAATCGATCAGCGGACCGATATGGACCGTGTCCAGCATCGGATGCTCGATCAGCCAAGCGATGACGGTTCGCCAGAACTCCTCATGCTCGAACGATTCGCCAAGCCGAGTCGGAAACAGGGCTCGCGCCAGTCTCTCGTCGCCGCCCATCGCATGGACCTGCCCCCACCGCAATGCTTGCTCCCATGACGCATCGTCGGGAGCCCGCATGAAGTGGTGAGCCATCTTCTTGGTCAGCGGCAAGGGCGTATCGCACGTGCGAATGTTCTGACCCGCCGCGACGTGCAGGTACCATTTCCGCGTCTGGGTTGCTTGAGCCGAAACGCCCATGAACCAAACGCGATCCAGGAACCTAGGCACTTCGTCGTACTCGGCGAACAGATGTCGCACAAGCGAGCGGAACTGCCGCATGGCGTTGTGGGTCCGCGGTCGCCATGCCTCGAGGGGACGGCGCCATTGCTTACCGTGCTTCGCCAACAACCGAAGCGCGTCGGGAAACGTGTTGCCAGGACGGGGACCGAGCACGAGGTCGGCGGTGTCCGTCGCGAGCAGCTTCCCTCCCCAACGCCGAGCGTGGGCTCGCAGGTGTTCCAAGGCTCGCGTGCTCGAATACCAGTATTCGGCGCTGGCGAGAGGTTCGGCAGCATTGGCCGTTTGGGACGCACGAGTCAAGTTCGCGAAGACGCGTTGCTCGCGCTTGCGACGTTCACGGTGGTCTCGCAGTTTGGCGAGCCCCTTGGCGGCGTTCGCCCGCGAGAACTCCTTCGAACGTTGCTGTGTGCTTTTGGCGAGTCCGCGACTGAAGCCATGCTCGGCGCACCAGTCGCGATATTGATCAACCGACGCCAGGCCGAGTCGGCGTATGTGCAGAAGAAGTTCTTGAGTCAAACCATCAGCGGGCGCTGATTGCTTTTGCTTGAAACGCTTCATGGCTCCAGTCCAATGCGGAAGAAAAACGACTCATCCGACGAGGGCAAGTTTGGGATCGTGGAGACATGACCGGATCTCGGAACGGGTAAGGGAACGGGCGATTCATCACAACTTGGAACCACGGACAAGAATCGCGGGCCGCGGGTTCGCGGGCGAGCGCCAGGCAATCAACGCGATAGGGGTTGGCGAGAGGCCGACATTGCCTCGCCATGGGGGATTGAAATCGCATTGGGAAATCACGTTTGGTATGCTGGGAGCTTGGAATAATGTCGCTCTTGTCCAGCGAGGGTCCCACGATCGTGACTTGGCTACGTCTACTACTCGGCGTCTGCATTGCCTTGTTGGGAATGGTTTCAACCCGACCGGCCAAGGCTCAAGACCCCGATGCCGCGGAGGTCAGCGAGGCGCTCTCGGAGACTCAGGTGGAGTTCTTCGAGAAGGAGATTCGCCCCTTGCTCGTGAGCCACTGTCTGGAGTGCCATGCCTCGGACACGGAAGCGAGTGGTGGACTCGTGCTCGACTCGCGCGAAGGCTGGCGACTCGGGGGCGACAGTGGAGCGGCGATCGTTCCGGAGTCTCCGGATGAAGGGAGCTTGCTGAGGGCGGTGGCGTACGAGGATCCTCGCTTGCAAATGCCTCCAGACGGCAAGTTAAGCGATGACGAGATCAGCGCGGTCCGGCGCTGGATTGAAATGGGAGCGCCCGACCCGCGTTCGTCGTCGGTCCCGCTTGGCTCTCGAGAATCGACCGCGTTGCCGCTCGAACGATCGCAAGAACATTGGGCCTATCGGCCGATCGAGCCAGCAGCCGATCCCGCGCGAATCGGAATCGGATCCACGAGTCGCATCGACTCGTTTCTTGACTCTTCGATGGCCGATCATGGCGTGTCGCCCGCGCCGAGAGTTTCACGCGGGGCGCTGCTGCGGCGACTGATGTTCGACCTGCATGGGCTCGCGCCGACGATTCACGAGTTGACCGAGTTTGAACAAGACGACCGACCCGACGCGGTGGCGCGGCAAGTCGATCGCCTTCTGGCCTCGCCTCGCTTTGGCGAGCGTTACGGTCGACATTGGTTGGATGTCGCTCGATTTGGTGAATCGTTGACTCTACGCGGATTGGTTTTGCCGAATGCCTGGCGTTACCGTGATTTCGTGGTGGAGAGTTTTGATCTCGATTTGTCGTACGACCAATTCGTGAGGCAGCAGATCGCGGGCGACTTGTACGCCGCGGACGCGCGGGCGACGGAAACTGACGCGGCGGATTCCGGTGCGGCGGACGTTCCTCAAGGACTCGACGAAGTGACCTGGCGACAGCATCAAGTCGCCGCCACGGCTTACTTGGCTCTGGGCAACAACAATCTCGAGGACCAAGACAAGCAGCAGCTCGAGATGGATATCATCGACGAGCAGCTTGATGTGATCGGCAAGGGGCTCCTTGGCCAAACGATCTCGTGTTCTCGTTGTCACGATCACAAGTTCGATCCGATTCCGACGGCCGACTACTACGCCTTGGCCGGCATCCTCAAGGGAATCCGGACGGTCAAGCACGCGAACGTGTCGGATTGGATTGATGTCGACTTGCCGATGAGCGACGAGCAGCGGTCGCTCCTGGCCGCGATCACGTCGGAGGTCGCCACCGGCAAGGAGCGGCTCAAGCAATTCGATCTCGATATCGCGGCTCTCAAGGCCCGTATGAATGGCGAGCTTCCAGCCACGCTCGCCAACGTGCCGTTGCCCGTCGACGTGTTGCCCGGCGTCGTGTTGGATGATTCGCAAGCGACCGCCGTGGGTGATTGGACGTTCTCGCAGTACTCCAAGCGTTACATCGGCGAAGGGTATCGCCACGATGCGAACGAGTCGCAGGGCATGAAGACCCTCACGTTCGCACCGGAGGCCTTGCCGCCGGGACGTTATGAGATTCGTTTTGCGTTCAACCATGGCGACAGTCGCGCCTCGGCGGTGCCGGTGACCGTGTTCAGTGCGGACGGCGAACGCGAGGTGATTGTTAATCAGCGCGTCGAGCCGCCGATCGACGGTCGCTGGGTGTCGCTCGGCGAGTATCGGTTCGAACCGAATGGTCAGTGTTACTTGTTGATTTCCAACACGAACACCAATGGCTTCGTGATCGTTGACGCGATCCAGTTTCTGCCGTTGGATGCCGATAGCGCGAACACCGCTCCGGCGAGCGAAGAGGCCGAAGCGGAGGCGGCGGCCGAGAACGCGGCGCTGCGGCGTGATCTCGCGGCGCTCGAGGGGGAACGCAAATCCTTGAGTGACCAGATCGCGGAATGGGAGCAACAGTTGGCTCTTCGGCCTCGATCGATCGGAGTCGTCGAAACCGGCGCGGGAGCCGACGTCGCGATTCATGTGCGCGGCAACGTGCACAACCTTGGAGCGACGGTGGCTCGCGGCTTTCCTCGGTTTGTTTCCGTCGATGTTCCGGTTCCCAACTCAACGGCGAGCGGTCGTCGCGATCTCGCCGCTTGGCTGACCGATGCCCAACAACCCCTGACTCATCGAGTCATGGTGAATCGGCTTTGGTTGTGGACGATGGGACAGGGGCTCGTACGAACTCCGGACAACTTCGGTACGACCGGGCAATCGCCGGCTCACCCCGAGTTGCTCGATGATCTGGTGCGTCGTTGGCGCGCTTGGGACACGGAACCCAAACAGCTTGTGCGAGCGATTGTCTTGACCGATGCCTATGCACGCGCATGGACCTCTTCGCCGTCCGAGGAAGTCAGCGATCCCGACAACTTGTGGTGGTGGCGCGGTGAGCGCCGAAGGCTCGACGCCGAGAGTCTGCGCGATGCGATGTTGCAGGTATCAGGAGAGCTATGGCTGCGACGTGGAAGCGAGGCGTTGCCGGCGAAGTTGAAGGAAGACTACGGTTTCGAGTCCGCGTCTCCCGTGAGGAGCGTTTATCTTCCGGCATTTCGAAATGCGATCAATGATCTGCTCGCGGCGTTCGACATGGCTGATCCAAGTGTGGTCGTGGGGCAACGCAATCGCAGCACGGTCGCTCCGCAAGCGTTGGCTTTGCTGCACGACCCCTGGGTGCGCGAACGTGCCGAGGTGGCTGCTCGTCGATTGCTGACCGAGGGGCCAGCCCTAGGCGCGGACGAGGAATTGCTCGGCCGAGACGCGGGGGGCGAGGAGCGATTGGATCCGCGAGTGGCTCGAGCCAACGAACTGATCGCGACCGCGTGCGTGCGGACATGGGGGCGCCGGCCGCTGGAGTCGGAGCAAGACGCTCTGCGATCGTTTTTGCTGGAGCAAGGATTCGGCGAGGGGAGCTCGGCGGAAGCTGCCTCACGGGATCTGGCTTTGATGACCGAATTGATGCAGACGTTGTTTGCCTCGATCGAATTTCGTTTTCTGGAGTAACGTTCGATGCAACGACCGCTCTTCGCCGCGACGGAAGCCTCGACGCGACGCCACTTTCTTGGGCAAACGGCGTGTGGGTTTGGCGCGCTCGCGGCCGCCGGTTTGCTCGGGCAGGAATCGCGCGGGCAAGACGACTGGCCACTGGGTGGAGTCCATCATGCGGCTCGAGCCAAGCGGATCATCTTCTTGTTCATGCAAGGTGGCGTGAGCCAGGTCGACTCGTTTGATCGCAAGTCGGTTCTTGAACAACGCGACGGCGAGCAAGTCAACTTCAACGACGCGCGGCAACTGGCCAACACGGGCATGGGGCAAGGACTCCAGCGATTGATGAAGGGGCCTTGGGAGTTTCGCTCGTATGGAGAATCGGGGCTTGAGGTGTCGGACTTGTTTGCCCACATGGGACGACATGCCGACGATCTATGCGTGGTCCGCTCGTTGCACACGGAAGGCGTGGCTCACGGGCCCGCGACTCTCTTCCTGCATTGCGGCTCGACCAACACGATCCGACCATCGATGGGATCGTGGGTGCTCTACGGTTTGGGTCCGGACAATCAGAATCTCCCTGGCTTCGTTTCGATTTCACCGAGCGTGGGCAATGGCGGCGCTCGCAACTATGGTTCGGCGTTCTTGCCTGCGGCGGTTCAAGGGACGTCGATTGGGCGTCCGGGGAGCAATGGTCGCGATCTTATGATCCGGCATTTGAATGATGAGCGGAGTCGCGAGCAGCAACGTCGGCAGCTCGATTTGCTGGAGACGTTGAATCATCAGCAACGGGAGCGAATGGGTGGGAGCAGCGAGTTGGATGCGGTGCTCGATTCGTACGAGTTGGCTTGGCGGATGCAGGAGGCGGCGCCTGAGGTGTTTGATTTGGCGGACGAGTCCGCCGAGACTCTGACGGCTTATGGGATCGATGATCCAGTGACGGAGGGATATGGTCGCCGTTGTTTGCTGGCTCGCCGCTTGTGCGAAGCGGGAGTTCGGTTCATTCAAGTGAACTACGGAGACAACTCCGCGAATCCGGCTTGGGATCAGCACTCGGATCTCCCCAAGCACGAGAACCACGCGCGGGCGTGTGATCGTCCGATCGCCGCTCTGCTCAACGATCTCAAGCAACGAGGTTTGCTCGAGGACACGATCGTGTGGTGGGGGAGCGAGTTTGGTCGGACTCCCTATGCGCAAAAGAACGGTACCGGTCGCGACCACAATCCTGGCGGATTCACCGTCTGTTTGGCGGGCGGGGGGCTCAAGCCGGGATTCGTTTATGGCTCGACCGACGAGTTCGGTCATCAGGCGATCGAGAACAAGGTGCACATGCACGACCTGCACGCTTCGTTGCTTCATCTGCTTGGCATCGACCACGAGCGACTGACGTATCGTTACGCGGGACGCGATTTCCGCTTGACCGATATTCACGGCCGCGTGGTGCACGATCTTTTCGCGTGACGTCTTCTGTTCGCATGACGTCTTGGCCGTAGGTCCCGTTCGCTTCGATGCGGCTCACACGTTTCATTTGAACATGCGGCGGTCGGCGAACTCGAGACGCGACAGCCCGACAGCGACGCAGTAATCGACCGGCGATGCGCGATCGCGCGGAGCCTCCGGTTTCATGCACTCTGGCCGAGGCCGATCTTATTCGCGCGGAGCGTCGTTGAGTGACGCTCGCCACTGAAGCGCGATGGTCTTGAGACGTTCGGCTGTCGTCGCGTGTTGTTCGGCGACGTTCGTGGTTTCGTTGGGATCGTTGGCTAGGTCGTAGAGTTCGAGGCTGGTGTTGTCGGCGTTGACCAGCAGCTTCCAATTGTCTTCTAGTACCGCCACGTTTGGGCTGCGATTGTTGGGGTTGCCCGGATAGCGGAAGAACTCCTCGTTGCGACCATACTCCCAGAGCAGCGGAGCGGTTCGTTCGAACGTTTCTCCTTCCCAGCAGGCTCGCGCGTTTTCTCCATCGAGGCTGTGCTCGCTGGGGAGTTGGGCGCCGGCGATATCGGCGAGCGTTGGCAAGATGTCGACGGCCGACCAGATCGATTGTGTGTCGACTCGTCCCGCTGGTACGTGTCCGGGCCAGCGAATGATCATGGGCATGCGGATGCCTCCTTCGTAGAGGCTGAGCTTGGCTCCACGCAGGCCGACGGTGCGGCGTTGATTGAAAGTGGGCGCTGGTCCGTTGTCACTCGTGACGATGAGTAACGTTTGATCGGTGAGACCACGATTGTCGAGTTCCGCGACGAGGCGTCCTATTTGAGCGTCGAGTGTCTCGGTCACTTGGACGAGGTTGGGGAGCGTATCCTTGCGGTCGGAGATGGCGTCGGGGACCCAAGGTGTGTGGACGT
>JAGQPS010000135.1 GCA_020426595.1 Planctomycetales bacterium
TATGGGCCGCGATCGTTAACGTTTCGCATGCCGAATAACAGCGAGCCAGTTAGAACGCGTGAGTGGCTCGCGCCGGCATTCGCGCGGTGGGCTCTCGATCGACGATACGACTCGCCGTGACAGGCTAGGGAATCCGTCGGTAATACGTTGGATTTCCTTGGTGTTCGGCTCCGTCGGTGGACGGATTCTCGTGGCGCTATCGCGAAGCTCAGCGGCCCTGTTTTCCGGGCTCGCTTGGGTCTGAAATTGGGCTGTGTTTGGTCGCTTGGGGACCGTTTCTGGCGCGAAGCCGAGCATTCTTCGGAGAAGCGATCAAAAGGCCCTTGACGGACCGATGGGGAGACGACATTATGCTCCGCTTCCCTCGAAGCGTTCTCGAACGCCTCTCGTTGTGATCTCCACCGCAAGCGTCTTTTGCGAGTCTTGGCAGGGGGCCCCCAGGGCCTAGGGCCGAGGTAATGCGAAGGGATTTGCGACTCACGGTGGCGGATCGAGTTGGGTCTCTCTTCGAGATTCGCTCAGGCTCATTCCCGCGATGTTCGCATTGCGGGATTGGACGAGCTAACTCGGAGACTCTTGAGGCTCCGCTGTGAACCCAAATGATCGACGTGCGGCTGGCGATTCGCCGGTGTGTTCGTTCCGGGAGCATTGTCTCCGCAGGGCTCGACGCACCAAGAAGTGTGACTCGACTGCTGGCAATCCGATGAGATTTCACTTTTTCGAGTGAAACGAGTCGGCTCGAAGATTTGAGTCTCGCGGGGTATGGAGTTAGGGAGATTGCGGGGGAAGGAAAAGGCAGTGAATGGCTGCCTGCGTTGTCAACGATGACGACTCGGCCGACATCTCATGAGTGCGTTGCGAAACGCGGCGCGAAATTGTGAGATTCGTGGGCTGAGTGCCGTTGACGAGTTGGCGGTACATTCTTAACCTAGGCGGTTTCCCCACAGGCAATCAGAGTCAAGTGAGCATTCGAGAGCTTGGGCCTCGGGGGAATCACGGTTAGTTGGAGCATCGGTCGTGGCAGCGACGCAAGAAGTCATCCGAATCCGAATGGAAGCCTACGATCATTCCATTTTGGATCAGAGCGCCCAAGAGATTGTGGACACGGCCAAGCGGACTCATTCCGAGGTCCATGGTCCGATCCCCTTGCCGACTCGCGTCGAGCGATACACGGTGCTGAGCAGTCCGTTTATCGACAAGAAGGCTCGTCAGCAGTTTGAAGTGCGGACTCACAAGCGTCTTATCGACATTGTGCAGGCGACCGCCAAGACGATCGAGGCTTTGAATAAGCTCAATCTGCCGGCGGGTGTCGAGATCAAGATCAAGGCGACGAACCGCTAAGGTCGATCATCGGCGACTCGAGGGTTGCCGGGCGGTCAGTTGTTGGTCTCAGGGTTGAATCGAATATGGAATGGAGGCGAGGCGGGTAAGGTTGGAGTTTACTTCAACGCTCCCGTCCGCGACTCGATCCACAAGGTGAAGCAGCGATGGTTAAAGGCATTCTCGGCCGTAAGGTCGGCATGACGCAAGTCTATACCGAGGCTGGTGAGGTGATTCCCGTCACGGTGATCGAGGCGGGGCCTTGTCACGTGCTGCAAGTAAAGACCGTGGATCGAGATGGTTACGAGGCGGTGCAGGTTGGCTTCGAGGATAAGCCTCGCCCGCAAGGTAATCGTAAGCGTCAGTCGCAAGCTTCTCGCAGCGAGCGGGGGCATGTCGCGGCGATCTCCAGCAAGCGTTCGCAGGGCCGTCAGGCCGCGGGCGTTGAGCTTCTTCCGAAGGCGGATTGCGAGCCCAAGAAGATGGTTCGCGAGTTGCGTGGCTCGGTGGGTGATGCCGCCGTTGGCCAGGTCATCGATGTCAATGTCCTTGAGGGTGTGACTTCGGTGGATGTGACTGGTGTGTGCAAGGGTCGCGGATACGCGGGCACCATGGTCCGTCACAACTTCTCCGGTCAGCGGGCGACTCACGGTGTGAAGAAGTGTCATCGTCACCCTGGTGGTACGAGTGCGGCGACTTTCCCCGCTCGTACGATGAAGGGTCGCAAGATGGCGGGTCAGTATGGCAATGTTCGCACGACGGTTCGCAACTTGAAGGTGGTGCGAATCGACGTTGAGAACTCGCTGTTGCTGGTTCGCGGTGCCGTTCCGGGGCCCGTGGGTGGCTACGTGACGGTGCGTGAAACGAACAAGGTTGGTTGAGCCTCGCATTGAGGTGAGTGTCGACGGGCGGTGATCGCCAGTCGGTTAGGGCTTCTGGGCTTTGAGAACTGGGCTCGACAACGAGCAAGGGAAGGGCGGAAACATGGTCAGCCTTCCGGTCTACGATAAGACGGGCAAGGAGGTGGGGAAGTATGAAATCGACCCCACCGAGATCGCGCCGAAGATCAATAAGCAATTGCTGCATGATGTCGTGGTCATGTACCAGTCCAATGCCCGTCAGGGGACTCATTGTTCCAAGACGCGAGGCGAGGTTGCGGGTTCGACTCGCAAGCTTTATCGCCAAAAGGGTACGGGCAACGCGCGAGCTGGCTCCAAGAAGAGCGGCACGCGACGTGGTGGTGGTCACATCCATGCGAAGCACCCGGTCGATTACTCGTACCGGATGCCGAAGAAGATGGTGCGAGCCGCGACTCGAATGGCGTTGGCTGGCAAGATCGCCAGTGAGCAAGTGGTGGTGATCGATGACTTGTCCTTCGCCGAGGTGAAGACTCGTCAAGTCGCTTCGTTGCTCAAGGCGTTGTCGTTGCAGGGCAAGACGGCTCTGATCACGACGGCTGGGATCGACGCCAACGTGTATCGCAGTGCTCGCAACATTCCTGGAGTCCAGGTGTTGCCGGCGAGCGACTTGAACGCGTTGGCTTTGCTCCGCCCGGATCGGGTGTTGGTGAGCAAGGCGGCGATGGATTCGTTGCGGGCTGGCCAGGTGACTTCGGCCGGGGCGGAAGCCTAGTTGGAATTGGCCGGTGCGGTGGATCCCCGATGGGTGGATCGTTGGGAGCGAGGCAGCAGAGATGACTCAGCAAATTGCGGTGACTAGCCCCTCGGGCTCGATTGTGTTGGAGAGCCACCAGGTGTTGCTTCGGCCTCTGGTGACCGAGAAGGGTATTCATCGAGCCGAGCGGTTCAATCAGTATTCGTTCGCGATCAACAAGTTGGCGACCAAGGACGACGTTCGTCGTGCGGTCGAGGACTTGTTCGACGTGGAAGTCGCGAAGGTTCGAACCCAGAATCGTCGCGGGAAGGCTCGTCGGTTCCGCTTCCGTCAGGGTCGGACCAGTGACTGGAAGAAGGCGGTGGTGACGCTTAAGGGCGATCATCGCATCGAGTTCTTCTAAATCGTGAAGGAAGGTCAGTAATCATGGGCATTCGAGTCTATCGACCGACTTCGGCGGGCCGTCGCAACGCGAGCGTGAGTGACTTCAAGGAACTCACCAAGGGTGCGAAGCCCGAGAAGAGCTTGCTGCGTCGCGCCAAGAAGAAGGGCGGCCGCAATAACCAAGGCGTCATCACGGCTCGTCATCGTGGCGGCGGTCACAAGCGGATGTACCGCGTGATCGATTTCCGTCGCGACAAGGACGGTGTCGCCGCCAAGGTGGATTCGATTCAATACGATCCGAACCGCAGCGCTCGCATCGCGTTGTTGTTCTATGTCGATGGCGAGAAGCGTTACATCATCGCTCCGGATGGTCTCAAGAAGGGAGACACGGTCGAGAGTGGTGCCGAGGCTCCGCCGAACGTGGGCAATTGCCTTCCGCTTAAGAACGTTCCGTTGGGCACGCAGGTGCACAACGTGGAATTGCGTCCTGGGCGGGGAGCGACCATGTGCCGATCGGCGGGCAGCTTCGCCACGCTGATGGCTCGTGATTCCGGTTGGGCTCAGTTGCAGATGCCGAGCGGCGAGGTTCGCCGTATCCCGGCGACTTGCCGAGCCGTGATTGGACGCGTGGGCAATTCGGATCACAGCGCCGTGGTGTTGGGTAAGGCGGGCCGTAACCGATGGCTCGGTCGTCGCCCGCACGTTCGCGGCACCGCGATGAACCCGATCGACCATCCGCACGGTGGTGGTGAAGGTCGTAACAAGGGTGGTCGTCATCCGGTCAGCCCGCAAGGCAAGCCGGCCAAGGGCGGCTCGACTCGTCAACGCCGCAAGCCATCGAATTCGGCGATCGTCCGACGTCGTAGGTCGCGTCGCTATGGCGTGCTGAAGTTGGTGTAGTGAAACGCGTCGCAGGCGTATCGGAATAGGTTACCCGCGGGTGCCTCGATTCACGAGGCTCTTGGACAGAGGTTGAAACGGGCATGAGTCGATCGTCAAAAAAGGGTCCTTACGTCGACCCGAAGGTGTACGCGAAGGTCGAGAAGCAGGGCGCGAACGCGACCGAGGCCATCAAGACTTGGGCTCGTTCGTGCACGATCGTGCCGGAGTTTATCGGGCACACCTTCATGGTGCACAATGGCAAGCAGCATCTGAAGGTCTACGTGACCGAGGATATGGTCGGGCACAAGCTCGGTGAGTTCGCTCCCACGCGAAACTTCCGAGGCCACGGCGGCAAGGGTAAGAGGTAATCGGTCCCGGCCGGGTTACGGTGAATTGAAACACGGCGAACGGGTCGAGGAGACGCATCATGGCTTTCGTCGCCAAACATAAGAACGCACGCATTAGCCCTCGCAAGGTGCGGCCTCTGGCTCAGCTGGTGCGGGGAAAATACGCCGATGAGGCGTTGGATATCTTGCGGTACCAACCGCATCGCGGAGCCCGGCTGTTGGAAGCCGTGATTCGGAGTGCGATGGGAAGCGCCGCCGATCCCGAGCAGAATCCTCAGGGCACGGTCAACGTCGATGCGTTGTTCGTGTCGGAGGTGCGGGTGGATGGTGGTCCGATGTTCAAGCGGATTCGTCCTCGTGCCCGAGGCATGGCGTATCCGGTGCTGCGTCGCAGCAGCCACATTTCGGTGGTGCTCGAGCAGGTATAGGTTTTGGTTCGCGTGAACGGTGGCAAGGGGGATCGCCTCATGTCAACCATCGCGTGACAGCGGCGAACGAGGCTCGCGACGCTTCGCGTCAAAGGCCCCACGCCTGAGAGGAATCGTCAGTCGGTGTTGTCCCCCTGGGGATGGAACAGCAGAGACGACCGGCAACCGTAAAGGTTCAGGTAAGCCATGGGACAGAAAGTCAATCCAGTCGGTTATCGAACGGGCATCTTTCGTGATTGGAAGAGCCGTTGGTACGCCCCCAAGGGCGAGTACGGTAGCCTGCTGCTTGAAGACAAGAAGATCCGGGACTTCATCAAGAAGCACCCGACCAAGAATTACAAGGCGGCCGGAATCGACCGCATCGAGATCGAGCGGACTCGCGACGAGGTGAAGGTCTACCTGTTCGTGGCTCGTCCGGGCTTGATCATCGGAAAGAAGGGACAAGAGGTCGAGGTGTTGCAAGAGGAATTGCAGAACCTCATCGGCCGACGAGTCAACATGAAGATCGAGGAGATCTCGCGACCCGAGCTGTACGCTCAGTTGGTCGCCGAGAAGATCTCCGAGCAGATCTCGAAGCGAGCCAGCTTCCGCCGCACGATGAAGCGAGCCATCGAGGAATCGATGGATGCGGGAGCCAAGGGAATCAAAATCCAGATGTCGGGGCGTCTCGGTGGCGCCGAAATGAGCCGATGCGAGAAGGCGGTGGCGGGGTCGATCCCCCTCAGCACCTTGCGAGCGAAGATCGACTACGGTTTCACCGAGGCGAAGACGGCTCAGGGCCACATCGGGATTCAGGTTTGGGTCAACCAAGGCATGTACGATGGAGAGGTGAGCGATGGCGTTGATGCCCAAGCGGGTCAAGCACCGAAAGCTCCAAAGAGGTCGTATAAAAGGTAACGCGACGCGAGGCAATCGTGTTGTGTTTGGTGAATACGGACTTCAGGCGCTGCAAGGCGGGTGGCTTAAGGCTCAGACGATCGAAGCCGGTCGTATCGCTGCCAACCAGTACATCCGCGGTGAAGGTAAGTTGTTCATCCGCGTGTTCCCACACCGGTCGGTGACTAGCACCCCGCTCGAAACCCGAATGGGTAAGGGTAAGGGTGAACCGGAGTTCTGGGCGGCCACGATCCGCCCCGGAACGATCCTGTACGAGGTCACCGGTGTGTCGGAACAGCAGGCGAAGCTGTGCTTCGCTCGCTTGGCTCACAAGATGCCAATGCGAGTGCGCATGGTGAGGCGTCGGCCGATGTAGTTGGGCGCGGTCCATGGGCCAGTCGGTTAGCCGGCTGGCCAAGGCGACCGCGTTCAGCCAACGGCCGGGAGCGGGAACGGGACAAGACACGGATTGAGATTGAGTGGGATAGGGCCAGGCGATGAAGGCTAACGAATTGCGCGAGATGAGCGACGAGCAGCTCGAGGCGACCTTGAAGGACGCCGCGGTGGGCTTGTTCCGGTATCGCATCAAGGCTCAGACCGAGCAACTGCGAGTGCCGAGCGAGAAGAAGGCCCAGCGCCGGTTGATCGCCCGCATCAAGACGATTCAGCATGAGCGTCAGGCGGCAGCCGCCGCGGCTCAGGCCTAGTCGCCGGACGCCCAGGGGCCTTGGATGCCCCGTGGCTCGCGGTGAGTCGATTGATTCGACTTCCGCTTCGAGTGCCTTTCACTCGAACCAACGATAACGGTGGAGCACCCCAGTCGCTCCCAGGTCCAACCCCCGGTGGTTGGATGAAAACGAGACTGACACAGCATCACCTTCGAACACTTTGAGAATCGAACGATGCCCAAGCGAGTTCTGGTTGGAATCGTCACCAGCGACAAGATGAGCAAGACCCGGGTGGTCGAGATCGCCCGGCGTGAGCGCCATCCGCTGTATGGCAAGTACGTCCGCAAACGTACCGTTTGCTACGTGCATGATGAGCAAAATGAAGCCCACGAAGGGGATCGCGTCGAGATTATCGAGTCGCGTCCTCGCTCGGCCAAGAAGCGCTGGGAGCTCGTGAGGATCGTTGAGGAAGGCAAGCGTCTGTCGCTCGCGGCCGTCAAGGCCAACGCGGCCGGCCAAGAGGGGAGCGAGTCATGATTCAGCAAGAGACCCGACTCTCCGTCGCCGACAACACTGGCGCCCGCGAATTGATGTGCATTAAGGTGCTCGGCGGAAGCCGACGCCGCTATGCCGGCCTTGGCGATGTGATCATCTGCAGCGTCAAGAGCACGATTCCTGGTAGTGACATTAAGAAGAAGGCGGTCGTGCGAGCCGTGATCGTGCGGACTCGCAAGCCGACTCGTCGAGCCGATGGTAGCTACATCCGCTTCGACGGCAACGCGGCGGTGATTATCGACAAGGATAACAACCCGCGTGGTACCCGAATTTTCGGTGCGGTGGCTCGTGAGCTCCGCGACCGCAACTTCATGAAGATCGTGAGCCTCGCGAGCGAAGTGCTCTAGTGGCTCCGCGAGTCGCTGATGGCTTGAGTCGCGAATGACTCGAGTCTCGTGACTCTTGGGATTGGCGAAACCGCGGCCCGGCTCAACGCCTCCGCGAACCGCTCCTTAACCTCAGTAGGCCTTAGGTCCATGAAACCTCGTTTGCAGATCCGCTACGAGAACGAAATCCTGGCTCAGCTCAAGCAAGATCTGGGTCGAGACAACGTGCTCTCCTTGCCGCGACTCGAGAAGGTCGTGATCAACATGGGAGTCGGCTCGGCCGTCCAGGATAAGAAGTACGTCGAAGACGCGGCGGAGTCGCTCACCGCGTTGGCCGGTCAAAAGTGCGTGGTGACTCGCGCACGCAAGTCGATCGCGAACTTTCGTTTGCGTGAAGGCATGCCGATCGGAGCGATGGTGACTCTTCGCAAGGCTCGCATGTATGAGTTCATGGACCGGTTGATCAACCTGGTCCTGCCTCGCGTGCGTGACTTTCGCGGGGTGAGCTTCAAGGCGTTCGATGGTCGAGGCAACTATAGCCTCGGACTGACCGAGCGTTTGGTGTTCCCCGAGGTGAACCCTGATAAGTTCACCCGCCCGCAAGGGATGAACATTGTGATCGTGACCAGCACTCCCGTGGACGCGGAAGCGTACCGGTTGCTGGAGTTGTTCGGCATGCCTTTCCGTGCGAAGACGAAGAAGTCCGAGCCGGTGGCGTGACGAGGTCGAAGATAGGACCAGCTGTACGTAGGTAAAACCTGTGGCACGCAAATCAAAGATCGCGAAAGCCAAGCGGACGCCGAAGTTCTCGACGCGTCAAGAGCATCGCTGTCAATTGTGCGGTCGGCCGCGAGCGGTCTATCGCAAGTTCGGTATCTGCCGAATCTGCTTCCGCAAGATGGCAGACCAAGGCCTGATTCCTGGTGTTCGCAAGGCTAGTTGGTGAAGGGGAACTTTCCACCATGATGACCGACCCGATTGCCGACATGCTGACCCGCATCAGAAATGCGGTGCGCGTTGAACGACCGTTCGTTGAAATGACGGTCTCGAAAGTCAAGCGCGGCGTGGCGGAAGTGCTCAAACGCGAGGGGTTCATTTGGGGCTACGAGGAAATCGAGGAGTCCCCATCGAGCCATCTCCGTATCGAGTTGAAGTACGGACCGAGCGGTGAGCAAGTCATTCGGCATCTCAAGCGGGTGAGCAAGCCCGGTCGTCGCGTGTATAGCAGCGCGAAGGACTTGAGGCCGGTGCTCAACGGGCAAGGAATTACGATTCTGAGCACGAGCCGCGGAGTGTTGAGCGATCGAGAAGCTCGCCAACAAAACCTGGGCGGCGAAGTGCTGTGCGAGGTTTGGTAAACGGCCGATGAGGCGCTCCGACCTTGCGGTCGTGGGTGCTCTCTTGGCGAGACAAGCGTACCGATTCATCGGAATGCCATCTCGCCTCGGCGGCAAGAACCAGGCGTGATCGTGCGGCTCGACCGCTTCGCAATCGCCTCGACTCGCGGTACATTGCCCACGTCCCAACGCTTCGCGCTCAGCGCGTGCGGCGATACGGAGACTCCCGAGGCGATACGGCGACTCGATGGTTTGAAACAAGTGACGACCGAATTCGCTTGATGGGCTATCCCCAGGGATCCATCACGAACGAGTCAGGAAGCGGCCAGGAGCCGCTCGTTCGACGGCGAATGTCGGTTGAGAATGGCAAGTGATCCCCTTCGTCCCACGGGCTCGGTGAGCTTTACCACCGCCGCTCGGATCGGACGCGAGGGATCTCCGATCCACGGATCGGTTAATTACCGAGCAATAGAGACTCAAGCATGTCCCGCATTGGACTCAAGCCGATCCCAGTGATTGATGGGGTCAAGGTCAGCATCGACGGTCAAAACGTCTCGGTCGAGGGCCCGCAAGGGAAGCTCGAGATCGTTATGCGACCGGAAGTCAGTGCCGCCTTCTCGGAATCGGGGAGCGAGGTGCTGGTGAGCCGCAAGGGTGACGACCGCGCGTCCAAGAGCTATCACGGCTTGACCCGTTCCCTGATCAACAACATGATCCAGGGCGTGAAGACCGGCTACGAGAAGCGTCTCGAGGTGGTCGGCGTCGGTTATGTCGTCTCCCTCAAGGGGGACGAACTGACCTTGCGCGTCGGTTACGCGAATGAGATCAAGAAGAAGGTGCCGGCCGGATTGAAGGTCGAGTGTCCGACTCAAACCCAAGTGGTGGTCAAGGGTTGCGATAAGCAGCTCGTTGGACAATTCGCCGCCGAGGTGCGAGCCAGCCGCAAGCCCGAGCCTTACAAGGGCAAGGGAGTTCGCTACCAGGGCGAGCAAGTGAAGCTCAAGCCAGGTAAGGCGGCGTCGAAGTAGTAAGGCGTTTTCGCCCCAGGCTTCCGCTTCAAGGCTCAAGGCGAGTTGAAGCGTTGATGGTCCAGGGGCGGACGATGCGAGAATGGACTCAGAGTGGCCCAGGCGATTGGGATTCCACTCGAGTCAACACGGTACATCAGTTGGGAAGCGAGTTTCAGCGGCGATGGTCCGCTGAAACGATATGCCTCAGTCGAAGCGGCAGAGGGATCGCGGCGGTCGAGAAGTTGGAGGCGGCTGTCTTCCACTCGCACGAGACCCCGCGAAACATCAGCAAGCGATAGGAACCAGACGGTGAAGCGTCAATTGATCAAGGGTGTGCGTCGCGTTCGTCGGCGTTTTCGAACTCGGAATCAACTGCGTGCGGGTTCGACTCGTCCGCGGCTGAGCGTGTTCCGGAGCCACAAGCACATCTATGCCCAAATCGTCGATGACGAGAAGGGCGTGACCTTGGCTTCCGCCAGTTCGCGGGACAAGACGCTTCGTGATTCGGTTAGCTACGGTGGTAACGCCGAGGCGGCCAAGCAAGTCGGCGCGGCCCTGGCCGAGCGAGCCAAGGCGGCTGGCGTCACGCAAGTGATGTTTGATCGTGGTCATTATCGTTACCACGGCCGGATCGCCGAGCTCGCCAACGCGGCTCGTGAGGCCGGATTGGAATTCTAGGTAACGAATCTCGATTCGCCTGAAGCATGGGCGACTCGGGTGCATTGCCGGCTAAGTCGTTGTGCCGTCTCGCGGAAGATGGCAGCGGGTTGACGAGTCGGGCAATAACGAGAGCGAGCCTCGGCTCGCGGAACAGTACATTGCAGCATCTCCCTTGTCGTGGAGTGGTAGAGTCGTGGCAAATGAATCCTCTCGATCGGATCTCGTGGAGCGAGTCGTCAAGATCAAGCGCTGTGCGGCGGTGGTCAAGGGCGGACGACGCTTCAGCTTCGCGGCGATGGTCGTCGTCGGCGATGGCAAGGGACGTGTAGGTTGGGGCTATGGCAAGGCCAACGAAGTGCCGCCGAGCGTCGAGAAGGCGAATAAGCAAGCGAGCCGCACGTTGGTGCGAGTCTCGACCGTCGACGGTACCATCCCTCACATCGTGAAGGGGCGATACGGAGCCGCTAAGGTGATTTTGGTACCGGCTGGTCCTGGTACGGGTGTGATCGCCGGAGCCGCCGTGCGTGCGGTTTGCGAAGCGGCGGGTATCACGAACATTTTGACTAAGAGCTACGGCAGTTCGAACTCGGTCACTCTCGTCAAGGCGACGATTGAGGCTTTGAAGCAGTTGCGAACCCAGCAAGACGTCGAGGCTCTGCGCGGAGTTTCCCTGTCATGAAGTTGCACGACGTCCATCAAGGCATTGTCAAGAACCGCAAACGCAAGCGCGTCGGTCGTGGCCCAGGATCGGGTAACGGCAAGACTGCTGGCCGCGGTCACAAGGGTTCGCAGTCCCGAGCGGGTAACTCGACCCAAGTCACCTTCCAAGGCGGCATGATGCCGGTTGTTCGCCGCGTTCCCAAGCGTGGTTTCAACAATCGCTTCGCCCTGGAAGTGTACGCGATCAATGTTGGCGATCTCGAGGTGTGGTTCGAGGAGGGGACGGAAGTCACCCCCGAGCTGCTCAAGGAACGAGGGCTCGTCAAGCGCCGCTACGATGTGCTCAAGGTGCTCGGAGATGGCGAACTGAACAAGAAGTTCAAGGTCCATGCCCACCGCTTCAGCGGCTCGGGTAAGGAAAAGATTGAGAAGGCTGGTGGCGAGTGTGTCGTGCTGCCCGGCAAGAAGCCGGTCGTCAAGAACCCACAAAAGTCAGCGGCCAAACGCTAGGTCGAGCCGTTCCGAGTCGGCATGTCTCGGAGCGCTGTTTACCGGTCGCCCTCGATCGGACACAATGCGCCGATCGGAACTGCTGCGCCGGCGGCCCAGGGGACGCATGAGTCTTTCCCTCGGCCCCGCGTATCCCTGGATGGATCGCCGAGATGTTGGAAAAGCTCCGAGTCGTTTTCACGATTCCCGAACTGCGTCAGAAGATCCTGCTCACCCTCGGTCTGCTGGCCGTCTATCGCGTGGGGTATCTCATCCCCATGCCGATGGTCGACGGCGCGCAACTGGATGTGTTGAGCCAGTCTCAAGGCGCGGGTGGATTGGCTGGACTGATCGCGAAAGCGACGGTCTTTAGTGCCAGTCAGCTCGACAAGGCCACGATCTTCGGCCTGGGTATCATGCCGTATATCACGGCATCGATCATTCTTCAGTTGCTCGGTACCGTCTATCCGCCGCTGATGGAATTGCGGAAGGAAGGCGAGGCGGGCCGCAACCGAATCAACGATTACACCCGACGGCTCACGGTCGTGCTCTGTATCGTGCAGAGTATCGCCTACGTCTGGTTGTATCTGATGGGTACGAGTGGGGAGAACGGCCCCAACTTGATCGCCGAACAGTTCGAGGACGTCAACGGGAACATGTATTGGGGATGGCAAGTCGTCGCCGTCCTGATCATGACCTGCGGTACCGTCTTCCTCATGTGGATCGGTGAACAGATCGATGAATACGGTATCGGCAACGGTATCAGTTTGTTGATCATGGCGGGTATCGTCGCCGACATGCCCGGAGCGCTGTATCGACTGATCGGTGATTCGAGCTTCGAATTGACTGGCTTCCAGTCGACCGGCATCGAGACCTACCTGGTGCTCGTGCTGCTATTCGTCGCCGTGGTCGTTGGCGTCGTATTCATCACGCTCGCCCAGCGTCGTATTCCGACTCAAAGCGCGAAGCACGTTCGAGGTCGCCGGGTCTACGGCGGAACCAAGCAATACCTGCCGCTGCGGATCAACCAAGCCGGCGTGATGCCGATCATTTTCGCCAGCTCCTTGCTGATGCTTCCCGCGTTGCTGTTCAACGGCTTGGGGAACCTTCCCGGCTGGTTCGGCAGTACGTTCAGTTCGCTCGGGGAAATGTTTGGCAATGGAACAAGCTTCGCCTACAACTTGTTCTTCCTGGTGATGATCTACTTCTTCTGCTACTTCTGGACGTCGATCATCTTCAACCCGAAAGAGATTTCGGACAACCTGAAGGATCACGGCACCTTCGTGCCGGGTTACCGACCAGGCAAGCGGACCGCTGACTATCTCGAAAGGGTCATGGAGCGAATCACTTACGTCGGTGCCGGCTTCTTGGCCGCCGTCGCCGTGATTCCGACCGTGATCTCGTCGGGCATGAACGTCGATTATCAAATTGCC
>JAGQPS010000136.1:0-3813 GCA_020426595.1 Planctomycetales bacterium
TGGATACCGAGAACGGCCAAGCGGTCCCTGATCTTTCGGGAGGCGGCACGGTCGTGGTGACCAGTGGAGATGAGCAAATCAGTGGCCGCTTCTAAGCATCGAGCGGCAATCGCCGCGGTTGGATAACGAGCACGGCCGTGTCTGGGCAGATCGCGGATTGGTCTTGCTCGTAGGAACCCCGTCCCCCGCACCCATGGCTTCTCATTGGCAGGCAGAAGTTGTGGGGGCGGGGATTTTTCACGCCACCATCCAGGCCGCCGGCCGAACTTGCGAGATTTTTGCTCCGAAATCGGCAATGGCCTGGCGGATCGGCCACCGAATTGAGACTCTTCACATTGAGTCTCTTGATCGTCGTAGTGGCTCGTCGTGTTGGGATTCGCCAAGGCGGGGGATTTTGGTTGACCCTGGCGGACGCGGCATGGCGACGGGGTTGTTCGTTGATGTCGATGGCTTTGGACTCAAGCCATCTGTCGGTTTAGACTAGGGCCTTAGTTAGGATGGGGAAGGCTCTGTTTTGACCGGACGCCAAGGGGGTGACCCCGCTCGTCTGTTGGGATTATCTATGCTCTGCTTGCCAAAAGTTCGCTTGTGTTCCCCCGTTCTTCTTGGCCGCTGCCTTCTGTCATGTTTGGCGGTGCTGTGGGGAGTCGTTCCCACTGCCAGCCTCGGCGAGGACAGCCTTTCGTCAGCCGACCAGCTGCTGACGGTCAGCCTCGTACCGGACGGCACGCGAGTCATCAACACCGAAAGCTGTTTGGTGTCGGCGATCGCCCACTCGGTCGGTGGTGAGGATGTGTTGCGGCGCGAGGTCGCCGCCGCCTGTCAACAATGGGCCGCACCCACCAATCTCAACTTCGCATGGGCGCCCGATGCCGGCTTGCCGCTCGGAGCAAGAGGATTGTTGCGACAAGACCCGCGGTTTGGCGACGTGCGCATCGCGGCGATTCCTCTGCCCGGCGACGTGCGTGGTGTCGCCTTTTCTCGCGACAGCGTCGTGGCTGGTACTTGGGCGGGTGATCTGATTCTCAACGCCGATTACCCGTTCACGCTTCGCTCGTTGCAAGAAGTTCTTATTCACGAGCTTGGGCATGTCCTTGGGTTTGAACATGTCCAGGGCGAGGAGTCGGTCCTCAATCCGGCGAACGGACTGGTTGCCTTGACGCCGTCGGACGTGAGCCGCTTGCAACAACGCTGGGGGACGCGCGATCTCGATCGAAATGATCGTGAACGGCTCAACAATTCGGCGAAGCACGCGACCGGATTGGACTTGGATAACACCAGGAAAGGAGCCTTGCCAGCCCTTGCCTTTGGTGACATCGGTGACTTGGACGATGTCGATTGGTATGAGTTTCGAGTCGATGCGAACTGGGCGGGGCACGTCGAGATCCAGGTTCGAACCCAAGGCAACAGCATGGGACAACTCTTCGTCGAGGTCCTCGACGATCGACAACGAGTCGTCGCGGCGGGGCAGGTCGGCGCCACTAACGACGGTGTCCTGCGAAAACGGTTCGCCACGCGAGATTTCCGGGGCGGTTCGTATCTGAGAGTGCGGTCGACGGGAGAGGAACTGTCGGTAGGCAGTTATGCGGTCGTTGCCTTCTATGTGGAAGCCCTCGAGACCGACTTGGAATTCATGGAACGAGCGGCGACATGGCAATACTCCCACCTCAGCCAGAGTGACACTCGCTACTTGTTTCGGCGCGGCGAGGCGGCCTTCTTCTTCGCCGATGACTTGCACACCAACGACACATTGGCGACCGCTCAGCCCCTGGTTCGCAGTGACGTTCCGGTCACTGCCAATCTTCATCGCATCGACGCAAGTATTTCGGATGCGCTGGACTTGGATTTCTATCTCGTTGACGTGCCCAATGAATTCGCCGGACAGGCGATGACCATTCGCGTGCATTCACGAGATGATGGACGATTGGTGCCCGCGGTGACCGTTCTATCGAGCCAAGGTGATGCTCTGGCTCATCGAACGGTGGCCAACGGCAATGGCTTTCTCGTCGTGCAACTCGATGCCGTGGAAGCCGGATCGTACGCGGTTCTTGTCGCGGGCAACTCCCAGGCGGTGACTCCGTTTGATACGGGTAACTACTCCTTGGAAGTGCGCTGCGATTTGCCCGGTGTTCATTTGGCGACTTTGGGACAAGGAGAAGTCGCCTCGGGGGAAACCCAGTTCCACACGCTGCGAGTCGCTCGAAGCCAGATGTTTCACTTTGGATTGCTCGCGGATACGGCGGGTGAAGGAAACGACGCCGTCATCTTCGCGACTCTTTTCGACGAGACTGGGAAAGCCGTTTATTTCGTGGCGACTCGGCCGGGAGAATTTCGTTCGGCTCAAAGCATCATGCTTTCGCCGGGTAGTTATGTGCTGAGGGTAACGGTGGCGGTTGGAGCGTCGTCCGTTCCCAGTCCTGGAATCGCTTACCGGTTCGAGGGACTACCGGACTCGGAGAATGAAGGACCGACCTTGTTGGATCCGACGCTCTCGCCATTCCCACAATGCGATCCGACGCGGGATGCGTTCTGTTATCCCGAGGGTTCGTATGAGTCTCCCTACATTTGGGTCGACGGCATTTCACCGGATTTGCTGCCACCCGAGGAGCCGCTCAATACGTGGGACAACGTCGACCAGTTTTATTGGCCTCAGCTCGTGATCGTGTGACCCGCCCGAGAGTTGATGGAGTGAGCGGGGTGATCGGCGAACGTCGACAAGTCCGTTGGAATTTATCGTGAGTCTTGATCGCCGCGTCACCGGAGTGTCGCCAAGCAAACCTCGGGAGTCTGGAAGCGTCATGTCGATGGATGAGGATTGGATCGTCCTGACCGACCGCTCGCTCCTGCGACGCTATCGCGGAGGTCAAGCGGATGCGGCGACGGCGCTCTATCTTCGTTACGCCAACCGACTGCAACATTTGGCCGACACGCAGACCGATCCGCGAATCGCTCTACAAGTCGATCCGGAAGGTATTGTGCAGTCGGTGTTTCGGACATTCTTTCGCAGGGTCTCGGATGGCCATTATGACGTGATCGAGAGCGAGGAGCTGTGGAAGCTGTTCCTGGTGATCGCCTTGAACAAGATCCGTCGCTCGGCCAATCACCATCGCGCCGCGAAACGCGACGCGACGGGAGTCAAATCGCTTGACGATGTTCTGTTGGAGGTCGCGAGTGAACGAGACCAGCGTGCGTTGATCACTCTGCGCATGACGATTCAAGAGACGCTCGAACAAGTCCCCGAGACGCAGCGGCGTGTCATCATGCTGCGCATCGAGGGGTTCGAGGTCCAAGAGATCGCGGACCAAGTCGGGCGCAGCAAAAGGTCGGTGGAACGGCTGCTTCAGGATTTTCGCGCGTCATTGCGAGCGACGATCGACGAAACATGACCGTTGGCACTCGGTTCCCAGGATGATGAACTTGCCTAGCGAAAGTCGATGCTTCGCGCGCCACTCGCTTGCTCGAAACGAGAAAGAGTCAGATGTATCGGGATGCTGATTCATTCAAGCTGAAGGCGGAACCCGCGAGCGTTTCGTCATCGCCGGATGGGGCGGGCGTGGACCAGGGAGCGGCGCCACTCCAGGATGTCGCGCGGGCTTCGTCGATCTGCGATTCGGTCATCGAGGCATTTGAAACGGCTTGGCTCGCATCTCCCACGACGGTCCAAGCGTTCCTGGCCGGTCGTCCGGCGGTGGAGATCGGCGTCTTGGTCGAGCTGATTCGATGTGAACTGGAATTCCTGTGGCGAGCCGGCCAGGCCAAGACGCTGGGGGACTACGACGCGGAGTTCCCTCAACTTCAGAATCACGAACAGGC
>JAGQPS010000136.1:3912-11271 GCA_020426595.1 Planctomycetales bacterium
TCTGTGGCGAGCCGGCCAGGCCAAGACGCTGGGGGACTACGACGCGGAGTTCCCTCAACTTCAGAATCACGAACAGGCCCGAGGCGAAATCGCCTTCGAGGAATTTCGGCAGCGAATTCTGGCGGGGCAAGAAACGACCGCCGAGCAATGGCGGTTGAATTATGGAATCGATGTCTCGGGCTGGCCATCGTTGAAGGTCTCTTCCAGCTCGCATCGTGAGTCACATGCCGTTCGAAGTGGCGAGCGATCGAGCCTGCTTCGCGATCCGGTGGCGCTGGTCGATCGCTGGCGGCCAGGATCTCGATTTGGCGACTTTGTCATCGTCGGACCCTTGGGCGAAGGCGCCCACGCGTCGGTGTTCCTCGCCACGCAAGGTGAGTTGGCCAACCGCTTCGTCGTGCTCAAGGTCTCATCGGCGGCGACCGACGAGCCACAACTGCTGGCCGAGCTACAGCACACCAACATCATGCCGATTCTGAGCGTGCATCAGGTCGGCGCGCATCTCGCCATTTGCATGCCGTTTCTCGGCGCGGCGACTCTGCGGGATCTGCAACGGTTCGCGCGCGAGGAGTCCGTGTCGACCGTCTTCGATCAAGCATGTTTGGAGACGGTCCTGAGCCGCAAGAGCGACGAGATTCGGCTACTCGTGGATCAGCGGGGTGTGAAACGCGACGTGACGCGGCATGGTGTCGCGGGCCACTCCAATGTCTTGCTAGAAGTCGCGCGTCGCGGCCGAGTCTCCGCGATCTTGTGGCTCGTGCAACGGATCGCCGAGGGGCTCGCTCACGCCCACCAACACGGAATCGTGCATGGTGATCTGAAGCCAGCCAACATTCTGATCAGTGACGACGGCCAGCCGCTGCTGCTTGACTTTCACTTGTCGCAGTGGCTGCCGATGGGCGAGGGTATACCCGAGGGAGGCACCCTTCCCTACATGGCTCCCGAGCATCTGCGGGGCATGAGCCAAGAGGGACGCATCGATCAACGAAGCGATATCTACTCGTTGGGTGTCATCCTCTACGAGTTGCTGACGGAGCGAACGCCCTACCCGTTGCCCCGCCTCGGCAATAGCGACGCGATCAACGAGATGTTGGCCCTTCGCTCGAAGCCTCCGGCGGCGATTCGTCACAAGTCGCCAGGCTTGTCGGTCGACCTTGATTCCATCGTGCAAAAGTGTCTCGCGCTGGAGCCCGCCGATCGTTATCAGAGCTGTGACGAGCTCATTACTGATTTGCAACGTCATCTTGGCGACCAACCCCTGTTGCACGCGCGGCGTCGTTCATGGAGCGAGATGGGACGGAAGTGGTGGCGACGCAACGGCACGACGGCTCGCTGGTCGGCGCTGGTTGCCGTGGGAGTGGTTGGTTGCGTGTTGCTGGCGACTTTTCTCGCTCTACGAACGGGACAAGTCCGCGACCTCACGGCCGCCGCCGATTCGGCTCGCATCATCGGCGAACTTGATGCCGCGACGATTCCGCTTACCGAAGTGGGTGATGAAGCGCTCGATACTGATTCGTCGCGACGAGAGGCGCTTGATAGGCTCTCCCTCGCCGATGCCGATCTCGTGTCGACCTGGCTTCGGTCGCCGCGCGTCGAGCGGTTGTCGGCCGACGAGCGGACGGCGGAGCGGAACCAAATCGCACAGGTGTATTTCTGGCTCGTTCATGCCGAGCTTCACCACGCGCGCGTCCGAGCCAGCGATCCGTCGTCGCTCGTGGCCCGGTGGAATCGACTCGCTAGTGAGTTCGCCGAGTCGCCATCGATCCAGCGCGCCGTCGAGTGGCAACGACAACAACTCAGCGGCCAACGGCAGGAAATGCTCGCCAGCCTGCTCGAACATTCCGTCGAGCGATGCGAGACCTCGGAAGAATGTGTCATGCTCGCTTCAATCCTGGTCGCTCAGGGCGGAATCTTGGATGGACGGCTCGCTCCGCGCATCATGACTCTGGCCGAGCGGGCCATCGAACTGCAGCCGGAAAATTACTCCGCATGGATCTTGCTCGGGAACGAACAAGCGCGTGCCGGGGAGCTTGAACGAGCGATCTCCAGCTTCTCGGTCGGTATCGCGATCTCGCCCGATAACCCTCGCGGACGGCTTCATCGTGGACTCGCCTACTTTCAGGCCAAGCAATACGAAAACGCGGCGGAGGATTTTCGCCTGTGCGCACGCGCGGCCCCGGAGGAATTCGCGCCTCGATTCAATGTCGTCATCGCCTACTACGAACTCGGGCGATTCGAGGACGCACGGCGTGAGTTGGATGAGTTGTTGGCATCGACGGAAGAAGAGTCGAGTCGCGTGCGACTGACCAGCGCGAAGATCTGGGGCCGGTTGAACCAATTCGACAACGCACGCGAGGATCTGCTGAAGGCGACGCAATGCAAGGCGGAAAGCGAACTGGACCGTATCGCGCAAGCCTTGGCTCATTATCAACTGGGGCAAATCGACTTGGCGGTCGAGACCTTTGATGGAATTGTCCAGGCTTTTCCGCAATCGGTCGCGGCGCGACAGAATCTTGCCCATCTGTATGCCGAAAAGCGACAAGACCTTTCCGCGGCAATCGCCGAAATGGACGAAGTCGTCGCACGTGTCGCGAGTGATCCCCAACGGCTCGCCGAGGCGCTTGCCGCGCGCGGAATCCTTTGGAGCCGTCAGGGGAACGAGGATCTCGCTTTGAACGATGGTCGTGAAGCGGTGACGCTGCGACCGGGGCCCGAGACGTATTGCCAAATGGCCGGCATTCACGCGAATCTCGGTTTGAATGCGGCGACCCGAGAGGATGGAAGCGCCGAATCGCATCGGATCAACGCCATGCAGTGGCTCGCCAAGGCCGCCTGGGAAAATCCGCGTCGAGTCTCGGAGCAGCTGGATCGAGACCCCGACCTGGCCAACCTCCGGTTTGAACCCGGTTTCGCCGAGTTCGAACAAACGTTGAATCGGCTCGATGAGCTCGGCAAATAGCGATCGCCTAGAGTTTCTCGGCGTCGATTCGAGCGATGATGCGAGACAACGCCGTCTGGATCGTCTCGCCGTTTGACTGGAACACGCTCCTCTGTCGAGATGGACTGGCGCGCTGTCAAGATGGACCGGCGCGCTGTCGAGATGGACTGGCGCGATGACACCTAGCCGACCGAACCGTTGGGGCAGCCTCTTATCCGACCCAGTCCAATCCGATGTCGAGTTGGACGGCCGAATGGGTCAAGGCTCCCATGCTCAGCCGATCGACTCCGGTTTCCGCCAGCTCAACCAGAGTCGAGTCACCGATGCCTCCCGATGCCTCGAGCTCGACCGCCGGGGCTTGCTTGTCGCGAAGCAGCACCGCTTCCCGCAATTGCGCTACGTTGAAGTTGTCGAGTAGTACGATGTCGGGCCGTTCGTGCAGTGCGTCGATCAATTGCTCGATCGAGTCGACCTCGACTTCGATGATGGGCGGCGCGCCGGCCGGCCATTGACTTTCCTCCGTGAACTTCCGAGCACGCCGGATCGCCGCGGATGGCGACAACGGTTCGCCTCCTTCGCCTCCGAGCGCGAGGTGATTGTCCTTGATCAGAATGCCGTCGAACAAACCAGTGCGGTGGTTGTGGCCTCCTCCGCAACGGACCGCGAATTTCTCCAGCAAACGCAGCCCGGGAGTTGTCTTGCGCGTATCGTAAAGCCGGCATCGAGTGTGGGCGATGCGATCAACCCGCTCACGGGTCATGGAGGCGATTCCCGAAAGCCGACTCAGCAGATTTAGTGAAGGACGCTCGACGGCCAAGATCGAACGAGCGTCTCCCTTAAGCCTCGCGATCAGCGTCCCCGCCTCGACCAATTCTCCGTCGCCCGTTTCTAGAGTGACGGAAAGATCGGGGTCGTAGATCCGAGCCGCGATGCCGAGGGTTTCGACTCCGGCGACGACCCCCGCCTTGCGCGCGCGATATTCGACGACTCCTCGCGCCGAGGGTGGGACGGTCGCGCGAGTCGTGAGATCGCCCCAGTCGCCGAGATCCTCGGACTTGGCCAATTCGATCACGCGCAGAGTTGAATCGGCCAACGCCGAGTCCCAAGTCAGTTGTCGAAACTCTCGTAGGGTCTTGTTCATCGTTCCTTCGCCTCGCCACTGACATGGATCGCCGCGCCGTCGGGCCGAAATCACCGCTTCGTTCACGACGGCTAGGCCACGCCCGAGCCTCTAGATTCTAACCGCCGCGTTTGAAGTCGTGACAGCGGTTATCGGAGCGGAGCCGCGGCTCTTGTCGCGTGGCTTAGCGAAACCGGATGGGTTCGAGTTGTCGGGCCTCGGTGTCCAGCACCGCACAATTCCCCGCCATGACGGCGTCGATCACGACGATGTATCGCTCATTCTCGTCAAACCGCAATACCTCGCTTCCATCCCACGCCAATGCTCCCCGCGAATCATAAGCCTCCCAGCGGTGAAAGTGGCCAAGCAGGAATAGCGAGTCCGGAAAGCGATCGAAGACGTCGCGTCTTGCTTGAGCCTCGCTCGGTGGATCGGCGAGATAGAACTCCGTCGGATCGGTTGGGTCCACGGTCGGCAACGAATGGGTGACACGAAACTCGGGAAAGACAAGCGAGGCTTGCAGTGATTGAAAGTAGTCCACGACCGCATCCGAGTATTTCTCGCGGGCATCGGGAGGCGTTTCAACGCTTAACCCCAGTTCGTGATTGCCCCAAACGCCCAGCGATGACAACTCTAGCAGGCGAGCCACCGTGTCCTCGACTCGGTCGCCGTGCGAGTAGACATCGCCCAGCATGAGATACCGGTCGATGGCGCGCTCCTCGAGCAACTCGATCGAGCGAACCAGTCCCTCGACGTCCTCGTGAATATCCGCCAGGATTCCATATCGCATGAGTGGAAATTCTCTCCGACGTGGGGTCACGTCTTCGGTTATTGGATAGGCCGCGATCGAGTGTGGTGAGTGGCAACACGCATACGCCGAGTTTCGCTCCGTCGCGGCGCACGAGTTGTTATCGCGCTTTTTCACGCTTCGCCTTGGTCGACCAACTCAAAAGCGTGGGAAAACTAAAGGAAACCCGAAGCGTAAGCGAGGGATTCTTCGACTTCCCAAACAAGCCAACAACCCGTTACGCCACCAACACTTCCGCTTCGCGCCATCCCTGAAAGCGCAACATCTAAGAGCGTGAGCGAGGGACTCTTCGATTCCTCGAACAGCCCCACGGCTCGATACGCCACCAACACTTCCGTCTGGCCCTGTCCCCCAAAACGCGACATCCAAGAACGTGAGCGAGGGATTCGTTCACGTCCATCAACGGAGCCATGAACCCTGACGACAGCCATTCGCTGTCGGCTCTCGTCTTTCGACAAGACCTTATTGGGTGTCGTTCATCATCTTGTCGTTGTCCATCATGTTTCCGTCGTTCATGGTATTTCCCTCACCCATCATGTTGTCATCGTTCATCATGTTGCCGCCCTCCATGGTTCCCCCCGCGTTTCCGCTGGAAGAGTCACTTCCGCCTCCGCAGCCGACGGTGAACAGAACCGCGATCAACATGCATGCATAAAAGGTCTTCGACATCATCTTTCCTTTCTCAACCACTTTTGGACCTCGACAGAGCACGGGATCCGCCCGAGCGCCTCCGAGGTCACACTCAACAACCAATTGACACATCACCCGCGAATCGTTCCGCATAACGTCGACCAGTAACCCCGAAGTCGCTCGACGACACGTGGAGTCCTCCGCCCTTCCCCGAACTTGATCACGATTAGGCTTTCATCGTCGTTGGACTCGCCACCGCCATAATCCCGTACCAACCCGCGGAGCTCGTGGCCAATGGAAGCACAGTCGGCTCGCACATCGATTCGTCGAACGAGCGCGAGTAGGCCACTTTCTCCCAGGAGCCGATCGTCGTCTCCCGTCACCTCGGTGAGGGCGTCGGTGTAAAGCACGACGAGGTCACCGTCCGCGATGGGTTGAGCCAATTCCGAGTAATCCGCCGAGTCGTCGATGCCAAACGGCATATCGACCGCGTCGGAATTCTCGGAACCGGCGTTGCTTGAGGGCGATTCAATCAAGGACCAAGATCCCAGGGACCTGGAATAGAACAACGGTCTGGGATGTCCGGCATTGGTGACCAACAAACGTCGTCGATGATGGAGGTAAGTCATGACGACCGCCGTGACGAAACGCCCCTCCGCTTCGCCTGAAATAAAGGCCCGATTGATTTCCGACACCAATTGAACTTGCCGCTTGGTGTTCATGAATCGACGCAGCAACCGTTTGAGTCTGAGTGATGTCGCCGCGACAACGCTGCCATGCCCAGCCACATCAGCCAGTACGATGCGCGTGACCAATCCGCCCAGGCAAAGCGAAAAGTAGTGCACGTCTCCGCCGTCGGCCTGATCGTGAAACGGATGACTCAACACCCAGGCTTCGAGTCCTCGACTCGAGGCTTGATTCTCGATCGCTCCGTGCCCACTCCAGACTTCCGCGCATTGGAGGGAATGTCGCGTTGTGGCAATGGCCATGACCGAATTCCCAACGAAGTCGCCGGATCACGAGTGGAGTCGAGCCACGAGCTCCCACGGTGGAGCGAACGCATGACGACACCAGAGACGGTGGGAGGACGACCGCACGACGGGGGCAGCCGCGAACATGCGGTCCGTCCGACCCACCGAGGGCAATCTAGCGGCGACTTGTGGAAGCTCGACAACGGTTCGGTAACGTTTTGGTAAAGCTCAGTTGTCGAGCGGCAACTCAAACCAAAACGACGCGAGTTGACTAGAGAATTCGCAGCCGACTCGTCCTCCGTGGGCTTCGACCAATTCCTTGACAATCGCCAATCCGAGTCCCGCGCCCCCAAAGGCACGACTGCGCGAAACCTCGCCTCGCTGGAACCTCTCGAACAGTGTCGACGGATCACTCGGCGCGGACTCCACGGCATTGCTCAAACAAAGGCGAACTCGACCGTCAATCGACGTTAACCCTCCCTCGACCAACGTCCCGGCCACGGCGTAGCGACAGGCGTTCTCGAGTAGGTTGCCAAGCACCTGTAATAGGCGATTCCGATCGGCGCGAATCCAGGCGCCATCCCCGAGGGAGAGTGCGATTGTCAAGGAGCGTTCCTCGAGTCGAATTCGGTGACGAGAGACCGCATGTTCCACGAGTTCCTTGAGGTCGCATTTCTCAAGTGACAGATTCGATTTGGCCTGGTCGGCGGACGAGAGAGTCATGAGTTCCTCGACCAATCGGCTCAACCGAAGTGCGTCCTCGTGCAAGCCCTCGAACACCTCGCGATCCGGCGAGATGACTCCATCCCGCAACCCCTCCAGGAATCCTTGGAGATTGGTTAGCGGCGTGCGCAGTTCGTGAGTCACATCGACGATGAAGTCCTTCCGCAGT
>JAGQPS010000136.1:11370-12907 GCA_020426595.1 Planctomycetales bacterium
CCCTCCAGGAATCCTTGGAGATTGGTTAGCGGCGTGCGCAGTTCGTGAGTCACATCGACGATGAAGTCCTTCCGCAGTCGCTCGGAACGCCGCAAACGATCCGACATATCCTGGAAAGTGCGCGATAGGGTTTGGACTTCACCGCAACCTCCCACCTCCACGCGACCGCTGAAATCGCCCTGGGCGATGAGCTCGGCCGATCGAGTCACTTGGGAAATCGGTGTCGTTTGGCGGGCGGTCAACCAAAAACTCAGGCCGGTCGAGACCAACAAGCCAAGCGCGGCTCCGACGAAAACGTAGCGATCAGCCGCCTCCAAGAACATCGAATGAGCGGCGACCGGAGACACATCGTAATCATTCATCAGCACGACAAAGTAGTCCGCGGCCAATAGGTGGATCGCCACGACGACCGTCAGCAACGCGATGACGACGGTAAGCACGTTGATGGCCAACAGCTTCCAAATCAACTTGACCGAATAGCGCATGGGGTGCCACCTAGACCGGATCGGCGAACCGATAGCCCGCTCCTCGAACCGTATGGATGAACGTGGGCCGATTGGGATCGTCACCCAGCTTCTGCCGCAACTTGCCGATGTGCACATCGACGACTCGATCCACGACCGACTCTCCGCCTGGATACAAACGATCGAGCAATTCGCCGCGCAGGAACACGCGTCCCGGAGAGGAATACAGGGCCAAGAGCAGCGAGTACTCGATGACGGTCAATTCCAACCATTCTCCCCCGATCGAGAATCGGCGTTTCTCGGGCGAGTGGGAGAGTCCATGAATCGAGGGCGTTTGCGATTCTGGCGGCGACGAGGCTCCCGCCCGACGCAAAAGCGCCTTCACCCTGGCGACCAACTCGCGCGGGCTGAATGGCTTGCTGACGAAGTCATCGCCCCCGAGCCCGAGTCCCAGAACCTTGTCGACTTCATGATCACGAGCCGAAAGAAACAGGATCGGAACATTGGACTCGCGCCGCAACTCGGAGCACACCTCGAAGCCGTCGGCCTGGGGCATCATCACATCGAGAATGACAAGCCGCGGCTGATGTTGCGTGAACAGCTCCACGGCGCGTCGTCCGTTGTCCGCCCAAACCGTCAGATACCCTTCGTTCCGAAGATAAGTCTCGATCAAGCCGGCCGTCTTAGGATCATCTTCCGCGACAAGAATCGTGGGAGTCCGCATGTGCACTCATCTTTCATGACATCGAGACACTGCATCGCCCGTCCTGGAGCCACCAACCGAAAGACCTCCGCGAGAAATGCGCTCGTCGCTTGAGTATTGATGGCTGGTTCCCAGGATGGAACCTGACTGAAAGTACTTGATGAGCCGGCGTTTGCAACCGCTCCCGAGCGCCCGAGTAACGCCTCGCTCACGCTTTTGGATGTTGCGATTTCATGGATGGTGCGAAGCGGAAGTGTTGGTGGCGTAACGGGTTGATGGATTTTTCGAGAAGTCGAAGAATCCCTCGCTCACCAGGCTGTTGATTTAAGCCCGACGGATGCGATTCGCGCCCAAGCAAAAGGCGAGTTGG
>JAGQPS010000137.1 GCA_020426595.1 Planctomycetales bacterium
CTCAAGAGCACCCAATCCGGTTCGCCCGGAATGAAGGCGCTGCGAATCAGCCTCCCAGATTCCGTTCGTACGGGGATGTTCTGCAGGTTGGGGTCCTTCGAGCTCAGACGACCCGTCGCGGCGACATCCTGCATGAACGAGGTGTGAATGCGGCCCGTTTCGGGATGGATGAGCTCGGGCAATGTATCGACGTACGTATTCTTGAGCTTCGTGTCTTGGCGATATTCCAGGACCTGGGCCGGCAGCTCGTGTTGGTAGGCCAACTCGGCGAGTACTTCGGCGTCGGTGCTCGCCCCCGTTTTCGTCTTGCGAACGACCGGTAGCTTCAGTTCGTCAAAGAGGATCGCGGCGAGTTGCTTGGGGCTGTCGATGTTGAATTCGCGCCCGGCGATTCGGAAGATCTCGCCACGATGGTGCTCGATTCGTTTCTCGAGTTCCACGCTCAGCCGACCAAGCACGTCGCGGTCGACGGCGATACCCGTCGACTCCAAATCGCTCAAGACGTCGATCAGCGGCATTTCGACATCGCGGTAAAGCGGCCCGAGTTGCTCGGACTCCAACTGTTGTCCCAGGATCTCCCTTAGACGCAACGGAACATCCGCGTCCTCGGCCGCATACTCAGCGATTTGCGGGAGCGGCACCTCGTCCATGCGTTTCTGGTTCTTGCCCGTCCCGATGAGCTCCGAGATCTTGATGGTCTCATGCCCCAAGTACCGCCGTGACAGCTCATCGATGCCGTGATTGCGCTGGCCGGGGTCGAGCAAGTAATCGGCCAGTAGGGTATCGAACCAGGGACCGGTTACCTCCAGGCCATGGTGGCGCAGCACGACGAGGTCGTACTTGAGGTTCTGCCCCACCTTCTCCACCTCGGAACGGTTGAGCAATGACTCGAGGTCCTGGCGAACTCGCTCCCACGGCAAGCACTTGGTTCCGGGTGGCGCCTGGATGGGAATGTAGAAAGCCTTGCCTGCCTCGGCGCACAGCGAGACTCCCACGAGTTGGGCGAATCGAGGGCTCGTCGATGTCGTCTCGGTGTCGAAGCAGATACGAGTTGCTTGGGACAATTCGGCGACCAACCGCCGCCATTCCGTTTCCTCCTGCACCGCGACGTACTCGGCTTCCCAAGGCTCCAACGGAGCGGGCGGATCGTCGTCGGCCAGCGGGGCGGTCGTGGGGAGAGTCGCGGAGACGACGGGATTGCCGAGTTTTTGCCCGAGTCGTTCAAGGCGTTCGGTGAGCCCACGGAAGCCAAATTCGCGACAGAGTTCGGCGGCGGCGTGGGTGTCGAAATGGTCCGATCGTCCCAGTTGCCAATCCATCGTGACCGGTACCGCGCTGTCGAGTCGCACGAGCGTGCGGCTAAGCAACGCCGAGTCGCGTCCGTCGATCAAGTTCTGTTGACGCTTCTTCTGTTTGATCTCGCCGACGTGTTCGAAGATCCCCTCGAGCGTTTCATAGCGCTGCAGCAGCTCCGTGGCGGTCTTCGGGCCGATTCCGGAAATGCCGGGGACGTTGTCGACGCTGTCGCCCACGAGCGACTGGAAGTCGACGACCTGATCGGGGCGAATTCCCCAGTCTTCAACGAGCTGCTGAGATTGATAAACCAGGGCCTTCCGCATGTTGTAGAGGGACACATGCTGTGTGATCAGCTGCCGGCAGTCCTTGTCCGGAGACACCACATAGCAGTGACCTCCAAGTTCCTCGACGATTCGGGCCACGGTGGCGAGCACATCGTCGGCTTCGTACCCCGAGACCTCGACGATCGGCAAGTGAAAGAGGTCGAGCAAGTGTCGGATCTTCGCGATTTGGCTCCGAAGATCGTCGGGCATCGACTCCCGGTTGGCCTTGTAGTCGGCGTAGAGCTCGTGGCGAAACGTATCCCCCGGCGGATCGAAAGCGCAAAACAAATAGTCGGGTTGCCGTTTCTCGAGCAGGTCGAGCATGTCACGCAGAAACCCATGCACCGCTCCGACGGGTTCCCCGCGCGGTGTTGTCATGTTCGCCGCCGCCAAGGCGTGAAACACTTGGTAGATCGCGGCGTGGGCGTCGACGATGTAGACGTTCTTGCCGGCGACAGGGTTGGAGCTGTCGGCGGACACCGCGTTGGTCTCGGCGACCGGAGCCGAGGCTTGCGGATCGTGGCTTGCCGAGCCCGCGCCGGGGGAGGACAGGGGTGGTTGGTCGGGGGAATCATCAAACAGGAACGTCTGCTGTTTGTCGGCCATGGTCACCCTCCTGAACCCCATCCCATCAAATACCTGGCCGCCAACATACCGCAGGCCTTGGTTGCCTCACACCGGACACGACCGACCGTGACATGAAGACGGCGAAGCGGGATCGCGCGCGAGACGACGTTGGTCGCCCAGCACTTTACCCATGCCGCGGGATTGACCTGGAAGCGGCCGCGAAGTTTCATGGTCGCGATCAGCCGGTGCCTAAGTTCGAGTCGAGCGAGCCATGGGGGAAGTCGGCTCAAGGGTGGAAACCCAGTGGCTCCCACCTTGGGAGTCCGCGTGGGTTTGTGTCGAGCGACTGGGCGGCGAGCACGCCCGAAGGAGTCGGCGGTGCGTGCCCGTTGATGGGATCGCTGGGTAAACTGTGGTGAGTCGCCCGGTCGTGGGTCGCGAAGTGGACGTAGAAGGAGCCAAGCAGAATGGCGCGCGCTCAGAAGATGGTGTTTTGGATGAGTCTCTTGGCCGCCTTGGGTGGCCTCGCGGCTTGTTATGGATTTGGGCTACTCGCGCCGTTGGCGGGGCAGGGCGAATCGCCGACTCTGGCCGCCGGGGATGTGGGAACGGCCGAGAGCTCGGAGGCAGCGGACGAGACCGGCGATGCGGAGGCCGATGGCGCGTCTCCGGCCGCGGAAATCGCGCCGACAACCAGCTCAGCTTGGTGGCGGCGATTGACGCCCGCTCTGTCGCTGCTGATGGTGGTGTTCGCCGCCATTCCGTTCGCGGCGGCGTGGCACGGCGGTTCGTTGGCCAAGAGCGGAGACAATGTCGCGGCGGCGGCACTGTGGGGGCTCATCCCCGCGTTGCTCTTGGCCGCTGCGGGGTTGGGGTGGCTGGCGCTAAATCTTTGGGCCGCCGATCAATGGGACTGGCTTCTGCTCCGTAGCTCGGCTTTGCCACTAGGAATTGTCGCTGGAGTCGCATGGGAGCTGGGCTTTACCGGAGTCATGCCCTTCGTGCCTCGTTCAGAGGATCATTGATGGCTCGGTTAAGCGGATTGCCGTGCTCGATCGGCGAATCCCTGCAGTACGCGTTGCGTTCTCGCAACATGTTGTCCGGACTCGGTTTAGCCGGCCTCTCGAATGAGTTTCACTCTTTGTTGATTTACCCAGATTCCAAAGTTTGACACTCCCTGGGACCGTAAATAAGATTGAAACCTGAGGCTTGTCTCGCGACGTGTGTACCCGTTCGCATTGCGAGATCGGTTTGCACTTTGGTTGAGTTTCGAGACGGTTGTGTCTCGAGACTCGGTTGCGTTCCGAGACCCTCGTCGCCTCTTGTTTGTTCCTCGCGCTCGACTCACCAGTCGCACCCGCCCTCAGCGTTGAGCGTTGTGGCGAACTCCTCTAAGGAGACCCTGAATGGCTTCGCGTCAGAATCAAGGCCTGCAGATCCTCTTGATCATCTTCGTGATGACCTCGATCTTGCTAGGTGGTTTGGTTTATCTCTTCGCCACCAATGCCGACGAGCACTACAAGAAGTTGGTTCTCGAGCAGGAGAAGGTGCAGACGGCCAACAAGCGCCTCCAGGCCTCCCAGCAGCTGTCCGATCTGCTCATGGCATGGATCGGGAGCACCGACTTGAGCGAGGAGCAATGGCGGGCTCAATACGATGATCTCGCGAGCAAGGCCAGCGACGCGCAGACGGCTGAGTTCGCGGAAAAGGCGAAGAAGTACTACGACTTCTTCCAAGAGGACATGTTCAACTTCGGTGCCGACTACACCGATCCCAAGGGCTGGCGGACTCTGCCGACCTACTTGTTGACGACGATCAAGCAAAAGAACGCCGCGATCGAAACGGCTAACGTGCAGCGGACGCAAGAGGCGGCTCGTTATCAAGCCGAAGTCGCGGCCGCTCAAGACGCCCAAGCCGTGGCCGAGGAAGGCCGAGCCGCGGCGGTGGCCGAGAAGGCTCAAGTCGAGCAAGCCTTGCGAGCCGTCGAGACTCAGATTCGTGGCGAGCAGGCCGATGCCTTGGTGGCCGCCACGACCGCCCGCGAGGAACAGCAATCGGATCTTCAAACGCTGACCGCCACGCGTGACGAGTACGAGGACCTCGCCGACAACCGCATGGAAAGCGTGCAGTTGCTCGCGGCGAAGGTCGACGAGTACGAGCGAGAAGAATTCGACATCGCCGATGGTGAGATTGTTCACATCAATCACAACCTGGGCATCGTCTACATCAACCTGGGTTCCGCCGATAATCTGCCGCGGACCCAAGTCTTCACCGTGTATGGTCGCGATGCCTCGACCTTCAATCCGACGGGCAAGAAGGGTGTAATTCGCATCCTGCGAATTCGTGACGCCCACTCGGCCGAAGCGGAGATCATCGAGCAGGACTTGTCGAACCCGTTCGCCAAGGAAGACAAGATCTTCACGCCTGTCTGGCAGCCGGGCCGTACGCTGAAGTTCGCCTTGACCGGCTTCATCGATTTCGACGGCAATGGCCGCTTCGAGGCGATCGACATCCAAAGCCTGTCGACGATCATCGCCGACAATGGCGGCGAGGTCATCGCTCACATCGATCCGGAAACCGGTGACATGGTGGGCGACATCGACGCCTTGACTCAATTCGTGGTCACCGGCGATGAGCCCTTGCCGGGTGGAGACCCCGTGGTCACCAAGAGCATCGTGGACAACACTCGTCGCATGCGGGATATGGCGACCGAGGCGAGTGTCGAGATGATCAATTACCACGAACTGTTGGAGCGTTACGGTTACCGATCGGAGCAGGGGATCGAGCGGACGGGACCAGGAGTCGAGAACTCCTTCCAGCCTCGCCGCCCGCCCGCTCGCACCAACCCGGGCAGCAGCTTCTAAGCCGCATCCCGCGCGACAATGTGAAACCCGCGAAGGCCCGCCTCGAGCGGGCCTTTGTCGTTCTTGACCGGGAGCATCGTTGTTCCAATCGAGAATCGTATCGGTCGGCGATTACCCGGCATGAGTTGAAGAAGGAGTATTCCCTGGTCTCCCTTCTTGCGTGGTCCGGGCGATGACCACCTTGGGTTGCCTTCCTTGCCAAATGGTCCCTGGAATGTTCCGGCGCTTCCACGGACATGACGGAACTCGGTAAAACAAGAGGCTCAATGCGGCTCGGACTCTCTTGCCCCTGCGAACATGGATGGATTTCTCATGGACCCAGTCGTCACCTCGACGGAATCGTCTCGATTGAACGAACTCGAAGCGATCATCGCCGATTTGAATCAGCCGCATGGTGAGCTTCCCGTCGAGGCAATCGAGGCGGCTAGGCAACATCGCGACGCCATCATTCCCTACCTGATCCGGTTGATCGAGGATGCGACCCGGGAATGTCGCATTGAGGGAGACGTTGAAGCGAACGGGCACTTCTATGCAACGTTTCTCCTGGGGGAATTCAAAGCCTCGGAAGCATGGTCGGCGGTCGTGGAGGCGATTTCCCTGCCTGACGATCTACCGTTCGAAATGTACGGCGACATGATCACCGAGGACATGGGATACATCCTTGCTTCGATCGTTGGTGATCGCCGGCGAGGTCTGGATGACCTGATCGCGAATCCACAGATCAATCCCTATGTCCGCTGGCAAGCCGTTGATGCGATGTTGTATCAGATTCGTGACGGCATCGAGACGCGCGAATCGGTCCTAGAGCGACTGACCGATCACTTGCGCTGGGCCATTGAAAGCCGCGATGCCGTGGCGGAGGGAATCGTCGTTCGCCTCGCCGAACTTGGAGTGAAAGCCGCGCTGCCACTCATCGAGAAAGCGTTTGAGAAGGGGCTCGACAACAATGTGGTGTCGCGGGCATGCGTCCAGGAACTCATTGATCGCGGCGAGGAGGGATTTCAGGAAACCATGGCGAACCTGTGTCCTCCACATGACCTGATTGCCTATCTTCGAACGTGGGACTCCCTGACAGGAGCCGACGATTACGAACCCTCTTCGTTTGATGGGAATCCAACGATATCGTTCGAGCCAGACCTTGGTGGCGACTTCCCAGACCTTGGTGACGACTTCTTCATGACGGACGATCAAGCGACGATCCGAAACGCGGGGACGAAGATCGGGCGCAATGACACCTGCCCCTGCGGCAGTGGAATGAAATACAAGAAGTGTTGCGGAAAGAAATAAGGGGAACGTTCCGAGCCTGAACACGAGGCGCGAGAGTGAGTCCCTCGCTCACCATCCAACGAGACGTGGCCGTCGTTCGGCGAGGCTGACCAAGTCCTCGCGTCGGCTGGTCAGGCGGCGGAGCCGTCGACTCGGCGGGCGAAGAGGCGATCGCGGAGGCGCATGAGGGCCGCCCATTCCTTGCTGTGGACGTTCTCGAGACCTCCGCTTCCTTCGAACAACTCCGGGCGTACGAACACTTCGGCTGGGTTCTTGAGACCGTTGGCCGTGGCCAAGCGGGTGAGCCGACGGCGATCCGAGCCTTGTATCTCGTGAGTGCGGCAGAGGCCATGAAAAAGGAGCTGCATGCGATAGGCGGGGGTCGTCACCCACCACTGTCGTAGGCCCCAAGCCGAAAGAATCGCCACGACGACCGCGATCAGGACGCCTAACAAGATCCAGCTCCCACTACCGCCATCCGCGGAACCGCTGGTGCGCAGCTGGCGACCCATTTCCGAGAAGCGATCGATCTCGGCGAGCAACGTGGGGAGTTCAAGGGTAAGGCGATTC
The DNA here is from genome assembly GCA_020426595.1 of Planctomycetales bacterium. Taxonomy (GTDB): domain Bacteria; phylum Planctomycetota; class Planctomycetia; order Pirellulales; family Pirellulaceae; genus UBA11682. Next base: position 6,887 of record JAGQPS010000137.1, read on the forward strand.
ATGGAGGGCATACCATGGTGTTTAGGTTCTAGACGTTCGCGCGGGGTCGCTCTTCCACCAACCGCTGGAGCGCGGCGGAGGCCGAGTCACGGACGACTCGGACCTCATCGGCGAGGGCCAGGTTCAGCGCTTGGCGAGCCTCGGGGGTACCGAGTTCCGCCAAGGCGCCGATCGCCTCGAGCCGAACCCATTGGTCCGCGTCCATCAACAACGCGGCCAACAAGTCTTGAACTTGGTCGAGCAGTTCGAGCGTGCTGGCGACCTGCACGGCTCGAATTCGAGTCCGTTTGCCATGCGTTTCCAGCTCTTGACGCAATCGCCCGGTCGCCTCGTTGTCGACGCGCAAGACGATCTGTCCATTCGGGCCTCGTGCCTCTTCATCCATCATGTCGAAACCGCCCAAGTACCACTCCATCGTGTACTCGGCGAATGCCGCCGTGGCGACCGAACGAATCTCTTCCTCCGGCGAATCCAACGCGGCGCGCAGACGACTCATCGCGCCCGGCAAGTTGCGATCCTTCAGCTGGCTTAGCGCCTCGGCCTTCACGCTAACCGGTCCGGATTCCGCCAGTTCAAGGATCAAGTGGCTCACCTCATCGGTGCGGAATTCGGCCAATCGTCGAGTCGCCTCGACCTGGTTGGCCAGCTCACCGTGGGTCGCCACGTCGCAAAGCAATTTGGGACGGTCGTCCTCGTGCTCGAGCTGCACCGCTCCCACCAAGACGATGAAACCCCGTTGTTCGTCGAACGACAGACAATCGATCCGTTCGCGCGCGTCGGTCAGCCACACGGGTTCGTCGAGCCGCTTGAGATTCGCCAGAGCGTTTTGCAGGCTCGGAGCGGTCCCCAGCGAAGCCAGGAAACGACGGAAGAATCGCTCGTCATCGCGCTCGTGCCACAATCGTCGAATGGGTTCGGGCACCGCCGACCCGTGCACGAAATCGACCACCAGTGGGTCGGGCAGGGTCTCGAAGCGAACGCGTTGGAGTTCCTTGTTGACCGCCATCGCGTGCACGTTCGTCGGTTCATGAAGGATCGCCAGGAGCGTCTCGTTGTCGACCGAGGTCAACAACAAGAACGCCTCCACGATCTCCAGACGCCGGTGATTGTTGAACCGCTTAACGGCTTGTTCCAAACAGCCGTGCACGCGGGCGTAGGTATGTTCCGTCGAGGCATCGGATGGTTGTTCGAGCTGCTGGGCCTTGAGGCTTTGGGCCAATCGCAACACCACTCGCGCCGCGGAGTCGCGAGTCGCTTCGTCACCGTCCTCGGCGAGATGAACCAGCTCGGGGATGACTCCGTGAATGCGAAGTGAGAGGGCGATCGCGACGGCGGCCGCGCGATCCTCCTCCGACTTGGACGACAAGCAAGAACGCAAACCGGCGTTGAATTTTGGAATCGCGGCGGCTAGCTCGCGGCGCGTGGCATCATCGTAGGTCTTCCAGCGCCTGAGTACCTCGCACTGAACCGACAACGGAGCACCGGCTAGGCTCGCGCGAAAGGCGGCGTCACGCACGAAACGCCGATCGCTGCGCATGGCGGCGAGCCATACGGATTCCGCGTGCGCCGATCGTTCCGATCGAAGCAAGTCAAAGGTCGATTCCAGACCACTCATGGAGCGACTCACTGCTGGAGGTATAAAAGCCCTCCAACCATAAGACGCATCTCGCGAGAAGCGCGAGGCGACCGCGGAAAGTCGAGGTTTGAACTCACCTTGTCGAGCGACTCATGCGATGGCTCGCGACCAACCACCGCCAAACGGTGTTGCTCGGTCGAACTCCATCCTGGTTTCCTGCAAGCGTTGCGGAGTCGTGGCCGTGTCGCGGTCCGTGCTACGTCGATTGAATAAGTTCCAGGAGCCGCGCTCGCACCTTGCCTGGATCGGCATTGCGGTCGATCTTGCGAGCCGCGCCAATCATCGCCCCCACCGCCTGGGCCTTGCCGCCGCGGATGTCGTCCACCACTTGGGGATGGGCGGCGATGAGTTGTTGACAGAGTTCGTCGAGAGCCGATTCGTCCACCGCCTCGATTCCGATCGCCTCGGCCGCTTCGCCAACCGAGCCACCCTGGGACAGCAGATGCTGGAACAGGTCCTTGCCTTGGGCCGTGGTGAATTCTCCCGCTCCAATCCGCGCGACCAACTCGCCCAGTACCGCCGGAGGAACCGGGAACTGGTCGAGCGTGACTCCCAGCTCGCTGGCCGATCGCGTGATATCTTGCTGCAGCCAGTTCGACACTCGTTTGGCATCGCCGCCCGCCGCGATGGCCTGTTCGAAGTAGGCGATGCAAGCCGGTCCCATCGCCACCAGCACTCCCGCGTCGTAGTCGCTGAGGCCTAGGTCGCCCGCGAGGCGCTGGCGAATCTCCGCCGGACGATGGCTCATGCGGGCCCGAAGCGATTCGACCCAATCGGCCGCCAATTGAATCGGCACCAAGTCGGGATCGGGAAAGTAACGATAGTCGGCTGATTCTTCCTTCTCGCGTTGGACGCGAGTGATTTGCGCCGCGTCATCCCACCCACGCGTCTGCTTCGGGACTTGGCCAATCCGTTTGCCATCGGCCAGGAACGCGGCCAACTGTCGCTGCGACTCGTACTCGAGAGCTCGTTCGACCGCGCGAAAACTATTGAGGTTCTTGATCTCCACGATCGGCGTCGCCACGCGCTCGCCGTCGACCATCACATGCAGGTTGACGTTGGCATCGACACGCAGACTTCCTTGCTCCATGTTGCAATCGGAAACCTGCAGATGCTCGAGCAGTAGCTTAAGCTCCGAGAGATACTGCTTGGCTTCCGCCGCCGAACGCAGGTCTGGCTCCGAGACGATTTCCAGCAGCGGCGTACCGGCTCGATTGAGATCAATCCGCGAATCGCCCGTACCGGACGTCTCGTCATGCAGGCTCTTGCCCGCGTCTTCCTCGAGATGCGCGCGCGTTAGCCGGATACGTCGTGGTTCCTGTCCCTCGGCCGCCGGCAAGTCGAGATACCCGCCACCGACGACCGGATGGTCGAGCTGACTGATTTGATAGCCCTTGGGGAGATCCGGATAGAAGTAGTTCTTGCGGTCCCAGCGAGTCACCGGCGGGATCGAGCCATTCAGAGCCAAACCGGTCACCACGGCCAAACGGATCGCTTCCTCGTTCAAGACGGGCAACGCGCCGGGATGCCCCAAGCAGACCGGGCAGGTCGCGGTGTTGGGATCCTGACCGAACAGCGTCGAGCAGCCGCAAAAGAGCTTGGTTTGGGTGTTGAGCTGCACATGAACTTCCAGCCCAACGATCAATTCGTAGTCCACCATTGATCGATCTCACGAGTTCAAGGAGCTAGGGCGACGGAGATGCCAGTCGGTGTCGTCTTGGAACCGCTCAACGATGTCGAGCAACGCGCGGTCCTCGAATGGTCGTCCAATCAGTTGGGCACCCAGCGGTAGCGGGTGCTCGGTGAACCCAACCGGGAAAGAGATGGCCGGCAGACCGGCGAGATTGGCGAGCACCGTGAAGACGTCGGCCAAGTACATCGCGAGCGGGTCGTCGACCTTCTCGCCCGCGCGAAACGGCTCGGTCGGAGTGGTCGGACCGAGGATTACATCGACATCCTGGAACGCTTCCAGGAAGTCTTGTTGGATGGCTCGCCGAACACGCGACGCCTTGCCGTAAAACGCCTCGGCATAGCCCGCGCTCAAGGCGAACGTACCGAGCAAGATTCGCCGCTTCACTTCCGGTCCCAGCCCGGCTTCGCGCGATTGGGAATACATTTGCTCGAGTCCGTTTCCAGAGCGACCCTCGGCTTTTACGTTCGCACGCAGACCGTAGTGGGCTCCATCGAAACGAGCCAAGTTGCTGGAGGCCTCGGACGAGGCCAACAAATAGTAAGCGGCGATCCCATACCGAGCGTGGGGAAGCGAGACCGGCACGAAGGTCGCCCCTTGGCCCTCGAGCCACTCACGGGTCGATCGCAAGGCCGCCGCGATACCCTCCGAGATTCCGTCGGTCCAATGCTCCTCGACCCAACCGACTCGCAATCCCTTGAGCGATTGGTTCCAACTCGAGTCCTTGAGCGGCGTGCGGCTGCAGGTCGAGTCCTTGTCGTCGTGTCCCGCGAGGACATCGAGAGCGGCTCTGCAATCCGCCGCCGTGCGCGCCATCGGGCCAATCTGTTCGAGGCTACTGGCGTAGGCCACCATCCCGTATCGAGACACGCTGCCATAGGTTGGCTTGAGCCCGACGACGCCGCAGAACGCGGCCGGTTGACGAATGGAACCGCCCGTGTCGGTACCCAGCGACAACGGGACAAAGTCGGCCGCGACGACGGCCGCCGCTCCACCACTCGAGCCTCCGGTCACGCGGTCCAGGTCCCAAGGATTGGCGACTCGCCCATAGGCCGAGTTCTCGTTCGAGCTGCCCATGCCAAATTCGTCGAGGTTGGTCTTTCCCACGACGATCGCGTCGGCCTGCTTGAGACGATCGATCACGGTGGCATCGAAAACGGGTGTGTACTTCTCGAGGATCCGCGAGCCGCAGGTCGTTCGGATGTCACGCGTCGAAATGAGATCCTTGACGGCGACACAGACACCGGCCAGAGGTCCGAGCGGTTCCTTGGCGTCGCGACGGCGATCAAGGTCGGCCGCCTGGCGACGCGCTTGCTCATCGGCCACGGTCAGAAAAACGTTGAGCTTCGCGTCGTGTCGCTCAATCGTGTTCAAACAAGTTTCAACCAGCTCCGTCGCGGTAACGGTTCCCTCCGCGAAAGCGCGGCGGGATTCGAGGGCGGTGCGCGACATCAAAAAATCCTTCTCGTTCAAAACATCGAACCGGCGAACTTGTCGATCAACCCGGCCCGCGGCCAATCGCTTAGTTACTAACCGAGCACTGGCGGAACCAAGAAACACGTTCCGTCGTGTTGAGGCGAGTTGCGCAGCGCCTCCTCCACCGGCAGACTCGGACGTTGTTGGTCGGCGCGCAGCGAGTCGAGCACTTCCGTCGGATGCGCCAAAGGCTCGAACCGAGTCACGTCGACTTCGCCGAGTTGTTCGACGTACGACACGATTTGTCGCAGCTCACCAGCCAGCTTCAGCTCCTCGTCGGCGGTCAGGGCCAACTTGGCGAGACTCGCGACTCGCTTGACGACGGAGGCATCGATTGGGGTCTGAGACATTGGGGAGTCCTCAACTTTCTGTCTCATGGCATATCGGACGCACGGCGAAGGCGCTCAGCATGAACCACGCGGCGGGCTCGGTCCGGACATTCGCTCGTTGACCGACCCACGGGACATTGCCAGCCACGGGATATCGCCAGCCCAGTCGCTACTCTCGCGGCCTGCATCAGCGGCAGCGCTTCGAGCCGGAAGATACTCTCGCTGGAAAGTTCACTTCAGCGATCACACTGGGAAGATTCTAACGCTTCCGGTGTGCATGGGGATGGCGGCTCACGGCCATCCAGGCCAAGTCAATGGTCACGGCCATCTCGGCAACTCGTGGCGACCGCCAATAGGGCCCGAGCCCTCGACAATTCTTCCGGCAAGAGCGGAGGCTCGAGGCGAGGTGGTCAGCCGGTCGTTTTGATGTTGCGCTTTTCACGCTTCGCCTCAGGCAACCAAGTCAAAAGCGTGGAAAACCAAAGGAAACCCGAAGCGTGAGCGAGGGATTCTTCGACTTCTCAAACAAGCCGGCAACTCGTTACACCACCAACACTTCCGCCTAGCCCAATGTCTGAAAGCGCAAGATCTAAGGCCGGTCGCGAGGGCGAGGGACCTCGAAGTACCAACGCAAAAAGGAGTCGTTCGCGTGCGCGAAACGACTCCCTTGTCGGCTACACCCCGAGCTATCAACCGCGACTGGAACCCGTTCAATCGGGACGTCCCGTGCGGTCAACTCGCGTCAGGAGGGCAGTTTGAACGGACGATTGACCACGGCCTTGCGCACGGCACCGGAACGGATGCACTGAGCACAAACCCAGGCGCGACGAGTCGCTCCGTGAGGCGTGGT
>JAGQPS010000138.1 GCA_020426595.1 Planctomycetales bacterium
CCGGCATCGACATCGGTGTCGTTGGTAAGCACGTTGCCCGTGGCGTCGGAGCCGACCGTTGCGTTGGCGATTCCACCGGATTCGGCCGCGGTCGAAGAATCGGCCACGGCGACAGGGCCCTCGTTGACGTTGGTCACGTTGACCGTGAACTGTTCGTCGTAGGTCGCTCCCGCCGTATCGGTGACTCGCACCGTGATCGTGTGGCTCGTGGCCGACTCGAAATCGAGCAACGAACCATCCGCCACGGTCACCTGCCCGGTCGAGGCATTGATCGCGAAGCGGCCACCGGCGTTGTCGACCAGCGAGTAAGTCGCGGTGTCCCCGGCATCCACGTCGCTCGACGTGATCGCACCGACGACCGTTCCGTTCGACGGGTTCTCCGCGACGGTCAGACCGGCAGTCGCGAGGTCATGTGGATTGTCATTCGCCCCAGTGATCGTGATGGTCACGGTGGTGGTCGAGGTCGCTCCCGCTGTGTCCGACATCGTGTAGCTGAACGTATCGGTCAGATTCTCACCGCTAGTGCGCAGAGCCTGCACCGCCGCGTTGGTCTCATCAACCACGTAGGTATACGAACCATCCGCGCCGATCGTGATCGCACCGAATGAACCGGAGACGCTCGAGGCGACGTTGCCAGTCGTCGAGCCGACCGTGCCCGACGCGACACCGACCACCGTCTTCGTATCACCAGCATCGACGTCGGTGTCGTTCGCCAAGACGTTACCCGTCGCATCGGAGCCGACCGTTGCGTTGGCGACTCCACCGGATTCAATCGCCGTCGCCGTGTCGGCAACCGCGACCGGTCCTTCGTTGACGTCGGTCAAAGTGACCGTGAATTGCTTGTCACAGGTCGCGCCTCCGGAGTCGGTCACGCGGACCGTGATCGTGTGGCTCGTGGCCGACTCGTAATCGAGCAGGGACCCATCGGCGACAGTGATCGCTCCCGTCGACGAGTTGATCTGGAAGCGCCCGCCCGCGGTGTCAATCAGCGAGAAGGCCAGAGCGCCCGACGAGTCAATATCCGTGGCGCTAACGACTCCAACCGATGTCCCGTTGGCGGAGTTCTCGGGGACCGATAGCCCGGTGGCGCTGACATCAAACGGCGCATCGTTGTCCGCTTCGACATGCACCGTCACTTGCTCGGTCGTCGTGACGCTCCCGTCAAAGACCTGCACCTCGAACACCAAGTCGGCGTCCGCGACCAACTCCGGCGCTACGAAAGTCGGGCTCGCCGTCGTGCCTCCCGCCAAAGTGACGCTGGGACCCGAGATCTGAGTCCACTGATAGGTCAGCGACTCACCTTCCGGATCGGTCGCGAAGGCCGTCAATTGAACGACGCGACCGGTACCGTCGGCCGGAGCGACTCCCACCCACGTCCCGTCATTGCCCGCGCCACTCGAATCGACGACTCCATTGGCATCGACCTGAGTGAGATCGTACGAGCCAACAGGCGCGCCATTGCTCCGAATGGTCACGCCTCCCACCTGACCGTCAAAACGGTCCGACATCGCCGTGCCGTCATACTCCCCGCCAATCGTCACTCGATCCGTCGAGGCGAGATTGAGCGTGACATTGCCGAAGCTTCCGTCAAGCAGAACTCCGTCGACAAAGATGCGCGCCGCTTGACCGGTTTCGAGATCGACCTTGATATGATGTTGCAGGCCATCGTTGAAGCCTGAACCATAAACATGCTCGCCAATGCCCGGCGCGTAGAGGACCACGCCGCCCGTTCCAGGATCGATCGCGATGCGGACCTTGTTCTCGTTCGCGTCCCCCACGGCTCCGTAGATTCCAAACAACGTGTCCTCATAGTAGGCACCCGACGTACCCGAATACACGAAGTCGGCCTCGAACTCCATGTGGGTCGAGCCAGCCAGATTATCGGCGAGACTCGCCAAGTCGATCGTCTGCGTCGTTCCATCGAGCGTGACAAGCGATTCACCCTCGGTCGTTGTGATGTCTCGGACGGTCACCTCGGGAGCGTCCTCGTCGGCCGAGACCTGAACTCGAATCGTGTCGATTGACGTCGTCTTGCCATCGTTGATCGTCACCTGGAAAACCAACTCGGCGTCTTCATGCAAGTTGGGAACGGTGAAGTCCAAACGATCGGAGTCGGTCGCTCCCAACTGCGCGGTTGGGCCACCGACTTGAGTCCACGTGTATTGCGGGTACACGTCGGGCGTGCCCAACCAGGAGCCATGCCGACCATTGCCAGAGGTGTCAAGCAACTGGCTGCCTGTGACATGTTCTGGCTCAAGGTCGTAATGCAGGGCGAGTCCCGTGGAGTAGTTGGACGCGACTTGAGCCGGAGTGATCGCCGATTCCCAAACTCTCAGGTCATCGATGTAACCGATCGCTCCTTCGTAGTTCGCGGCTCCGAACCGATCCATGATCGACAGTTCGCCGCCAGAGACCGTCGTCACCGTCGCATTCGAGTAAACCTGCGTGCCGTCGACGAAGACCTTGAGTCCCGAGGAATCCTGGGTCACGAGGAGATCGTGTTCTTGATTGAAGGAAAGATCGAAGCCCGAATCTTCCCAAACAATTCCATCTCGCTTCACTTGTAAGCTGCCATCGGCCGTATAGGCAACTTCGAGCTGATCACCGCTATAGCTAACGACGCGTGCAAGGGCCTGGGTATGTCCCGTCACCGTCACTTCGGTCGCGATCGAGAAGTCGGTCCCAAGGTCATAGGCGACTCGGATCCCCTCTTCACTTCCATCGAAGTAGGCCCGCCCATCGCTGACGTCCGTGGTAAGCCCTAGGGTCGCTTCGTCTCCTTCGGTGAGGCCGACCGAATCCGAGACTTCCACGAGTTCCAGATCACTAATCGTGATCCGATTGGCCGTATTGTCGTAATTGGCGAGAATTAGACCTTTGACGAACGCCGTTCCCTCGCGGAATTGCGAGTAGTTGAGTGGACCACCCGATTGAATGCCTGAGATTTGCGTTTCGATAACCGTGGCTTGATCACTAATCGCGCCGGAGTACTGGTAGTTGTAAGTTCCGCCACCCAGCGCATTACCCACCTCGGTTCCACCAGCCAGAGAAGGCCCCGCCCAAGGCTCGCGCAACGTGATCACGTTGCCGACGATGGCTCCCGCATCCCAGGCTCCCCCCGTATAAAGCACGTTGCGTGTGTAGTTCTCGTAGGTGTTGCCTTCGCTGTCGGTGTAGGGATACCAAGCAAAACCGCGAGTCGAGCTGGCTCCGGCATTCGACCAACCGGTGGTATCGTTCAAGACGATCTGGGTATCGCCAGGTTCCAAAGGCTGGGCGAGTGTTGTGCGAACCGAGCCACTCACCGTGCTGACGTTGTAGCTCTGGATGAAGTTGCCATCGATATCGTAGGAAGCGAACCCGATAAGCTGCCGATTGTTGGGATCGTATTCGCCACCCGCTCCGTCTCCTGACTGAGCCGTCACGCGGAAGACGTAGTCCTTAGTGATATCGATTGGAATGAGTTCATCACTCGTCGCCGTCGTCTTCCCGAAATGGCTGTAACTGTCCGTTCCGCTCCACTGGGCATCGAGCGTCACGAGCCCGGCTTCGATTCTCGGCCCTTCGGCATCCGCTCCGACGGTCAGTGAGACTTCGCGAGTCGTCTCGAGGTTCCCTTCATCGGCGGTCACCTCGAAACGGATTTCGGTGTTGCTCACTCCAGCCGGCGTGTCGAACACGATGCGGCTGTCATCAATCGCCTCGATGCGCAGGTCGTCCAGCACGAAGCTCTTGGATGAGCCGTTGGGCCAGATGTAGAGATTGTTCTTGACGACATCGAGCGTGACGATCCGCTCGAAGTGCTGCCACTCGGTGGTGATAGCCTGACCATGGGAAAGGGCGTTCTGATCGCCTCCACCATTCTGGATGCTAAACGTGAGGTTCAACGGCTCATCGACCGCCTTCGCCCAGTACGAGATACGAACCAACTGCCCTGCTTCCAGACCCGAAGTATTGAGCGTCTTGTAGGCTCCGCCGTAGTTGCCTCCACCCAACGTCGTGCCGGAGGTGACGAGCAGCGCGCTGCCACCTTCCGGTGCGTCGTAGGCCGTCGTGAGTTGGGCTGTACCCGAGCCGTAATTGGCAGTAGGCGTCGTCTCGAACGACATCGCCAGCGCGGTGAATTCAACCGGGTGCTCGAACTCCACGAGTGGACCGTCGACCTGCGTCCAGGTCTGACGAACGACATCGCCATCGGGATCGCTGTTGGCGACCTCCAGTGTGACGGTGGTCCCGGCGGGAACATTGTTGCTCAGGGTCTCGCCCGAATACCAGGTGCTCCCCGTCACCGCTCCGTCGACAATGCCGGTCACCGAGTTCGTGACGCTCGTGCCCGACCCCTCGTCGAAATTCCACGCGCCGATTCGAGTCGGATCTTCCCAGGTTTCACCATGGGCCCATCGCTCGAGTTCTTCCGCGGAAAGCGCGCGGTCGTACAGCTCGAACGACGAGATTTCGCCATTGAAACCAAGCTCATGCGGCCCCGTATTCAGACCGCCGATCGTCATGGGTCGGCCGGCGTCCTCGATCAGCGTGCCAGTAATACCCGTGATCGTCCTGACGATATCGCCGTTGATCGACAGCGACATCGACTGCGCCGCCGCGTTGTACTCCATGGCGACATGAGACCATTGGTCGGGAGTCAACGTGAGGTTGTCGACAAAGCGAGTGTAATTGCCCGTGGTCGTCGTGACTTCAAAGGCGAGCCGATCGTTCTTGAAGCCAAACCAGAAGGTCTCGTTGGTTCCGGAGCCCGACCAAATCGAGCCGATGGTCTGCCAGGTCGTGCCGACGGTGTCGGGTCGCACCCAACCTCCCACGGTGAACCCTTCCGCCAACGACCACTCGGGATCGAGAGTCACGGAAACATAGTCAGTGGCGATGGTTCCGGTATTCGCCAAGGACAAGCCGCTCTCATACGGAGCCGTCTCCAATGCCGATTCGTTGAGGCTTCCCCACTGAGTCGTCCCGTCGAAGTCGACTCGCACCATCTCCTCGATAATCGGCGCGTCGTCGTCCGCCGCGACATGCACGGTCACGGTGCGAGTCAAAACGTTGTCGGGATCGGCGTCGGTGACGGTGACCTGAAACACGAGGTCATAGTCGGACGTCGCCTGCGGCGCGAGGAACGAAGGCTCCGCGGCGCTCCTGTCGTCGAGCACGACGCTTGGTCCGGAGACTTGTGTCCATTGATAGGAGAGTTGTTGTCCTTCGGGATCGGTGGCAATCGCGCCGAGCCGGACGACTTCGCCCTCGGACACATCGAATTCAACATCGGGACCGGCGTCGATCAGGTCGACGTCCACGATGGCGACCGCCTCGGTCGTGCCGATGATCGTACCATCGTGTCCATGTAGGGAACTATCGCGGACAGTTCCCGCGCCGGTTCCGTCTTCGTCGAACGTGTAGTAGGCGACGAGTCCGGCCTCGTTTCCTGAAAGCCGAGTGTTCATGTCGGCCGAGATTTCCGCGGCGGAGCGCGCTACCCCATTCCAGATGCGAACGTCGTTAAAGGTACCGCTGGCGTACTCTCCAAACTTTCCGATCCAAACGGTATCGTCACCCTGGAACAAGCCGATCGCGGTGCGTGACGCACGCTCGACTCCATCCACGATGATCGTCTGCTCCTTGGTTTCAGCATCGAGCGTGAAGGCCAAGTGGTGCCAACCGCCGTCTCGCGGCATGGCGAAGGAAAGGTCGTCCGAGTACTGGCCAAAATAGACCGTGTCGTTACGCCAACCGACATGGATACTGCCGTCAAGTCCTCCGCCGGAGCCGATTCTGAGCATGTCATCGCCAGCCAGATCCTCGGCCCGGAACCAGTATTCGATCGTGTACGACTGATTGGCGAGGCTATCGTCGCCAAGGTGCGCCTCGAGATACCCGGCCCCCGCGACCTGGAATCCCTTGTCAATCCATTCCGGCAGCAAGTCGTCCTCGACTCCGATGGTGAATTGCTCGTCGTAGGTCGCGCCTTCGCTATCGGTGACCCTGACGGTAATCGTGTGGCTCGTGGCGGTCTCGTAGTCGAGCACGCCATCCTGGGCGAGCGTGACCACTCCCGTCGCGCTATCGATCGAGAACCGGCCTCCGGCGTCGTCCACCAGCGAGTAGCTCAGCACATCGAGATCGTCATCGATCCCGGTGACTCGCAGAATCTCGGTCCCCGCGGCGGCGGTTTCCAACACGGTGCCGGGTAGCGTCGAGCCGACTTCCGAAGCCGAACCGGAGATCCAGGTCGTTCCGTCGGGAGTGAGCGTTTGCAGCGTGAGCGGCTTGGGACCGTACGCCGCCGCGACCTGCCCGTTGTCGAGCGAGTCAAAACTCCAATGCGCTTTGAGGGCATCGGTGTTGGTGATGTCGCGTCCGGTTTCCGCGTCGATCCGCTCTCCGGTCAGTGCCTCGGAATAGATCGCCAAATCGTAGTAGGTACCGTGGAAGATCTGATTCGGATCGAAGCCTCCTCCGATGGAATCCTGCTCTTGACCGAGCACAAGGGTACCGCCGGCGGTGAGTCCGTCACCGGGCCACATGCCCGTGATGCTGTCGCGCAGGACTCCATCGACGTAAAGTCGAACTTCCCCAGTCGCCGCGATGCGGGTGAATGTGATCTCATGGGGCTGACCGTCGGCGATCTCGGCGGCCGTCACGTTGGTCGCCCAGGTGGAGTTCTCGAGCCAAATGGCGACCTGAGTCGTTTGGACTCCCAAGATCAGTTCATTGGCATTGTTCGAAGTCGCGTAGCTGAGCCAGTATCCCTGCCCAGCGTTGGTCGTCGACAAGGTGGTCCGAATGCTGAAGTCGGACAGACCGCCGATCACATCGGAGTTGTCGACGACTTCAAAGTACTGGTTATTGCTCGTGCCTTGATTGATCGAGATACCCTCGTCCTCGGGCCGACTATCGATCAAATCCTCGGGCGCGTCATTCGCATCGGTCATCTGAACGGTGTAGGTCTGGTCGTCCGTCGCTCCATGCTCATCGGTGACTCGCACCGTGACTTGATACTCACGTTCCGCTTCCCAATCCAACTCGGCTCCCGAGGCGATTTTCACCTTGCCATTCGACGCGTCGATGGTGAACCGGCCATCGGCGTCATCCACGAGGCTGTAGGTGAGAATGGCTCCCGCATCCGGGTCATTGGCGCCTACTTGGAAAACCTTCGTGCCCGCCGCGGTATCCTCGGCGATCACGAGCGTTCCTCGCGTCCCTTCATCCGCCTCGTTGATCGCCATCAACTGCGTGATCTCAGACGCGTCCAGCGCTCGATCAAAGATCACGATGTCATCCATCGCTCCACGGAACGCTCGATCGCCCGACCAGTTGGAGTAGCCGATCAGGTTGCTCGTCCAGTTCGAGAAGTCCGGCAACTGATTGAAATGGTACGTGCCTGCCTGAGCCCCGTTGATGAAGATCGCCGCGTCGCCGTTGGAATCAAGCGTCGCGCTGAGGTGGAGCCACTCGCCCACATGCCCGGTCAGCGCGTTGGAAATCGTAAGCTTCCCTTGGCTCGTGCCGCCCGAATAGACTTCGAGAGTCAGGCCGTTGGTCGTACTGTTTCTCGAGAACAACAGGTTGTCGCTTTGTTGCCCCGCACCGAAGTCGAAAATGCGTTCCCAGCCCGTCGAGGTCGAGAGAGAATCGAATCGGACCCAAGCGCCAAACGTGATCTCTTGAGTGTCTGCCACGTTCGGGATTTCAGGAATCGATACGACCGGATTGGTGCAGTTGGAATCGCTGGTGAACAACAGGCCCGAGGAATAGGTCTCATGTCCCGCGTCCTCCGACACAACCACCGGCGCGCCGATCGACATCGTGGGTCCACCGGAGATGGACGAATCACCCGCGATAACCCCATCGAATCCGTAGGCCGCCGTCACACCCGATGGAAAGAAGTCCTGGATCGTGGGAGCATCATTGGCGTCCGTCAGATTGATCGTCACCACTTCGTCATAGGTATTGCCCGCGGTATCGGTGACTCGAATGGTGATGTTGACAGTGGGCTGAGTCTCGAAATCAAATCCGCTTGAATCCAATACCGTCACCACTCCGGTCGAACCATCGATGGCAAAAGCACCGCCAGCGCTGTTGAGCAACTGGAACGTATGGCGATCATTGACTTCGTCATCGACAAGAACCGTACCGACAACGGTCCCAGGCGCGGCGTTCTCAGACACCGAGCTCGATGTCAATCCGAGGTCATCGGGTCCCGAGTTATTGAGAGCTCCCGCCTCGAATACCGCCCAGCCGTGCGTCTCCGACGAATGCCCCTCGTCAATGACTTCTTCAATCGTGAACTCAACGGACGACGATGTCGCGTTTCGATACCTCATCTCGGCGGTATCACTGCCGTTATCCGTCTGAAGATCGGCGAGCACGACCTGGCTGGGCCCAAGGCTACTCGTATAACTCACATGATCAAAAGGTGATGAATCGGCAGTGTTCTTGCTTGATGTGTAGGTCGAGGCTTCAAAATCATGTCCACCGGTTGTCCCGGTTCCTCGCTCGATGGCGACCCAATAGACCTTCTCCGTACCGGAGATCACGTAGGAATCGTTCTCCGACGAGTCCACGATGAGTTGAAATCCTGTCGTCGTGACATTCTTGACTCGTGACGATACGACTTCTCCGTCGTTCGCGCTGCCAATTGAGCTAAACACAACCGGGGACGATGAGAACGTCTGATCGAACGACACGCTGGTCCACGATTCCCCTAGCTCCAAAGAACCCGCCTGGATCACGGTGCCATCGGACAGCACGTGCACGCCGCGCTCGATCACCATGTACCCAACGGTTTCGCCAGGATGGGCGCCATCAAAGGTGCCCCACTCGCGCAAACGAGCCTCGAACGAATCCGCCGTAAGCGAACCAACCTGAGTGGTGACATTGTCGGTGTTGTTGTAACTCGGAGGCCCAAGGATCACGATCGGATCGATGTAGTCGTGCGTTAGGTCGATGTTGAGGAACCCATCGGTGAGCGTGATGTTCCCCGTCTCACCGATGACTCGGTTCTCGATCTGATCAAGCACGTTAATCGTGAGGTTCTGCGTGTACTTGAGGCCGCCACTATCGGTCACGCGTACCTGGACGGTGTGACTCGTATTTGTCTCGTAGTCGAGCAGCATGCGCTCGCGAACCTTGATCTCTCCGGTGTCCGCGTCGATCTCGAATCGTCCACCCGCGTCGTCCAGCAATTCAAAGGTGTGGGTGTCGCTGGAATCGGGATCGGCTACCTGGACCGTACCCACGACAGTCCCGTTCGCGGCTGCCTCCGAGATATTGTTGGAAGGCAAGGAGAGCTGATAGGGGGCGTCGTTCACCGCCTTCGGATTGATGGTGAACTCTTTATCGTAGAAGTTGCCCACACTGTCGGTCACGCGCACGGTGACATGGCGAGGCGGGTCGTTCTCGGCATCAAAGGTCGCCCCGGCCTTGACCTTCAGGTAACCGTCGACGATCTCGAAGTCGTTGGTATCCGCCGCCACGATTTCGAAAGTATGTGTATCCAGCGAGTTGGTGTCGGTGGCCACCAGCTTGCCCAGAATCGCCCCCTCGACCGTCGATTCGATCAGGCCGGGCGTGTAGATGCGTTGCATCACATCGCTACCGGAGGACGGGTTGTAGGCGGTCCAGGTGAAGATCAACGAACCGTCGTTCCGCTCGGCTAAGGTCGGGGCTCCGTTCCAGCCGTTGGGGATATCGCTGACTCGAAACTCGCCGCTTGTCGCGTTGCCGTTCGCGTCGAAAGTTCGTCCCCAAATGGCATAGCTCTGGCCTTCTCCCGATGAGACCCAAGTCGCGGCGAAGCCACCATTCGAGAGTGCCGTGATGTCCGGGTAGTACTGGTCGCCGGCGGTCGATTGATTGAGTTGGATCTCGCCCGTCGCGAAGCTCCCATCGGCATTGACGATGCGTGCCTGACTGGCGTAGCGTCCGCCGTCGGCTCCGTAGCTGTGCCAGCCAACCACGAAGCGACCGTCCGGCAAGGCGCGGATTACGGGTTCGCTTTGCGTGCTGCTTTGGTATTCCGTGTTGATTAGGAACTCAGAGCCAATCTCGTTCCCCGCGGCGTCAAAGATTCGAGCTCGGATGCCCCAACCGCTTGAGTCGCCCACCGAGTCCATCCAGACGGCCATCGTCGTTCCATTGACGTTGGTCGCCACTTCGGGCTCGTATTGCGATCCATTCGCGTTCCCGTTGAGCAGGACCTCGCTGCCGATCTTCACTCCGCCCGCCGTGAATCGCTGCATTGCCACGTCGTAGGCGCTGGTCGAGGAATGCTGTTCGTACGAACGCCACGCGATCGTGAACTCACCGGTCGGACCAACGGTGATCGCCGGTAGGACCTGGTCTTGAGCGGTAAACGTATTGGCGATGAACTCACTGCCAATCATGTTCCCGTCGCCGTCGTACCGAGCGGCGATAATCGCGGAACCACTTCCGTCTCCGTAGGATGAGGATTGCCAAGCGGCCACGAATCCGCCGTCGGGAGTCGCCGCGACAACCGGGGTGTATTGATGGCCACCAACGTTCGAATTCAGAATGATCGGGTCGTTTGTCGGGTTCCCCGCCGCATCAAAGATCTGCGCGCTGATACCCCACGTGTTGGATCCGGTCTCCATACCGTAGTTGCGCCAGGCAACGACATGGCCACCCGTGCTCAACGCGGCGACGTCCGTCGTCATGTTCGTGATTTGGGTGTAATGCTGGGTCTCGAGAATTCCCGTGAGAGGAGTACCATCGAGAGCGAAATGCTGGCGATAGATGACGTCGTCCGTCATGGTCTCGGCGGTGAAATTGCTGGTCTTCTGCCAATGGAAGACCAGATCGCCGTTGGCCAACTGGATCGCGTTGGGCAGATGCTGACGAGCGCCCGTGCTGTAGCTGCCGAGCTCGATTTCACTGCCGACCGCATTTCCCGAAGCATCGAATCGCTGCGCCAGCGCGCGGTAATTTCCGCCTTGATCACTCGAGGCATATGTGACGATGAAGCCGCCATCACTCAATCGCGTCAACTCAGCCTGGGCCTGATCACCCGACCACGTCGTATTGAGCCGGAACTCGTCGGCGACGACGTTGCCGCTCGAATCGAAGATCTTCCCGTAGATCCCGTTGCTCGAGCCGTCCCCCGTCCGCCAGCTAACCAGTACGTTGTCTCCACTCAAACGCACCATCTCGGCTTCGAACTGGGAGCCGCTCGTCGTGGTATTCACCACGAACTTGCCGCCGACCGCGTTACCGGACGCATCATAGTACTGCCCGAGAATCGCGTGGCTCGATCCATCCGCCGCGTTGTCGTAGGTTCGATAGGTGACGAGGAAGCTGCCGTCATCGAATCCGGCCACGGCGGGCTGCATTTGGTGATCGGGACTCGAATCGACGATGATTTCGGCACCGACCTTGTTGCCGGACGAGTCAAATTTTTGTGCGTAGACATCGAGTTCGTCTTGGTCACCGTCCGCGTCGATGTCGACGTAGGATCGCCAGGTCACGACGAAGCCGCCATCTCCTGTCGAACTAACGTCGGGTTCCTGCTGATAGAACTGGTAAGTCGTGTTGACTTGAAAGTAGTTGCCAAGCTCGTTGAAGTTCGCGTCATAGTGCTTGGCGAAGATCCCCTCGGCGTGCCCATCGCGGCCGCTATCCCGCCACACGACAACGTGCGTGCCATCCTCGAGAGTCGTGACATCGGTTTCATACTGAGAGTAGCCAAGCATGCTCTGATCGAGGAGGAATGCCTCGCCGATCGCTTCGCCGTTGACGTCATAGCGCTGCGCCATGATGTCCCAGCCACTGTTAAAATCCCATGTCGTGTAGAGCTGCACGTAGGTTCCATCGGCACAGGCGACACCATTCGCCGAGAATCCCGAGTAGCCGGTGTAGGACTCCAGCACACTCGCGGGCTGAGCCACCAGCTCCTCGCCAGGCGCGACGATCGAAATGTCAGTCGGTGCCGCGTTGTAATCCTCGGTCGTTGTATCAAAGGTCCGATCAGTAAAACGGAGCTGCTCGACATCGGTCAGCGTGTCGGTGCCATCGCGGTTCGCGACATTGTCGGTGACGGTCCAAGTCCCATCGCCGTTGTTCGTGATCGTGTAGTCGGTGGAAGCTCCCGAGTAAACGGCCGTGTCTCGGCCCAGCCCGCCATGGATCACATCGTCGCCCAGGCCGCCGGTGAGCGTGTCATCGTGGTCGCGTGGATCGAATTCAATGACGAAAGCTCGAGTCGAGAGTTCGCTAATGTCGTTCCATTTTCCGTCCGCCCACATTTCCAACGCGTCCTCGTACTGAACTCCCGCCGGTTGATTGGTGGCGAAGTTCTCGTACGAGACTGGAGTGCCGTCGGTCCAGACAAAGGCGTCTTGGTGGCCCGTGTCGGTCGCTCCCAGCCAAACCGTGCTGCCTCCCGCGAGTGCCTGTACGAACGCGTTTTCCTCGGCGGTCGAGATCTGCACGAGCCGACCGGTCAATCCGCCGACTTCGCTCGATTCCGCGAACGCCTTGGCGTCGGCCCAAGTCATGGGCGTGCTCACCAACTTGTAGAACTTGCCGGTGACCGCGTCGTATTGGAGTGTTGGATCCTCGGCGAGCACGTCCGCGACGGAGATATCGTCGCCGAAGAGAACGTCGGCGCCTTCACCGCCGTCGAGCGTGTCTTGTCCCAACTGGCCATGGAGCTCGTCGTCGCCCGCGTCGCCGGTTAGAACGTCATCGCCACCGGTTTCCGAAGGAGAAACGGCCAAGACCGAGAACGCGTCAATGCCGTAGGCCTCGTCGGAAACCGCTTGGTTAAGCGTGGAGCCGAAGCCAATCTTGAGTGACGAGGAAGGGTCCTCCACCACC
>JAGQPS010000139.1:0-5302 GCA_020426595.1 Planctomycetales bacterium
ATTGCTCGAGGCCATCTCAATAAGCTGCGTCGACACCATTTGGCGGGCAAGCGGGATGTGAAACGGCAAGCGAACGACGAAGTCGACGCCGAGAGCCCATCGTCGCAAGCCCCACTGGAAGCGCTCGAACGGGCCGAAAGTCGCATGCGACTCATGATCGCGCTTGAGCGACTTCCCCACGAATTGGCCGAGGTCGTGAAGCTACGCGTCTTCGCGGCGACGAGCTACCGCGAAATCGCCCAACGCTTGGACATCGGCGAATCGGAGGCTCGGTGCTTGTTTCTGAAGGCCATCCGCCGTCTCAAGGGACAGCTCGAGTTAACCGAGACGCTGGGATGAGTGACTCCACGACACCTTTCTCCGGCGACGAATCGCCTCCAATGCCTTCGAGCGAGGACTGGCTCTCCGACTGTTCTCCGGAGGAAGTACTTAACCTGCGCGACGTAGTCCTGAGCCTTCGTTCGCTCGCGGGATTCGTTTGGTCTCGCGAGTCGGACGATCGAGCCATTCCGCCTCGAGTTGGTAAGTACGAAATCATCGACTACGTGGGCGAGGGAGGCCAAGCGGTCGTCTGGCTAGGCTACGACCCGCACGCTCATCGCATGGTGATCGTGAAGCGTTACCGCGCCGGTACGTTCGCCTCGCGTCGATCGGGAGTCGACGAGGCTCGCGCGCTTTGCAGTGTTCAGCATCCGGCGATCGTGCAGTGCCTGGGAATCGAGGTCGATGAGCAGGCCGAGTATCTGGTGCTTCAGCCTCTCAGCGGCCAATCGTTGCAACAGTATTGGGAACAACACGCCGTTCCTCCCAGGCTCGCCATCACCTGGCTCATCGATATCGCGCGAGGCCTCGAACAATTGCATGGGATTGGCTGGGTCCACCGCGACCTCGCGCCACGCAATCTGATCGTGACGACCGACCGACGACTCGTGCTGGTCGACTTTGGGCTCGCGGGTCCCGTGTCCGACGAGTCGCACGACGGCCGAACCGACCAGTCCCGTGCCCACGATCCCTCCTCGCCTCGAGCCGCGACGAGTGTGCAAGACGACATTCAAGCCCTGGGCCGGCTCCTGCGCCAATTGGTGCTGGAGCGACGATGGCGACCGAGCCTCTCGGTCGATCGGCAACCACACGACCGAGCCTTGAGCCGCGCCGCGCGAGGCACGCTACGGCGAATCGCGGGAAGGTGCGAGCGGGCTGCCGCTCGGGGCGGCTGGACGTCGGCCGCCCAATTCGCGGCGGCGCTGGAGGCGCTGCTGGGCACCGAGGATCGACGCCGAGCGATGGAGCAGTGGCTCGGTGCTGGACTGGCGCTTTCGATCGCCGCGACGGTACCCGCGAGCTTTGTCTGGTGGTACCTACGACAAGGCGACGGACGAACCGACCGCGACCTCGACCCCAACGACTGGTCGCTATTCGTCGAGCATTGGATTGAACAGCGGGATCCGCTGCCACCATTGCCTCGACTACGGCAGCAGTTCCCACTCGATGCGCGAATCGAACCCAGCCTCATCGATGAGTTCGGCTGGCAGGTCCTGCCTCACGATGCCACCAGTACCTTGACGCTGCGGTCGCCGGTGCCTTGCGAAGTCGCGATCTATTTGCTGAGCCTATCGGCGGAGAACGCGCCGAGCATCGCGACCGCTCCTTTACTCGGAAGTGATCGAAGGCCGTTGCGATTGGAGAAGAACCAATCGCTGAAACTCGACTTGCGGCTGCCCACGCAAGGCGAGTTCGAGGGCTTTCTCTATGCCATCGCTTCCAACGGCTCCAATAGCGAATCGTGGCGGCGCGAGGCGAGTTCCTTGCGACTGCGCGAATTCGGCGGGCAGTGGGTCGACACCTCCCTTCCCAGGTCGGCCGCTTGGCAATGGACCTCCGAACGAATGGTACCAATTCGGCAGAGAGTCCCTTCACGGGATGCGGACGAATAACACGCCTCACGTAAGATCTCGTCGTTCGACGCGTCTGTGAGTAGTGAGCCAGGGCATCCCGGTCGCTCACGGAAATCCGCACGCTCGTTCACGGCGAAGCCGAGGGGCCACCAACTGGCGAGAACACTTTTCCAGTAAGCCCAGTTCCGGCGCCGAGTCGGCCACCGGGCGCTTCTCCCAGGCAGTGGAACCATCGACGCTTGGCGGGATGCGGCGAATGCCGCGTATCCTCACGTCTCGTAAGCCGACGTCCGGCGGACCGGTTCGTGGGCTCGCGACTTGACTAATTGGCCAGCGGGCTCAAGTCGGCAATAGTGGCATAAAGAAAGCTCACACGATGCCGAATAAGACGCGACTCGATCGCCGGGGCGTTTCGATCGGCGCGAACCAAGAACTAGAACGCGGCTTCCCAGGCAGCCGGTCCCGGTAGTTGCCACTGGCCTCAGTGCCTACCGCCGGTCACCGCGTCCGTTGCTGGTCACTATGCCTGCCGTCGATCCAACTGCCTGCCGTCGATCCTAGTGCCTGCCGGCTCCGCCTTGGTGGAATCGCGTCCCAGTGCACTTTGATTCCGCACCTTTCGATTCCGTACGTTTACATGCGAGTGGTCCATGCCGTTCGACCTTTCCCTGGGTTACTTGTTGATGGTGATGTTGCCCGGCTTGGTGCTCTCCGGCCTGGCGTCGTGGCGCGTGCGGTCGGCGTTCTCGCGTTACTCACGCGTACCGAGTTACGTGGGCATGAGTGGCGCTCAAGCGGCTCACCTGATGCTCGAACGAGCAGGGATCCATGACGTGCGCGTCGTCCCCACGAGCGGCTTCTTGTCGGACCATTACAATCCGACCAACAAGACGCTGGCTCTCTCGCAGAGCGTGTTCCAAGAGACCAGCTTGGCCGCGATTGGGGTCGCGTGCCACGAAGCGGGCCATGCGATCCAGCATGCGGAAGGGTATGCGCCAATGTGGTTGCGGAGCGCCGTCGCGCCGGCCGCGAGCATTGGTTCGAATTTCGGCTACTTCGTGATCTTCCTCGGCATGATCTTCCAGAGTGGCATGCTGGTGTTGGTGGGAGTCGCTTTGTTCTCGATGATGTTGCTCTTCCAAATCATCACGCTTCCCGTTGAGTTCGATGCCAGCGCGCGGGCGAAACGATTGGCTTTCGAACATGGCATCGTGCGCGAGGATGAGCGACGTGGAGTCGCGGCTGTCTTGAATGCCGCCGCCCTTACCTACGTCGCCGCGGCTTTGACGACGGCGCTGACGGTGGCCTACTACCTGCTGCGCGCAAGCCAGATGGGTAGCCGGAGCGACGATTAGCCCTCCACCCGCGACTGGCTCGCCTCGAAAAGCCCCGCCCCGCCTCCGACTATCGATCGATGTCTCCGGATCGTTGCATGAACCGTTGGCAGCGCGTCTAATCTAGGCGTCTCTGTTGCCTCATCACACGCCGCTGTCGCATGCGCTGATATCGAAGCCTCGATGTCCACCCAATGCGGATGCGTCAGGAGATCGGTTGGGGCAGCGTCAGGTCGTACTCTCCCGCCGGGGGTTCGGCTCGCAACCACACGACGCACGAACAGGACGGTCTTTCTTACTCTTCTTGTGGCTTGACGTTGGAGGTTGTACGCATGAGTCGTCGTGTGCTGGTCGGTTTTGTCGCCGCGTTGATGTTGCTCGGCATGACTTGGAGCCAAGCTCAGGAGCGTCGAAATCCGCAAGGACGGGGTCGAGGCAATCAGCAGCGCGAGGAAGAGCCTCAGGCCGAGTTGCCAAGCGATCAGCGACTGCTCGCGCTGCACCGCACCTTTATCACGCAAGCCGAGCGACTGGCCCTCGAATACGAGCGCGATCGGGATCTCGACAAGGCCAAGGTCGTGTACCAAGAGATTCTCAAACTCGTGCCTCAGTACGAGCCGGCCCAGCTCAAGATCGCGGCCATTCAGCAACTCGAAGCCAACGCGCAGCGAAAAACGTTCGAGGTGCGTGCCGACCGTCCGTGGCAGGACACTGGCGTGACGTTGATTCCGGGAAAGCCCATCACGATTCGGGCCAACGGTAGTTGGACCTTCACGTTCTCGGCGGAACTCACGGCCGAGGGAATCAAGATCCCGGACGAGCTGAAGGAATACAATCTCGGCTCGCTGGTGGGTTACGTCGACACCGGCAACCCCGAAACCTCGCAGCCGTTTGTCCTTGGCCTCGAAAAGGCTTGGGTGCCGGAGCACGCGGGGCGGTTGTATCTGCAAATGTACGACAACGACCCACGCGATAACGAAGGAACGCTAACCGTCGAATTCGTCGGATCGTTCGAGGGTCGCTAGGCGGAGGCTCGAGTTCGACGCGATCCGAAGCGGTCGATCGTGGAGGCCGGACGTCGGCTCGCGCGACGCCACCGGGCTCGTGGCTTCGAGAGCCCCCAGATTAGGTCTCTGTGGAACATGGAAGAACCACGGACAGGGTGGGCCGATCGGCTTGCGGCTTCCTTTCCGCAAGGCCCAGTGGCTTGAGATGCCAGGGGGCAGGGCATCGGCGCCGCCAAAATGAGCCGGTACGGCTTGGCGGAATCGGGAGCCGGGATGGGGGGCGAGGCTTGGATCCGCCCCCTTGAGTCCACTACAATGAAAGAGTTGACTCCGCCCGGTACGGCTCCCACGTTGGACGCGGCTGACTCAGCCCGTCGCCTCCTAGCCGAGTGGCGTTCGACTCCCTGCCTGCCCGATGGGAACTTCCGATCGAATGGCCGACACGGTGAAGCGATTCGCGCGTCGGCTTTCCCTCCTTCCATAGCAAGTGCCTGCCGATGTTCGTACGTTCGTTCTCGATCCAGCACTGGACCAGGAGCAGCTTGCTTCTGGCGGTTGTTTCGGTCTCAGCGACCGCGGCCTCGATCGTTTCGGCCCAAGAAGCGGAAGGGGAACCATCCGAACCGCCCAAGGTCAGCTTCTTTCGCGAAGTCCGACCCATCTTGCAAGAGCATTGCCAAGGCTGTCATCAACCGGCCAAGCGTGGCGGTGACTATGTGCTGACCGATTTCGCGGCGCTAGGCACGCCGGGCGAATCGGAAGAGCCCGTGGTGGTCCCAGGCGATCCCGACTCTTCGAACCTGATCGTGCAGATCGTGCCGCGCGATGGAAACGCGGCGATGCCGAAAGACAAGCCGCCATTGCACGAAGAGCAGATCGAAGTCCTGCGTCGCTGGATCGAGCAAGGCGCGGAGGACGACACGCCGCTTTCCAATCAAGTCACGATCGACGCGGAACATCCGCCGGTCTACACGCAGCCTCCGGTCGTCACGAGCGTCGCGGTCGCTCCGCAGGGCGATTGGCTGGCCGTGTCGGGTTACCACGAAGTGCTGCTGTTCGCGGTCAC
>JAGQPS010000139.1:5400-12842 GCA_020426595.1 Planctomycetales bacterium
AATCGAGTCGATCGCGTTTTCGCCCGATGGCCAGCGGTTGGCGGTCGCGGGAGGTTCGCCCGGACGATTCGGCGAGCTGCAAATCTGGGACTTGGCGACCGAACGGCTGACGCTCTCGAAGATCGTTGGGTTCGACACGCTTTACGGAGCCAGTTGGTCGCCGGATGGCCAGATGATCGCGTTCGGTTGTCCGGACAAGACCATCCGAGGCGTTTCCGCGGAATCCGGTGAGCAACTGTTGTTCAGCGGCGTGCATGACGACTGGGTGCTCGACACGGTTTTCTCGACCGCTGGTGACCATGTGATCAGTGTCAGCAGGGACCGTTCGATGAAGCTGGTCAATGTGCCCACGCAACGGTTCATCGACAACATCACGAGCATCACGCCCGGAGCCCTCAAGGGCGGACTCGCCGCGGTCGATCGTCACCCCACCGCCGATCAGTTGCTCTGCGGTGGAGCCGACGGGGTCCCCAAGCTGTACCGCATGCTGCGTGAACAAGAGCGTCGCATCGGCGATGACTTCAACTTGATCCGAGCCTTTCCGGAGATCGAGGGACGAATCAACGACGTCACCTTCGATGCGTCGGGCGAACGGATCGCGGTTTGCAGTAGCCTTGACGGACACGGCCGCATTCGCGTGCACGCCACCGCCGACGGCGCGACTCAACTTGATGTCGCGGTGCCGGAGAGCGGCCTGTACTCGCTCGACTTCGCGCCGGACGGTAGCTGGGTGGTAACGGCGGGCTTCGATGGTCGAGTCCGCATTTTTCGCACCGCCGATGGTCAGACGCTCGCTCAGTTTCCGGCGACGCCGACGACCAACGCATCCGACGCTCCCGCCCCTCCAGCCTCGGAATGATCGATCGCCGCGCGTGGTCCGGCACGACGCGACGGACCACACACGGCCGAACACACACGGCACGAGAGTAACGCGTTTCGTGCCGGCCAGAGACAATGCTCCCTTCGTCCAACGAATCTATCGGTTGAAGAGCCATGAATAAGTTCGATGCATTGATGCCCCGCTTCACTCGCCAACTCGCCTCTTGCGTGGCGACGGCATGCCTCGCATGGATGCTGGGGGCGGCCAACATGACAGGCTCCGCCACCGCACAAGAGTCGTCCTTGACTCTCGAGGAGACGCCCGTTCCCGCTGGGGTCGAGATCAGTGGGATCCAGATTGAGCCGGTGGCGATTGAACTCACGACGCCAATCGCCTATTCGCAACTGCTGACGACCTCGCGCACGCCGCTGGGCGAAACGGTCGATCTAACTCGCGCCGCTCATTATCGCGTCGAGCCACCGATCGCCGAGGTTGATTCGACGGGGCTCGTCCGCCCCGTGGCCGATGGCACCGCCGAGCTCGTGGCGACCTATGGCGACCAAGAGACTCGCATCCCGCTCACGATCTCCGGCGTGACCGCCGAGTATCACCCCAGCTTCGTTCGCGACGTGCAGCCGGTCTTGTCGCGCCTTGGGTGCAACCAAGGGACGTGCCACGGCGCGAAGGATGGCAAGGGTGGCTTCAAGCTTTCCTTGCGTGGCTACGACGCCCTCTATGATTTCCGAGCCTTGACCGACGAAATCGGTGCTCGCCGATTCAACCGGGTCGCTCCGGACCAGAGCTTGATGTTGCTCAAGGCGAGCGGCTCGATTCCACACGTCGGTGGCGTGCTGACTCGGCCGGGCGAGCCGTACTACGAGATCCTGCGTCAATGGATCGCCGATGGCGTGCCCTTTGATTTGGACACGAGCCCGCGCGTGACCTCGATCTCGGTGGCTCCCCAGCTCCCCGTCCTGCCGCGAGCCGGCATGCAACTTCAGATGCGCGTGATGGCGACCTACTCCGACGGCGCCGTCCGCGATGTGACTCGCGAGGCTTTCGTCGAGGGAGGCAACATCGAGGTGCTTTCCTCGCTGCCCGGCGGGCGACTCAACACGCTTCGGCGCGGAGAGGCGGCGGTGTTGGTCCGTTACGAAGGCTCCTATGCGGCGACAACGCTGACCGTCATGGGCGACCGTACCGGGTTTGAGTGGGTCCAACAACCGATCTACGACTCGATCGATGAACTGGTCGATCACAAGCTCGAGCGCATGCGAATCCAAGCCGCTCCGCTGTGTACCGATGAGGAGTTTGTTCGTCGGCTCTACTTGGATCTGACGGGACTGCCTCCGACCGCCGATAACGTGCGGGACTTCCTCAACGATCCGGCTCCATCCCGCGAGAAGCGCGAGGTGTTGATCGATCGGCTCGTCGGTAGTCCCGAGTACGTCGAGTACTGGACCAACAAGTGGGCCGATTTGTTGCAGGTGAATCGCAAGTTCCTCGGTGAGGAAGGGAGCGTGGTCCTGCGCAACTGGATCCACGATTCGATCGCGTCCAACAAGCCTTACGATCAGTTTGCTCGCGAGGTATTGACGGCCGAGGGCTCGAACTTGGCGAACCCTCCGGCCGCTTATTGGAAGGTGCTCCGCGACCCATCGGCCGCGATGGAGAACACGACTCACTTGTTCCTGGCGATTCGGTTCAATTGCAACAAGTGCCACGATCATCCGTTCGAGCGCTGGACCCAGGACCAGTACTACGAGATGGCCGCTTACTTCGCCCAGGTCGGCCGCAAGGAAGACCCGGCTTACACCGGCCAACGCATTGGTGGGTCGGCGGTCGAGGGGGCGGTACCATTGGTCGAGATCGTGTTTGATTCGGGCAATGGCGAAGTCGTCCATGACCGCACCGGTCAACAGACGCCTCCTTCCTTTCCCTATGAGCACGTCGGATTCGTTTCGACCTCGAGCGGTTCGCGCCGCCAGATGCTCGCGTCTTGGTTGACCAGTGCCGACAACCCGTATTTCGCTCGCTCCTACGTCAATCGCATGTGGGGCTATCTCACGGGCGTCGGCATCATCGAACCAATCGATGACATTCGAGCGGGCAACCCGCCGACCAACGAGGAGCTCTTGGCTTACCTCGAAGGCGACTTCATCGAACACGGTTTCGATGTCGATCATCTGGTGCGGAAGATCTGCAAGAGCCGCACCTACCAATTGTCGATCCGCACCAACGATTGGAACTCGGACGACTCGATCAATTACAGCCACGCGCTGCCACGCCGTTTGCCGGCCGAGGTGCTTTTCGATTCGTTCCACTTCGCCGCGGGCGCCCCGTTCCGCATTCCAGGAGCTCCCGAGGGAATTCGAGCGGCCGAGCTGCCGGATGCTGGCGTTTCGGTTCCGTTCCTCGACGACTTTGGTCGGCCGGTTCGTGAAAGCGCTTGCGAGTGCGAGCGGTCGAGTGGCGTCGCGCTGGGGCCGGTCATGAAGCTCGTGAACGGCAGTAGCCTCGCGAACGCGATCAGCAATCCGCAGAACGATCTCGCTCGTTTGGCCCGCGAGATCCAAGATGACGAGCAACTGATCGAGGAGCTATTCCTCCGATTCCTGGCTCGCTATCCGACGGATCGAGAAAAGGAACTGGCCCTCGAGACACTCCGTTTGCCAGGTTCGGATCTCCCCGAACGAGAAGCCGAACTCGCCGCTTACCTGGAGCAAGCCCAATCGCGTCAAAGCGACTGGGAAGCCGCTCAGCAATTGAGCGTGGAATGGCAACCATGGAATCTCGAACAGATGACCAGCGACGTCGGCGCGACTTTCGAGAAGCGGGATGACGGCTCGGTCTGGGTCACCGGCAACATGGGGCAGGACACTTATCATCTGTCCGCTCCGATTCCCGCCGATGGATTGACCGGCTTGCGGCTCGAGGCGTTGGCCGACGCGAACCTGCCTGCCGGCGGACCGGGACGAGCCCAAAATGGCAACTTCGTGATCAACGAAATCATTGTCGAGCAGTTCTCGCGCGAGAACCCCGAGGCTCGTACTCGCATCGCGCTGCGCAGCGCGTCGGCGGACTTCAGCCAAGACGGCTGGGCGGTCGCTGGCGCGATCGATGGAAACGAGGGGACTGGCTGGGCCATCTCGCCAGCCTTCAACCAAAATCACGCGGCGGTGATTCAGTTCGCGGATCGCGTTTCGTTGGCGAAGGGCGATATGCTCCAGGTCTCGCTCGTGCATAAGTTCAGCGATGGCAAGCACCTGTTGGGGCACTTGCGCATGAGCCTCACGAGTAGCGAGGGCGAGTTGACTCGCGCCCCGCTCCAAGGTCCGCTGGCCGACGCACTGCGAACGCCCGCCGCCGAGCGATCGGCCGAACAGCAGCAGGTGCTTCGCGATGCGATGCTGGCCAATGACTTGCGGTATCAGCGTTTGACTCAAGCGGTCAATCAAAGCCGTGTCGAAGCGCAAAACCCGCGATTGGTCGGAGTGCAGGATTTGGCTTGGGCGCTGGTCAACAGTCCCGCCTTCTTGTTCAACCGCTAGAGCCCTCACCCACATCGACTGCTTATTCGTCACGGGCGATCTGGCCACGCCAGACGCCCGTGTTTTCTTAGCCAGGGAAGGTCGAGATGTCATTGCAGTGGACTCGTGGAACGATCGTTTCTCGGCGGGAGTGGTACGACGGGCTCTTTACCCTACGAGTCGAAGCGCTCGACGTGCTGCCGTTTGAACCGGGCCAGTTTCTCCAGCTCGGTCTGCCCCTAGGGGACAAGCACGTGCATCGCCCCTACTCGGTGGCGTCGCCGCATGGTTCGTGCCTCGAGTTCTTCATCGTCCTCGTGCCCGACGGGGAGCTCACACCGCATCTCTATCGATTGTCGGTGGGCGACCAGATCGATGTCTCGGACAAGCCGGCGGGACGATTCACGCTGTCGCATGGCCCGCTCGGTTCCACGCTTTGGCTGATCGCGACCGGGACCGGACTCGCCCCTTACATCGCGATGCTGCGGTCCGGTCAGGTCTGGAAACAGTACGAACGCGTGGTCCTGGTGCACGGCGTGCGATACGGCAATGATCTGGCTTATCGCGAGGAGCTCGAAGGGTTTCAGGACCGCAATCCGAGTCGCTTCGCTTACATCCCCACGACGAGTCGGGACGATCATTTCCATGCGTTGACCGGGCGGATTTCGACGCTCCTAGACAGTGGGGAACTGGAGGATCGTGCCGGCGAGCGATTCGAGGCGGAACGTTCGGGAGTCATGTTGTGCGGGAATCCCGCGATGCTCGACGAAATGGAGCAGCTGCTCATCGCTCGGGGGCTCACGCGGCACCGCTCGAAAAGCCCAGGTCAGATCGTCGTCGAACGGTATTGGTAGAGTCCGGCCCTCTCGACGCTTCGACGCGGCCGGGATACGATCGCTGATTGGCGTTCGCCCCAATAGGCCCGCGTAAGCGGCTCGGTGGCGCGGGATGAGGTTCGCCTCGGGCCGTCGGGACTCTGGCCGCTGGTACTCAGATCGCTGGGACTCGGGCCAAGCGGGCCGCGTGGAGTACCCTCGTTCCGCGAGTGAACGTTGGTGGGCCGCGATTCCTTCTCGGTCTCCATGACGGTCCGCGGCGCGGATCGTTCGGTTCGTTCTAGGTGCGAGCTCGGCGCGTCGTTCGTGGCGGCTCCATGGGTGGCTCGAGCGACGAGCTTCCCAACGGAGACCGCCCTCGGTGTCGATGTACGGTAGGTTCGTGGCTCATTCGCGGCGGGATGGCTTAGCGTGATTCTTATTTTGAAATCGGGCGTGTCCGACGAACAGGTTCAGCACGTGCTTGAGCGCGTCGAGTCGATGGGCCTCCAGGCTCATTTGAGCCGCGGCACGTTTCGCACCATCGTCGGCATCATCGGCGATGAAGACAAAGTGCGAGCCGAACCGTTGCGGGCCATCCCCGGCGTGTTGGAGGTCGTACCGGTGCTGCCTCCCTATAAACTCGCCAGCTTGGAAGCTCACCCGCAGCCAAGCATTGTATCGGTCGGAGACCCGGCTTGGGTTGACGAGGCACGTTTCGGCGGAGGTCATGTCGGCCTCATCGCCGGCCCGTGCGCGGTCGAAACCGAGGAGCGCATGCACGCGATCGCCGCTCATGTGAAGCAGGCGGGAGCGGGTGTCTTGCGAGGTGGCGCGTACAAGCCACGCACGAGTCCCTATTCGTTCCAGGGTCTCGGCGAGGAAGGGCTCCGCATTCTCCGCGACGCCGGTCGAGCCCAACGGATGCCGACCGTCACGGAAATCACCGACCCAAGGCTCGTCGAGACGGTCGCGGAGTACACCGACATGTTGCAGGTCGGAGCACGCAACATGCAGAACTTCGTGCTGCTGACCGAAGTGGGACGAGCCGGCAAGCCGGTCCTGCTCAAGCGAGGCATGAGCGCTACGGTCGAAGACCTGCTGATGAGCGCCGAGTACATCTTGAGCCAAGGGACCGCCGACGTCGTGCTCTGTGAGCGAGGCGTCAAGGGCTACGACAAGGCGACTCGCAACTTGTTTGATCTCGCCAGCGTGGCGGTGGTCAAACGACTCAGCCACCTGCCCATCATCGTCGATCCGAGCCACGCGACGGGTCGCCCCGATTTGATCCCCGATTGCGCGCTCGCCGGCGTCGCGGTCGGAGCCGATGGCGTGCATATCGAGGTGCATGATTGCCCGGAAGAAGCCAAAAGCGATGGCCCCCAGGCACTGCTCCCCGACCAATATCGCGAACTCGTCGCGCAGCTTCGCAAGGTCGCCGAGGCTGTCGGCAAGCAACTCTAGCGAGCCGTCCGGCGGGCGTTTGATCTCGAGCCTGTCGTGGCGTCGCGGAAGAGAATTGATAACCGTCCATTTCCAAGTTGAGGCCTCTTTGGCCACGTAGGAGATACCGATCGTGAGAACACCGTTCATTGCCGGCAATTGGAAGATGAACACCGATCGAGCAAGTGCCCGGGCCTTGGCCGAGGCGATTGCCCAGGCTGACTTGAAGGACGGAGTCGAAGTCGCTCTGTGCCCGCCCGCCTTGTACTTGGCGGAAGTCGTCGCGGCGGTGCAGGGCTCACGCGTCGGAGTCGGTGGTCAAAATTGCTATCACGAGGCCTCGGGGGCATTCACCGGAGAGGTTTCCCCGGGGATGCTGGTCGACATCGGCTGCAAGTACGTGATTCTGGGGCATAGCGAGCGGCGACAGCTGTTCGGAGAAACCGATGCTGGCGTCTTCAGCAAGACCCAAGCCGCTCTCGCCGCCGGACTGACTCCGATCGTCTGCGTGGGCGAAACGCTGGAAGAACGCGAGGCGGGGAGAACGACGGAAGTGGTTCGCACCCAATGCGAGGGCTCGATCGGTGGCCTGACCGAAGAGCAAGCGAGCCAAATCGTCATCGCATACGAGCCGGTTTGGGCGATTGGTACTGGCAAGGTGGCGACTCCCCAGCAAGCCGAGGAAGTCCATTCCGACCTTCGCAGTTGGCTCGAATCGCGTTACAATGCCTCGCTGGCCTCCGCCATCCGTATTCAGTACGGGGGAAGTGTGAAGCCAGACAATGCGGCCGAACTGCTGTCTCAGCCCAATATCGATGGGGCTTTGGTGGGTGG
>JAGQPS010000013.1:0-2350 GCA_020426595.1 Planctomycetales bacterium
CGCGGCGGCCAGATTGGCCGCACAAGCTACGGTTTCGTCCAAGGCTCGATGTATTGTCGAATCGAGCGCCTTGGGCAGAAGGTTTCACCGTAGCGATTGAATTTCATGGCCAACGAAGCCAGTCCCCTCACGACGAGCGTCTCGCCCTACCCTCGGCCGCGCCGGCTGGAGATGCTTGACGTATGGCGAGGCATTTGTTGCCTCATGTTGGTCGTGTTCCATGCCGCCATGCAGGCCACTTCGGCGGAGTTCTGGCAAGCCGACAAGCCGGTGACCGACGTCGGCTCCGCCCTGCTCTGGCTCGCCTCTCGAGCCTGGATTGGCGTTCCAATCTTCTTCGTGATCAGCGGTTATTGCATCATGGCGACGCTCTCCAGTCGAGCGAATCGCGGAGGTGTCACTGAATTCGCCAAGCGTCGTTTCCGGCGCATCTACCCGCCTTACTGGGCCGCGCTCGCTTTTTCATCGCTCACCATTATCGGACTCGAGGCCGTCTGGCCCGGCCTGTTGACTGGTGGAACCTTCACCATCCAACATCCCCTGCGATTGCCGACCGATGCTTGGCTCGGAAACCTGACTCTCACCGAGTCGTGGCGCCATGTCGTGTGGGGAGGCGGCTCGAAACACATCCTGCCCAACACCTGGACCTTGGCCTACGAGGAGCAGTTCTATGTCGTCGCGGGGTTGATCCTGTTCCTACTCCCACGACGCATCTTGCTCGCGTTCTCGGTCTTCACGGTCGTGGCGATGGGCGGCAAGGTGTTTTCGAAGCTGACCGGAATCGAAGTCTCCGGCTCGATCTTCGATGGCCAGTGGCTGCTGATCGCCAACGGGCTACTGCTCTATTACCGCATCCACTTCGCCAAGGGCTGGCGACTGCATGCCATTCACGCATTCCTTGCGCTGGGTATCTTGGCCCACCTGCGCGACCCGTCGCGTTTGCTCGAGGCGATGCCGAACCACGACATCGATCGCTTCGTCGCCTTTAGTTTCACGCTGGCGACGTCACTGACGCTGCAATGGGAAACGGGACTGGCGCGACTCTCGGCGCTGAGACCGTTTCAACGGATCGGCGCCATGAGCTACAGCATCTACCTGTCGCATGCGATCGTGGTCAAGGCGATCGCTCACGGCGCCTACATGTGCGGCTGGACATCGCCACTCGCGACGACGCTCGTCGTCGTGCCGGTGAGTCTCGCCGTTTCCATCGTCGTGGGCTGGGGCTTTTACCTGCTCGTCGAGCGGCACTACATCCCGGGTAAGGCTCCCACCCGTGGGAAGTCCTCCTCGCCCGCGGCTAGCGTGCCCGCGCAAGTCTCGTCGCCCGCCTGACCCAGCGCGGGACTAGGACTCAACCCGTTGACGCAGCGTCGCTTCGACATCGTCGAGGTGAATGCGATCTTGCTCGAGCGAGTCTCGATCGCGAATCGTCACCGTCCGGTCCTGCAGGGTCTGGCTATCGACCGTGATGCAGTACGGCGTGCCGATCTCGTCTTGCCGACGATAGCGACGGCCCACCGCGCCCTTCTCGTCATAGAAGACCGAGAATTGCTTCTTGAGCGATAGGTAGAGGTCCTGGGCGATCTCGGGCATCCCATCCTTCTTGACCAGCGGGAAAATCGCGGCCTTGACCGGAGCGATGCGTGGATGGAATCGCATGACCATCCGCCCTTGCATCTCGCCCTTCTCGTCGGGAGCCATATCCTCGTGATACGCCTCGCAGAGAAACGCCAACGTGGCTCGATCCGCTCCGGCGGAAGGCTCGATCACGTGCGGCACATAGCGCTCCCCCGTGATTTCATCGCGGTAACTCAGATCCTTACCGCTCCCCTTCCACTTCGGCTTGCCGTCGGCATCGAGCTGCAGCTGAAGTGGATTCGTCGACTCGTCGAGCTTGCCTTCCATGTGGCTCCGCAAATCGAAATCGCCACGATGCGCCACGCCCTCGAGCTCGCCGTAGTCCCCATCCGCCAGGAACGGAAAAGCGTATTCGATATCCGCGGTGCCAATCGAGTAGTGAGCCAACTCCGAAGCCTCGTGCTCGCGGAGGCGGAGTCGTTCACCGGAGAGGCCGAGCTTCTGATACCAAGCCATGCGGCGATTGCGCCAATAGGTGTACCAGGCTTGCGACGATTCGGGATGGCAGAAGAACTCGATCTCCATCTGCTCGAATTCCCGGCTGCGGAACGTGAAGTTGCGCGGCGTGATCTCGTTGCGAAAGCTCTTGCCCACCTGAGCGATGCCCAACGGCAAGCGATGCCGGGAGCTATCGAGCACGTTCTTGAAGTTGACGAAGATCCCTTGGGCCGTCTCGGGGCGGAGGAACGCGGCTCCCTCCTCGCCCGACAAC
>JAGQPS010000013.1:2448-16319 GCA_020426595.1 Planctomycetales bacterium
TCCCCTTCCCACTGCAGTTGCTCGCGGTCCTTGGCTCGCAGATTGAAGAACTTCAAGGCGGCTCGTTCGATTTCATCCACCGCGTCGGTGCCGCTCGGAGCCGTCACGAAGACTCGCTCGCCCCGAGTCACCCAGCGACCGACCACCTGGTCGATCCGATACCGCTTCTTGGATTCGCGGCAATCGACCATGTAGTCGTGAAACAGGTCATAGTGCCCCGAACATTTCCAGACCTGGGGGTGCATGATGATCGTGCAATCGATGCCGGTCATCTCGTACGAGGTCGGGGCATCGGGGAGCACATGAATGTCGTCGTGGGCGGTCACCATATCGCGCCACCAAGCGGCCTTGATATTCCGCTTGAGTTCGTTGCCCAGCGGGCCGTAGTCCCAAAAGCCGTTGATGCCGCCGTAGATTTCGCTCGACTGAAACAAGAACCCGCGTCGCTTACAGAGCGAAACCAACTTATCCATTTCCATGACGGGACTACCTAAGAGCAATGCATCGGACGGACCCAGCAAACCCGCAAGTTTAGCCAAGGGACTCGGAAGCGGTCTATGGGATGCAAATTCGCCGTGTTTCTCGGTCCCAAGTGGGGACCGCTTCCCACGCATCGAGGCGAGCCACGCACGCCAAGTCGTCGGCCAAGCCCAAACGCCGCAGGTTGCGGCCACCCTGAGTCGCGGCGAGCGCGGCCTCCAGAGCCGCTGGTCGAGGCATTTCGGTCCCAGCGACCTCACGCCAACTCGCGGCTGCGATCTGGCTCGAATCATCAGCCTCCCAGTCGGCTTGTCCGATCAGGCCGTCGGCAAGACACCCCGCGAACAACACGTCCTCCCGAGTCACTTGGCCGTTGGTTCCAGCGCACACCAGCAACACTCGTGACGCCCCCCGCAAGCGTTCGAGCACCGCCCGAGCGTTCACGAACGCGCCAATCAACACGGTCTCGGCTGATTCCACCGCCATGAGAGCACGAGTCCCGTTGGTGGTCGTAAAACCGATTTCTCGACCTTGAACCGTCTCCGGCCCGTAATCGGTGGGCGAGTTGCCCAGATCGAAACCGTCAATCTTGAGCCCTCCTCGCTCGCCACCCAACAGGCCCTCGGGGTGATTCGCTTTCCATTGCCGCGCCTCGCTGACCTCAAGAAACGGAACGACTCCCGTCGCTCCCTGGCTCAGCGCCGTCACGATCGTCGTCGAGGCCCGCAGGATATCGATCATCACCGCTACCACGCCTCCCGGTTCTTCCGCCGGAAACTCCGACGTCCAACCAGGAAGCAACGCGGTTCGTAGCTGACGATTCATGCTGAAACTCTCGGATGAACGGTACTCGAGCTGGTGGAGGGTACTGGAACAGGTCCGCAGATTAACGGCTGACGAGCATGGTCGGTACGGGACGAGGCTCGCAAGTCCCTTGAGTCGCCAGTCCGAGCACCAGCCATCGCGGCCCCCGAGTCACCCCGCTTCGCGGGAGGCCACGCGGCCAGCCCCGCCTCGGGAGAGACCCGAGGCGCGTTCGAAAGTTCGCCGTCGGCAATTAGAATGAAGGGGTACGTGGGCTTGGCCGCCCATCGCGAGCGGGTTCTAGATCCCCATTTCGGCTTTCACCTTTACGGCGTGATTTCATGTGGTTTTTGCGCCGTCAGGCTCCTTCCTACTGCTACTTGTTCGCTCATGTGGCGAAATGCGGCGGCACGACGCTCGTCCACGCATTTGGCACGGCGGGGCGTGGAGCCATTTGTCTGGGCGATCACCAAACGACTCGTCGGGCGGTGCGGGCGGCGGCGGAAGCCGAGATTCAGAATCGGCGTCTCGCGCCGGACAGGGTGGAGCTCTTTTTCGGGCACCGCGTGCACTTCGGGCTGCACGAGCTTTCGGCGCTTCCCCCGAGATACTTCACGTTTGTCCGGCATCCCTTCCAGCGGACGATTTCGCTGTACAACCACCATTGTGGCATCGCCGACAATCCACGGCATCCGTTTCAGCAGCGCGACTTGTCGATCATGGGGCCCCCCGAGGCCCGTTTAACCTTTGAGCAATGGATGCTCCAGGTGTACACGGGCAATCACATGGTTCGATTTCTTTCCTTCGCGATGCAAGGTGAGGACGCGACGGCGGACGGCGAGATGACCGAATCGCATCTCGAACAGGCGTGTCGGTTCATCGATCAATGTTGGTTCGTGGGGTTGATCGAACGGAGCCGCGAGGACATTCCATTTGTCTGCCGAGCGGTCGGAGTGAAACCGCCACGGAAACCGTCCAATGTTTCCACCATCTACCAGCCAGCGACCGATGATCCCGAGCTGATCGATCTAATCTCACAACGGGACGCGCTCGATCTCAGGCTCTACCAACACGCCGTCGCCCGCCGCGCGGTCATCGATGAACAACGAGTAACCCACCAATAAATCGGTGGTCTATTGTCGAATCGTCCCGAGCGGGACTGCTAGACCGCGGCAACCTCCCGCGCCGATCGCGGTAACCTCTTCTAAAACCCCTTGACCTTCAGCGAAGCTTTTCGATCGTCGCGGCGAGAGTCTCCACGAATCGTTCGACTTCCTCGACGGTGTTGTACAGGTAGAAGCTGGCCCGAGCGCTGTGGTCGATCCCGAGCGAGCGATGCAACGGCATGGCGCAGTGATGCCCGTCGCGTAGCGCGAAGCCTCGAAGGTCGAGGAACTTGCACAGATCGTGGGGGCTCACTCCATCCACGACGAACGATACGATCCCCGCTCGTTGATCGGGAGCCGGACCAAGGATCCGCAGCCCATCGATGCGGCTCATGCCCGCCATCGCCACTTCGGTCAAGCGATGCTCATGGCGTGCGATCGCCTCCATCGGCCATCGTGAGAGATAGTCGACGGCGGCCGCCAGTCCAATGACTTCGACGATCGGTGGAGTCCCAGCTTCGAATCGCGCTGGACTCGCCTTGGTGGTGAACCCTTGCTCGGTTACCTCCTCGATCATGTTGCCACCGCCCAGGAACGGCTGGATCGAATCAAGTAATTCGCGTCGCCCCCACAGCACGCCAACCCCCGTCGGCCCGAGCATCTTATGGCCGCTGAACGCCACGAAGTCAGCTCCCCAAGCCTGGACATCGGTGGGATCGTGGGGCACGTGCTGAGCCGCATCGACCAACGTGGCGACTCCCGCTTCACGAGCGATTCGCACGATCTGGGCGACGTCGTTGCGAGTCCCGAGTACGTTGGACACCGCGGCGAACGCGATCAAACGCGTGCGTTCCGAGAGCATCGCGCGGAGCCGATCCAACGACAATGTTCCGTCCGCCTCGATCGGCAGGAATCTCACCTTCGCGTTCGTTCGTTCGGCCAGTTGAAACCAAGGCACGAGATTGGCGTGATGCTCCATTTGCGTAACGAGAATCTCGTCATCGGCCCGCAGGCGTTCCTCGCCCCAAGCGTGGGCCACGAGGTTGATCGACATCGTCGTGCCCGACGTAAAGACGACTTCCTCGACGTGCGATGCATTGATGAACCGCGCGACCGTGTGGCGAGCCTGCTCGTAGAGATCGCTGCATTCCTCGCTGAGCGTATGGGCGCCTCGGTGAACGTTGGCGTAGGCGTTTCGGTAAACCCGATCCATCGCCTCGATCACGGACACAGGCCGCTGAGTCGAGGCGGCATTATCAAGGAACACAAGCGGTCTCCCCTTCGTCATGACGCGCGACAGGATGGGAAAGTCGGCGCGGACGAGCTGGGGATCGAGTGCGATATCGGTCATCGGCGGCTTCTTTGCGAATCAGGTGGGTCGAAGCTCATCGCTCCATGGGTCGCGCGGCGGTATTGCCCCAAGTCGGCGCACGCCTGAACCTAGCCTTGGCGATCAGTCCAATCGATGCCCGACAACGAAGCCAGCGCGAGTTGTAGTGAGTGCGTACCGTCACGTCCGTGCCCCTGAGCCTTGAGCGCCACGTACAGCTGATGCCCTAGGGCAAGTCCGGGGAGGGCTAAATTCATGCGGCGACATTCGTCGAGCGCGATTTCCATGTCTTTAATAAAGTGCTCGACGAAGAAACCAGGTTCGAATCGATTCTCCATGATTCTTGGCCCGAGGTTGCTCAGCGACCAGCTGCCCGCGGCTCCCGATCCCACCGACTGCAACACGGTCTGGAGATCCAACCCCGCGCGATACCCGTACAACAGAGCCTCGCAAACCCCGATCATATTGGTAGCGATCAGGATCTGATTCACCATCTTGGTATGCTGGCCAGCGCCGGCGGGCCCTTGATACACAAGCGTCTTTCCCATCGTCTCGAACAACGGCCACAACGATCGCACGACCTCTTCCTCGCCGCCGATCATGATGCTGAGCCGAGCTTCTCGAGCCCCGATGTCACCTCCCGACACCGGAGCATCGATGGAGTGGGCTCCTTGAGCGCGAGCCGCCGTGGCGACTCGTACCGCCAATTCCGGGCGGCTCGTGGTCATGTCGACGACGATCCCGCCAGGACCGAGCCCGGACAAAGCGCCCGAGTCACCCAGCAGGACCTCCTCGACATCGGCCGGGAAACCGACGATCGAGAAGACGACGTCCGATTCGCGCGCCACGGCCTGGGGAGTCTCCGCCCAGCGAGCGCCAGCCTTTTCTAGCTCCTCGGCCTTGGCACGAGTCCGATTGGTGACGGTCACTTGGTAGCCCGCTTGGACCAAGTGGCCGCACATGCTTCGGCCCATCACGCCGGTCCCAATCCATCCGATTCGAGTATTGTCCGGGCCACGCATGGGACACCAACCTCTTTGCAAGGGAGTCACGACTCTTTCACCGGGCGCATGAGCCAACGCCCGTTCGTTTCAAGCGATGTCGCCATCGTCGACAAAAACGGGGGCTCTGAAAAGGAGAGGCGACGGAGCGCGAGAATCACGCCAAAGTGAAAGCGCCCCATGCGAGTAGGCATGGGTGGCGGCGATCGGAAGCCCCGCCTCGCGGCGACCTCCCAAAAGGAATAGGAACGGATCGCACCAATCCTCGCGAAACCGGCCGGCGTGGCGCCTACCAGTTGTGTTCGGGACGCTCGAGGATCTCCCGCAAGACAATGGCCTTTCGAGCGGCATTGGGATCACGGAGCATCGCGCGAATTTCGGCCGCGATATCGGCATTCGCGACCTTGGCCTGCTCGTCGGCGGTCAGACTCGAGGTCGGATCGCCAATCTCGCCCATGCTGTGGTCGAACGCGTCATGAAGATGAGCCGTCATACGCTCATCGGCTTGATCCACGCCCGGCCCTGTCGGAGCGAGCGCGGCATTCCCAGTTTGGTAGAAGTCTTGCTGCGACTGTTGTCCAAACGCGGATTCGGTGCGACGGCTACTTGAGGAGGATTGCTTTTTGGGAGGGGTCCGCCGAGCGGGTTGTTGACTCGCCGCGGGTTGTTGAGCGGCCGGGCGTTGTTCCTGGCGGGCGCTCTGGGGAGGGGGCGACTGAACGGGTGTTTGCCGCTGAGCCTTCTTTTGATTGCGTCGTTCGGCCGCCTTGCGGAGGAAGTCGTCCAGATCGCGCGACATAACTCACCTTCTTCCCGAGTCCCGGCGGCCTCTCTTCGGCGTGTTACGTTCCAACACGCCATCAACCGCCGCTGTTTCGCCCAGCCGATCGGCCGTCGACTACGCGGAGCTACGTCCGCCACTTCCGGTACCGGCGATCGAGCGCCTCATTTCGGTATCGGCGAGCAGATTGCGGAGCTTGTAGTAGTCGATCGCGCCGATCTTGCCCGTTTGCAGAGCCTCGGACATTGCCTTGGGAACATCGGCCTCCGCTTCGACGACTCGAGCGCGACTTTCCTCGATCATCGCCGTGTTCTCTTGTTCGGCCGCGACCGCATTGGCGCGACGACCTTCAGCCTTGGCTCGAGCCACGCGCGTGTCGGCCTCGGCTTGATCGGCCTGCAAGCGAGCTCCAATGTTCTGTCCCACATCGATATCGGCGATATCAATCGAGACGATCTCGAAGGCGGTTTGCGAATCGAGCCGTCGCCCGAGCACCGCCTTGGAAATCAGATCGGGATTCTCCAGCACGACCTTGTGCGTATCGGACGAGCCGATCGAGCTGACGATGCCCTCGCCGACTCGAGCAATGATCGTTTCCTCGCCCGCGCCACCAATCAACTGCTGCAGGTTGGCTCGCACCGTCACGCGAGCACGGACCTTGAGCTGAATGCCATCGCGAGCCACGGCATCGAGACTCGCGCGAGCATCGCCCTTCGCGGGACAGTCGATCACGCGCGGATACACGCTGGTTTGCACCGCTTCCAAAACGTTACGGCCGGCCAGGTCGATCGCCGCGGCCTCGCGAAATGAAAGTTGAATCGTCTTGGCTTTATTCGCCGCGATCAAGGATCGCACCACGAGAGCGATGTTGCCGCCCGCGAGGTAATGCGCTTCCATGGCACGCGTCGTCAATTCGGGGTCGGTCAATCCGGCCTGCACCGACATGATCTTCGATCGGACGATGACCGCCGGTTTGACCTTTCGAAAGGTCATGCCCAACAAATCAAAGAACCCGATTCCCGCGCCCGTGAGGAGCGACTGAATCCACCATCGGAAATAAGCCGCGAACAGTCCGACGAAGGCGATCAACAGGATCAGCGCGACGAGCACGCCAAGGAGAATCGCGAATTGCACGATCTTCTCGGCCTGAGCGAGCAACGCAGGGAAGTCCTCTTGAACCAGGGCGTGCATTCCGTCACCTCGTCGTTAGCAAGCAAGAGAGTGTCAGCAGTGGATGCGACAAGCTTCGGTACGGAAATACGATAACCGGTCTCAATCACCCGTGCTCGCGTTTCCCGCCGGACCCTCATCTTAGGCATTCCCAACGCAGATTCCAGCCTCCCTTCTCCAACCCAACCAGTCCGCGCCGATCGGTCGCCCCCGAGGCCTCACCGCCCAAGCGCGCGGGACCAGGATCGGACGCACGGTCGACGGGAACAACGTTCTCCATTCAGCCTCTCTCACGAGCACCATCAGTGGCCCCACAGCGAGGCCACCCCGAATCGTGGGAGCCGGATGGTAACGGCGAGCTATCGCCCCTTGGGGTCAAGATTGAGGCGTGCGGCGCCAGCTGGTACCCTGTGATAACGCAGGCTGATGAACTGGCACTGGCCGTTTGATTTCGATCCGGAGAGGGCCTCCATAGTGGTTCGAACGCACTTCTGGCTACCGCGGCACGTCGGGTTTTCCGGGAGCCCTGGCTCCAACGGCTCAACCGTCCCCGGTCCCGTCCGTCCCTCTTTCGTAAACCACGGCGTAGCGGGTGCGGTCGCTCGGAAACTCCCCTTTGCTTCGCGAGTCGGAATGGCTCGCGGCGGGTGGTCGGCTGTCGGGCTGTTGTTGTTCGCGGTGTTGCTCTGGAGCCAGTCCGTCGGCGCCCAAGAATCGGAGCCCGCGGTGGCGGCCGAGTCGAGCTCAAGCTTTTCCGAGGATCAATTGCGGTTCTTCGAGAATGAGATCCGCCCGCTGCTCGTCGCTCACTGCCTTGAATGTCACTCCGCCGCGAAGCAGGAAGGTGGCCTACGACTTGATTCGCGAGCCGCGCTTTTGGCTGGCGGCGATTCTGGACCAGCCGTGGAAGTCGGCGACAGTTCCGCGAGCCGTCTCGTCGCGGCCGTTGACTATATCGATCTGGAAATGCCACCCGACGAGATGTTGGACGAGGCCGCTCGTCAACGCTTGAAGGACTGGGTGGATGACGGACTGGCGTGGCCATCGGACTCGGTGTTGCAACGCGACCTTACGAGTCGCGAACCGTCGGCCGAGGATCGGGAACACTGGGCCTATCAGCCGCTCGTCGCCCCATCACTGCCCATGCTGAGCGACGCGGAATGGGCGAGTGACGACTTGGATTTGTTCGTGCTCCGTGCCCAACGCCATCACGGCCTTGAACCAGCACCGCAAGCGGATCGGGCAACATTGGCCCGGCGCGTGGCGTTCGACCTGACCGGTCTGCCGCCGACCCCCGACATGCTGGCCGCGTTCCTGGCGGATACGGAACCGGGCGCCTACGAGCGATTCGTCGATCAACTACTCGATTCGCCGAATTTTGGCGAGCGCTGGGCGGAAGCTTGGTTTGACTGGGTCCGGTTCGCCGAAAGCGATGGCTACAAGGCGGACGACTTTCGGCCGAGTGCGTGGCGGTATCGCGATTACGTGATTCGTTCGCTCAACGATGACCGACCGTTCGATCGATTCCTGACCGAACAACTCGCGGGTGACTTGCTCCCCGACGCCACGGCCGACAGTTTGGCGGCGACGGGTTACTTGCGTTTATGGATTTACGAGTACAACCAACGCGACGCCGAAACCCAGTGGCAATACATTCTCGATGACGTGACCGAAACGACGGCCGATGCGCTGCTGGGCATGGGGCTGGGTTGCGCGAAGTGCCATGACCACAAATACGATCCTCTCATTCAAGAGGACTACTTCCGTCTCCAAGCGACGTTCGCCAGTTTCTCGGCGAGCGATCAAGTTCCGCTGCTCGGCGCGGACGAGCGAATCGCTTATTCGCGGGCGGTGACGCAATGGCGAGCCAAGTATCAAACGTTGCTCGACGAGAAGGCGGCTCTTGAGTCGGAGGCTCGTGACCAAGCGATGCGATCGGCGGTGGAGAAGTTCCCGCCCAACATTCGTGGCATGTTCGCCCTCGAGCCGAATGAAAGAACGAGCCTGGAGCAACAGTTGGTCGAACTGGCGACTCGCCAGATCACGCTGGAAACATCCAAGCTCGATTTTGAAAAGAAACTGACCGGCGATGCGTTGACTCGTTGGCAAACGCTTCGCGACGAACTGAAGGCCGCGGAACAA
This sequence comes from Planctomycetales bacterium, assembly GCA_020426595.1. GTDB lineage: Bacteria > Planctomycetota > Planctomycetia > Pirellulales > Pirellulaceae > UBA11682. The sequence continues at coordinate 11,263 of JAGQPS010000013.1, forward strand.
GAGCTTCCTCCCGCGCCGTCCCATACGCTGGGAGTCGAAGAGATTCCGTCGGCCATCGTGAGCTGGCCGGTTCTGGGAGACACGGAAAGAACCGTCGCCCCTGGCCTGCCGTTGGTTCTCGTTCCCCCTGGCGGGAACCCCGAGTTTCCATTGGAACAACCGCGTCGCCTGGAGTTCGCGCGGTGGCTGGTCTCGCGAGAGAATCCTCTCACCGCGCGAGTGCTCGCGAACCGCGTTTGGGAACGATTGATGGGAACCGGGCTCGTCGCGTCCTCGGCCGATTTCGGACGTCTCACGCCTCCACCGGCTCAACCCGAATTGCTTGATTTCCTGGCTGCTCGCTGGCGGGATGACGGCTGGAGCTTCAAGCAGCTCGTACGAAGCATCGTGACGAGCTCCACTTATCGGCAGGCGAGCCAACGGGTCGATGAAGCCGCGTGTCTGGAACGAGATCCCCACAATTCAAGCTGGTGGCGGACCCAACGACGTCGGCTCGAGGCGGGACAAATTCGCGATGCGTTGCTGGCCGTTTCGGGTGAGCTCGAGGGCCGCGTGGGAGGCCCGTCCGCGAATCACGACGCACTGTGTCGATCGATCTACGTGAAGGTGCTCCGCAATTCTCCCGAACCGGTCATGTCGGTGTTCGACTATCCCGACCGGATTCGCTCGCAAAGCTGTCGCAACCTCACGACGACTCCGCAGCAAGCGTTGCTGCTGCTCAATCATCCGTGGGTTCGGGCGCGTAGCGAAGCGTTCGCGAAATCGGTTTCGCCGGTGGAGCGTGGCTGGGACGAGGCAACCGCGATCGAGGCGGCTTTCTCGCGCGCCATTGGGCGGCAACCGACAAGCGAGGAACGGAATCTCGTGAAGCAGTTCATCGAAACGGGAGTCGCTCGAGGAGAACGCGAGGGGCTCGACGCCCAGCAAGCGACCGCCGCGGCTTGGTTCGACCTTTGTCACGGCCTGCTCAACAGCAACGAGTTTCTCTTCCTCGAATAAGCCAACTTCGTCGGGCACGCTCGACCGACAAGGAACTACTTGATGTCACCACTTCATGGGCTCAATCGCCGCGAGATGCTGCTCCAAGCTGGGAGCGGCTTTGGTGCCTTGGCCCTCTGCGGCATGTTGGCCGGCGATCGCTCCGCCCTCGCGACTGAAGCGATCTCGGCTTCGGTCGCCCACCACGCCCCCACCGCCGACTCGGTCATCTTCGTCTTCCTGGAAGGTGGCCCGAGCCACCTCGATACGTTCGATCCCAAGCCGAAGCTCAACGAACTCGCCGGCCAACCGCTGCCGGAGAGTTTTGGTCCGATCATTACTCCGATGGGCGAGTATTCCGCGCCCTTGTTGGCCTCACAACGGAAGTGGGCTCGTCACGGAGAGTGTGGAACCTGGGTCTCGGATTGGCTTCCCGAGATCGCCAAATGTGTCGATGACATCGCGGTCGTTCGGAGCTGCTGGGGGAACGGACTGAATCACTCCAACGGCGTTTGCCAAATGAACACCGGCGCCATCGTGGGTGGCCGACCATCGCTCGGCGCCTGGGTGAATTATGGCCTCGGGTCGGCCAATGCCGACCTCCCGTCGTTTGTCGTGATGGAGGACGAGCCGGGCAAGGTGATCAATGGCCCGCGCAATTGGAGCTCGGGATTCATGCCTTCGAGCCTGCAGGGCATCGCATTGCGCGGAGGCGAACAACCGATCGGAAATCTGAATCGAGCCGCCGGAGTGTCGGTGGAACGACAAGCCGACTTACTCGGACTCATGCAAGGTCTCGAAGGCGCCCGCGATGCCGGCACGGCCGATCGCGACGACCTCGAAGCGCGAATCCGCAGTTATGAACTGGCGTTTCGCATGCAGGTCTCCGCTCCCGAGGCGGTCGATCTCGAGCAGGAATCGGCCGAGACTCACGCTCTCTATGGAGCGGATCGGGAACCGACGGCCAAGTTCGGCAAGATGTGCCTGCTGTCGCGCCGCTTGGTCGAACGGGGCGTGCGTTTCATCCAACTCTATCACGGCGCGGGGAGTCGCTGGGACGCTCATACGGGCATCGAAAAGAACCATTCCACCAACTGCGGTTCTTCCGATTTACCCGTGGCGGGTTTGCTCAAGGACCTGAAGCGTCGAGGCTTGCTCGACCGCACGCTCGTCGTGTGGGGCGGCGAGTTCGGTCGGACGCCCATGAGCGAGAAGGGAGACGGCCGCGACCACAACTCGTATGGTTTCACGATGTGGATGGCGGGCGGTGGCGTTCGCGGTGGTCAAGTGATCGGCTCGACCGACGAGCTAGGTCTCCATGCCATCGAACAGCGGCTTCATGTGCTCGATATTCATGCGACGATCCTGCATGCCCTTGGCATCAATCCAATGCAGTTGACCTACCTGCACGGCAGCCGGCCAGAACGTCCCACGATCAATACGGGACGACCGTTCCTGCCTCTGTTCGCCTAGTCGCGAACGGCCGCGAGGCGTCGACTAGCGAGGGACCGTGCCGCCAGTCCCTCCCGCGTCGCGCGCTAGAAACCTCGATCCGCGCGAGGAGTGGAGTCGGGCACTCTCGATGCTCGGTACCCGGATTAGCCTTGCTCACCGGAATCCGAGAGACCCAGGCGCGAAAACCATCGATTGCGAGGAGAATTGTCTCGGCACCGCGTTGGTTCGGACTTCTGCGCGAGCAATCCCTCGAGCCGCGTCTTCTCTTGCTCGAATGTCTCGAGCTGAGCCTCGAGTTCCTTGCGTTCGCGAGCGAGGCGCGCGCGTTCCATGGAGATCTCGATCTCGGCACGCTTCAACTTGTCGCGCCATTCGGCTTGCAAGCGATCGAGATTTTCTCGCTCTTGTTGGATGAGCTCATCGGTTTCCAGCAGCTGCTCAACCGCCGCGGCTCCCACCGCGAAGCCACCGATATTCTCACTTTGCTGAGCCAGCAATCGTTCCAGCTCGTCGATTTCCTCGTCCTTGCGGCGAACCACCTCGTCGGTCGCATCGATGATTTGTTGCACCGAAATTCGATCGGTGGGCGCGAGGTCATCACCGGCATCGTCGAGTTGTTCGAGGAGACAACGTTTCTGGGCCTCCCAGTCGAGATCTCCGTTGGCGGTGGGGACCTTTCCGGACTCCAACCTGTCGATCTGGCCTCGGGCCTCGCGGAGATCGTCGAGAGCCATTTCGAGCCGCCGTCGCAGATCTTCCGCTTCCTCGTCATCGCCAGAAGCCGATCCATTCTCCTCAAGCTGTCGCCGCAGTTCGTCGCGTTCCGATTCGATGGCGCGGAACCGCTCCGACCAAGCCTCTCGATCTTCCGAAGGTGACTCGGGCCTGATCGAGGAGATCCGCTCAACCAAGGTCTCCAGCAACTGGATTTGCAGTTCTTGTCGTTGACCGACTTCATCGGCCATGGCCCGTTGGCCATCCTCGAGGCGGGCAAGTTGAGAGACGAGAGATGTTTCGTCGGCGCCACACAACGAGACCCCAGGTGGCGTTTCGCCCTCTTGAAAGTCCATAGGTGGATCCTTGTCGATGGTACGGAGGTGTCGAGTCGAGGCGGAAGCGGTTCGTGGGTGCCCAAACCGATCCATGACAGGTGCCAAGGCAACCTGTAATCCAAACCGTATGTCGAGGATCGACCGTCGTCAAAACAGGGGCACTAAGATGATGGCATCTCGACCAGCCGCGTTGCTTGTCGGTGGCTCGACGATGTCCGCCGGCAACATGCATCGACCGGACGTGGCGGGAAAGCAACACCGTCCCCACCCATGAGCGTCCAGGACCGACTCTGAAAATCGCGACGTTCCTCGCGCCGACACTCCCCGTGCCCCGCGTATTGGATGGCCTTATTCCCCGCCGAATGTCACGACAGCGGATAAACGAGTCGGGACAACCAAGAGCAACGCTCGTTGGCGATGAACCGACGAAGGAAAGCGTCGGGCGACTTGCCGGAGGTCTCGGCAAGTAAGGAGGGAGCCGAGTCGAACCTAATCCGCCGACGAAAAAAGGGTGAGGCCGAAACCTCACCCTTCCTAAGTCTTCATAGCCGATCGGCGGCGACCGAGGGATGTCTCGTCGACACGAGCCACACTCGAACCGCCGAATCGAGGCGGTTAGTCGAGGAAGCCAACCAATTCTTGACTGCGGCTCGGTTGCTGCAGTTTGCGCACCGCCTTCGCCTCGATCTGCCGAATACGTTCGCGAGTCACCTTGAAGATGTGTCCCACCTCTTCCAGCGTGTAGCTGTAGCCATCGCCGAGGCCGTAACGCAACTTGATGATCTCTCGTTCGCGATAGCTCAAGGTCTTGAGCACGCGATCGATGCGATGTCGCAACATCTCCTGCGAGGCACCCGTTGCCGGGCTCTCCGCTTCCATATCGGGTAGCAGCTCGCCGAAATGACTGTCCTCACTATTGCCGACCGGACGGTCCAACGAAATCGGGAAGCGGCTCATCACCATCACGCGACGAGCTTCCTCGACGGTCGTTTCCGCCCGCTTGGCCGTTTCCTCGAGCGTCGGCTCGCGGCCCAGCTCCTGTTGCAGCAATCGATTAACCGTACGCACGCGCGACATGGTCTCGACCATGTGCACGGGAATACGAATCGTGCGGCTTTGGTCGGCGACGGCCCGAGTGATCGCCTGGCGAATCCACCAAGTGGCATACGTGCAGAACTTGAATCCGCGACGCCACTCGAACTTGTCGACGGCTCGCATGAGCCCCGCGTTCCCCTCTTGAATCAAGTCGAGGAAGCTGAGCCCACGATTGCGATACTTCTTGGCGATCGAGACGACCAAGCGCAAGTTGCCTTCCGACAGTTCGCGCTTCGCCTTTTGGTATTGCGAGTACACGACCTTCAAGTACGAGACTCGCTTTCGCAAGCTCGTGGGCGTCTCTTGGGTGAGACGCAGGAGTTGTCGGTACTTCTTCAGTTTCGCCTTACGCTCCGCTGGGTTACCGCGATCGGCCTTGCTCTGGCGGATTTGATCCTGCAGCGAGTCGATCTCGCGGCTGAACTCCTCCAAGTGTCGAATCTTGGTTTCAAGGCGCTGAGTCCGCAGGCCGAGCTC
>JAGQPS010000013.1:16415-28472 GCA_020426595.1 Planctomycetales bacterium
CTCCTCGACCAAACGCACGGCGCGACGGCGGCGGCGCGAAAGTCGCTTCCAGGCCTCGGCCCGCTTGGCCTTGGGGCGAGTCCGATCGAGCGAGATGTGGTAGTCGATCCGATTGCGTTTGAGCAGGACTTCGAGCGTCTTCAGGTTGTGAGGAATCCGCCCGAGGATTTGTTCCTTTTCCAAACGGTCCGTCACGCTTACCTGCACCGTTCGATCGAACGGCAGTTCCCCATCGAAAACTCGCTTCAGAGTCTTGTAGGCTTCTTGGATGACGTAGTCGCACTCGAGCAACTTGGTTCGGAATCGACGGCGAGTATCCTCGATCTGCTTCGCCAGCGCGATTTCCTGTTGCCGAGTCAGCAAGGGGATCTCGCCCATCTGGGTCAGATACATGCGGACGGGGTCATCCGACCACGACTCGGTCTCGTCCATTCCCGCAAACAGGTCCTCCGACTCTGTCTGCATCTCTGGTTCGTTCGTATTGTTATCGAGGATGTCGACGGTATCTTCGTCTTCGACGTCTCCCGCGACCGCATCATCGAACGAGGCTCCCGAGCGGGTTCTCGTCGAGGTCTCGTCTTCGAATTCGTCGAGCAATGCGTCGTACAAGGTCGCACTCCTAGGCCAATGTCTGGGGGCTCATTTTGCTTCGTCTTGCGGTGTCTACCGGCCCACCCGTCGGCTAGTGCCGAATCGAGTCGCGTCGAGGGATTCGGGGATGTTTTCCCGATCGGTCCTCATCCGCGCTGGGTCACTTGCGGGATTCTCCATCCACCGGTCCTCCCTCCGTCCAACTCCTTCCCATCGCCTCAATGCCATCTCGTTGGGCCATCCATCGAGCTCGACCAGACGCGACAAAACGCTGTCCAGGAATCGAAGGATCTGTTAGGGATGTAGGAAATCGCTGTAAGTCGGTGAGGGCTCTGCCGTCGCGAAGCACGTTATTCTACCACTGCCCTTCGAGGTGCCCGTCGTACAGGAGTCAATTGGCAAGAGATTCCGATCAGGCAATCGCGCCTCGCGCCTTTCGAGATCACACTTCCCACGATTGCTCCATTTCCGTCACGCGAGACATCATCGTGTCCTTCGCGACACTGTGTCCTTAGCGACTTGTCCGATGTGCCGAGTCTCTCATGACGTGGCGTCCATCGTCACGACTCCGAGTCTTGAACTCGAGACATCGTGAATCAAACGCCGAGTCACGAAACACCATGACATCGGACACTCGTCGTGAACCCGCGATCGCCCTTTGGGCAAAAGCGAATTCGTGACACGTGGGCAAACCGTGAGGCTTGATCCTCAAGGTCGTCTTTTCTCGGAACTCACCTCCAGATACCTGCTTCGATCGGGCTCCGCCCCAATCCATGGAGATGCGGGGACAATCTTCCTGAAATTGACTTGCTTCAACCGCTACACGACCGGACCAACACATCAAAAACTCTGTTGATCGGCCGCCTCGTGATGAAAGACCAGGGAGTTCTTAAAAGATCCCGTCTTCCCTTCCCCGCCGCGTCCGTGAAACCAAACGATCTCTCGTGACGCCGGAAAGTTGAAAGGATCGCAGTAAGTCTCTCCAGTTTTTCATTCCCAAGTGTTCGCGATCTCAAGCCAGTCGGAACTTGAGCCGGTCGAGTCCGAATCCGAGACACACCCGCATCCGATCGATCACGGAATCCGCCCTCGAAGTCGTTGGCGACCTCGATGTTGTTGGCGAATCGCGTGATCCAATGCAAAGCCGTGTCGCTCGATCCGTACCAAAACAAGAACACCCGTCCCGGAACGAGAACGCCCGCCCCGAAACGAGACCACAGTGTGATTAAGTGCGAGGGTATCCGCTATCTCTTCACGAGACTTCTCTAGGAAAAGAAGGCTCGACGATCGGCTCAACGCCGCAACGGATTCTCACACCAAGCACCGCGTTCCCGCGACTAGCCAAGTCCGTAATGAAAACCGTGATTGATTCGAAGTTCCCGAGCTTCAACGGCAAGCGTCCCGCAGGGAGACGATTACCCCAACCGCTGCCGGAGTTGATGTCCGCACATCAGTCTCCCAGCGACAGTCTCTCGGCGACAGTTTCCCGCCGACCGCATCCCAGATCACTGGACGGCCGAGGCGGAAAGCTCAGCGACCCGAAATCGAATCACTCGTTCCCACTGACCCCGCTGAAGGACCCTAATGGTCCTCCTTCCACCTGCAGGTTTTCGTCAGGCTCACGACTTTAGAACGCTCCCTAGGAGCAGGTCTCTGCGGAGACCGATCAAGCGGTGCCTGCAACGAAACGCCTCATTGCGAAACTCGATCCCCACGCTCTTCCCTGGGCCCCGGCAATCAAAGGACCGTCTTCACGGTCGATTAACTTGGAGGAATCGGAAAACTTCGCAAACTCTTCTCAGGCGGTCTTAAGGATTCTAACCAGAGCAACTCGCGGGTCCAGTCCGAATCGGCGGGAATGGCAAACCCGAGTCACTTCGAGCAGCGTAGTGGCTATGATGGACAAGGCTCAGGACTCTCACCTGACCCGACTTCGGTCTCCCGCTATTCAGGTCCCCCCCATGTCGCAGCACTTCCAGCTTCCCTGTCCCTCCTGTGGGTCGACCGTCGTCGTGAGCCAAGCCCAGGCGGGGCGCGAGGTCTCGTGCCCCTCATGCAACACCATTAACGTGGTGCCGACGCTTAGGAAGCTGCGTGAGTTGGAGCCAGCCGAAGCCCCGGCGGGCAAGCCTCGGTCCACTCGCGAATGGCAGTCGGTTCATTTGTCAGGCCTGAGCACGGGACTCGCGATCCTGTTCCTGGGGATCATCTTGGCCGGTACCTTCGGCTTGCTGTACTCTCGCCTGAACATGGAGATTCCGGCCGAAGTCGACGCCAACCGCCAACGAATGATGGCCGACGTGGAACAAGCCCCGGCCGACCAATTGTTCATCCTGTGGAAATCCACCATCCGCAGCGTCGAATTGACCGACCAGCCGCCCAACGACATCGTCGACGATATCAAACGAGGGCGGCTCTTCTTTCAGCTCATCGTCGCGGGACTCGTCGTCACCACCATTGGGCTGGGAACGACACTTTGGTTCTGGGCGCTAGGACTGCGTTCGGCTCGCTCACAAAGCTGACCCTCCCGAGATCCACGCACTCCGCCGTTTCTCCGCATTCCCACGCCGACGACCAGCTCACGCGGCTAACGCGGCGGCTTTCCAAGCCCGAGCATTTCCCGAAGCGCTGAACTCCACACACCGTTTCTCACGGCGAACTGGTTTCTCTCAATTCGACTCCTCGCCCCGCGCGTGGAAACCACGCGTTGGGTGGACCGGAGTTTGCTCAACAAAAGTCGAATGGCGACGGACAATTGGTCGGCGCGAAAGAAGTTCTCCCAAGATGAGTCTCTCCGCCTTGAGAAGCCCGACCTATTCTCGCGCTGCGCGAATCATCTCTTGGCGCGCGATCGTCACTCCCAAGTCGCGCCCAAACGTCATGGGCAACGTCTCACGATGCGACCAATCGAACGATCGGCGCGAGCCCACACGCCAAGAGCCGCCGCGAGGGGAAACTCCCCTAAGGACTCACCAGTTGCCCCAGTTTGACAACTTCACCAATCCAAGTCGCCTGGTGCGTCGCCCGATTCATGCCGGAAGCACTCCGGCTTGGCTCACGCTATCGCGCCACCGCCCTCGCCAGCGCCCCGCGACTCGTCGAATGATCCCCTTGGTCTCCGTATCAACGACCCACACTTCACGCTGGAGCCATCGGCGGCCCACGAAGGTGGTCAGTCGTTTTCCCGTCACCCAACGCCAGCGCCAACTTGTGAGGTCGGCGCCGTGTTGCTGGAGCCAATCGACTCCCCATCCACTCTCGGTCAGAGGCTCCAATCGATCGCACTGCGCGCAGACACCGCGCGACACGACGGTCGAGGCCACGAGTTCGTGACAGACCGAACAACGATCCAATGACTCCGGCAGGACTCGCTGGTCACTGACTGGGCAGGTGACGAGGAACTCCGACGAAACTCGCCGCCCCGTCGCCGCGCAGGTCTCGAGATGAGTCACGACCCGGACACGACCACTCACCGCGCACTGCTCCGTAGCTCCCCGTACCGTCAGCTCGTCGTCGTCGGTGGCGACGATGTCAAATCCCTCGGCTCCGGTTAGCGAGCAGCGAAACGGTTGAGCCGTCGTTTCGCCAAGATTTAGCAGCGTGGACCAGCCTTGGAATGGCATTTCGGCGGAGTGGCGCACGGAACGGACCACCAACTTGCCGTGAGCCCAACGGGCCCACACGAGTTGCCGTTGGCCTGGTACCGCGGCCAAGGAGACATCCGTCTGTCGGAGCCAGACCGAGGGATCGACGCGTTTCGCTTGCGGTGGAGCAGGCTCGAGTGGCTCAAGGGAAGCCGTAAGCCAGTTCAGAGTCTTGGCATCGACTACTTCACGGCCATCCAAATCGAATAGCCGTCGTCGACTTCCCTCGTCATTCAGCCAAAACGGAACCTCCTCGAAGAGGCACCCCGTCAGCGCGATGGAGCACCCTTCCACCCGAAATGGCTTGAACAATGCCTCCGTCAACTCGACAACCGAAACAGGCTGCGAGCTTGGCTTCCAATGACGCCAGGACACGACCGAGAGGCCTTCCGCCAAAGTTGACTCCTTGCAAACCGACCACGACGGCCCAGGCGGGAAGTTTCCCGCCAAATCATGGCATGAGTTGTACTATGGAAAGCCGTGCGTGTCGGCGCGGGCAGCCCTAGGAACCCCGGACTCCTAACCCTCGCCCGGTATGTCGGCCCAGAAGTCCACCACGAGAACTTGGCTCAGGAGCGGCTTGACCTCATTCACGAACTGCTGATGCCGCGGATGAGGCAAATACTGATCCCGCGCCGTTTCGTCGGCGAACGTCACGATATACGCATGCGTGAAACCACCGCTGAGCCCCTCGGGACTGTTGTCGGTTCCACACTCGAATCCCATGACTCCGGGGATCTCCAAGGCGGTCGCGCGAAACCGCTCCTCCACCTGACCAATTCGCTCGACCGAGACACTGGAGTCGTACTTGAACAAAACGACGTGCCGCAATTGCCGCTGACCGCCTCGAGAGGCATCGAACCCCAATGCCTCCGCCAAACCATTGGCGATTAGACGCGCGCCTTGATCGTTGGGGTGGATGCCGTCGATCGTCAGGATGCCGTGGGCGCGGTCCGACGGATTACTTCGCTTGAGCTCCTCGCGCATCCGAGCATGCAAGTCAACCACGCCAACCTTCGCGGCGGCGGCGACTTCGCGCACGATTCGCGCGCAGTTTGCCAGTGGTTCGTCGAAGGAGTTGCCACCGTGGACTCGCTCGCCAATGAGCATGGGTGTCCCCAGCAGCAGCGTCACACCAGCCTCCCGACATCGCGAAACCATCCGCTCCACGGCGGCCCGATACTCGACGACCGGCGTCGCGTTTCCGCGAGACGCATACCAGACATCCGTGACACCCAAGAGTGCCACGACGATCTTGGGCTGAAGCGGCAGGACCTCGCCATCGAGTTGCTCCGCCAAATCGGGAACGCGACTACCGGCTCGCGCCGAAACGATCAGCTCCACGCCGGCATCGGGATAAACCGATCGAACTTGCTCGCGCAGCCGGGCGACAAATCCGCCGCGGCGTTCCGCGGTAAGTGTGACCGCGTCTCCTAGCAATACGCACTTGCCCCCCGACGTCCATAACGCCGCCAACGCTGGATTCATGTTTGCCTGCCCGCAAAGAAGGTCCCGTCTTTCGAAGACAGGGAGTCCATGCGGGGCATGTCCCGCCGATGCTCCTAAGCCTTCGAACTCTCCAAAGCGCCCCTGATCAACGACTCACCTCGGTAAGCTCGATCCAATAGCACGATCGGATGAGATACCTCGGTCTCATGACCCAACGCATCGAGATGCTGTCGGATTTGAACAAGGCAACCAATATTGGCCGCCGCCAGAATTCGGACATCCGCTTCACGAACGCGAGTGGCCTTACGCAACCCAAGCTCCGCAGCGATGTCAGGTTGGTCGATATTATAGGTCCCCGCCGAGCCACAACAGAGTTCACTCTCTTGCAATTCAATGAGCGTGATACCGGGTATACCCTGTAGAAGGCTTCGTGGTGCGGAGCGGACTCGCTGCGCGTGTGCTAGATGGCACGCATCGTGATAACCAACTCGCACCGGACTCACCGGATCGGGAGTCACGAAACCCGCTTTAGTCAGCCACACCGAGATGTCGGTCACGAGACTCGAGAATCGCACCGCTTCGGCTTCGTCCGGCTCACCGGCGAACAACGTCGAATACTCGTGCATGCCCGACCCGCATCCCGCGGCATTGCTAATCACCGCGTCGGCATCGGTCGGCATCGAACGCATCAGCGCGCGGGCCGTGTGCCGCGCCTTTTCGGGTTCACCCACGTGCCAAGCCAAGGCTCCGCAACATGCTTGATGGCGAGGCACGACGACATCGAAGCCATTGCGAGTGAGCACGCGAATCGTGGCTTCGTTGATCTCCGGCGAGAGCACTTGCTGCGCACAACCCGCGACCAACGCCACTCGGCCTCGACGCTCCCCTTGAGCCGGAGAAAACTCGGGGAGGGTAACTTGTTTTGGAAGCCGCGGTGGCACCATCCGCAACATGGGTCGTAGAGCCTTGGGCGTGAGCGGCTGGAGCCAACGGGTACCCGCCGCCAAACGCAACGCCCAGCGCAAACGCGAGGGATGCGGCAGCGTGGCGAAGACCAACCATCGTTTGAGTCGCTGGATCCAAGTCTTCGAGACCTTCTTACCAACCAGCGCGCGGTACGGACTCACCAAATGCCCATAGGACACTCCCGACGGGCACGCGGTCTCGCACGCCAAACAACCGAGGCATCGATCGATGTGGGGCTGGGCCGCTTCTGGCTCAAGCGTTCCCTCGAGGACTTCCTTCATCAACAGAATACGTCCGCGCGGAGAATCCGCCTCTTGACCCAGCTCGACGTAGGTGGGGCATGTCGGCAAGCAAAAGCCGCAATGAACGCAGGCCTGAATCGCTTCCGCCATGCCGGGGCCCATGGCACCCAATTGCTCAACAGGTAGTTCGTGCCTCATCGATCAAAAGTCTCCAAATCGACGCTGTGGATCGACCGCCTGTTTGATCCGTTGGGCAAACGCACCCGAGCGTCGAACTCCCCAACGACCACCGAGCTCTCCTTGAGTCGAGACGACGAGCGCTTCCATTCCTTGCGGCTTCAGGATCGACTCCACCGTCTTCTTCGCGACGTCGCGCGGAACACTCAGCCAGGTCCCCTGCCCCGCCGCCATGCATCGCCAACGCCATCCCTCGGCCCGCGCGGCACGAATGATCTCGGGAGCCGTATGCACCGTCGTCGGAATTCGTAACAGCGTCCCCGTCGGCTCATGCCAGCTCGCATTCACCCAATCATCCCAGACATTCGCCTCGTCGACCTCGAGCCAAGACAACTCCGCGCCGACGACTTCGCGCATGGCGAGTGACTGCCGCTCGATCGACTCGGCTTCCCCGGCCAAACGCATGCGAAGCTCGATCGGCGCGTCCGATCCCTCGACCGACCCGGCGGCCGCGAGATCAACCGCATCAAGATCGAACGGGCGCTGAGTCAAACGAACGACGGCTTGCATGGCAAGCTCGATGGAAGAAAACCGAGCGACAAGACTGCGGCGCGCCGGAGGATGTGGAAACACCTTGACGGTCCACTCGAGCACGACTCCCAGGCTTCCACACGAACCGACCAACAGCTTGGGAAGATCGAATCCCGCGGCGTTCTTGACGACCTTGCCGCCACCTCGCACGACCGTGCCGGTACCGTCGACCAGTCGCAACCCCAGCACGAAATCGCGGATCCCGCCGTAACGAAGTCGCCCCGGTCCCGACAGCCCACTGGCCAGCGCGCCGCCCAAGGTCGCTCCTTGGTTGACGAACGGCGGGTCGAACGGGAGATACTGCCCGTTGGCGGCCAGCGTGGCCGCGATCTCGCTCAGTGGAGTTCCACTCTTGGCCGTTAACGTGTACTCGGTCGACTCGTATTCGAGCACGCCGCTCCACCGACTGAGATCCAACTCCACATCGAATGCCTCGCCACGTCGAGGTCCGGGCTTGGTTCCACCCGCGAAGACTCGGACCCTCGTCGCCCGGGAGACGCCTTGAACGATCTCCGCCTCGCTCGTCGGTTGGACGACCAACGCCGCGGAATCAGAAGCTGCGTTCATACGCGTGAGGCCTTTCCAGCTGCTTCCAATGGATGCATTCCATAGAGCGTTAACGCGGGAGCCTCGCTGTCGGGAAACATCTTGCCCCGATTGGCGATCTCCAACGGATCGACCTCATGACGCATCCGTTTCATCGCATCGATGTCATCCGCGCTGAACATCGTCGGCAAGAACTGTCGCTTCTCCAATCCGACTCCATGTTCCCCGGTGATCGATCCACCGAGCTCCACGCACAGTGTCACGATCTTGCCGGCGAGTTCCTCCGCGCGATGCAGGGCTCCGGATTCGCGTCCGTCGTACATGATCAGCGGATGCAAGTTGCCATCCCCGGCGTGGAACACGTTGGCGACTCGAATTCCCGCCTCTTCCGCAAGGCGAGCGATGCTGCGCAGGGCCTCGCCCAAGCGAGCCCGAGGAACGACTCCATCCTGCACGATGAAATCGGGGCTCAGTCTTCCCACTGCGGAGAACGCGCTTTTGCGACCTTTCCAAATCGTCGCTCGTTCGTCGGCATCCTGAGCCACTTGAACCTCGACCGCGCCCGACTCGGCGATCAGCGTTTCGAGTCGCACGCGTTCAACCTCGACCCAGTCCTTGGCTCCATCGAGCTCGACGATCAAGACCGCCTCACACCCCGTGGGGTATTTAGCACCGACGGCCGCGGAAGCCGCTTGCATGGACAAGCGGTCCATGATCTCAAGCGCTCCAGGCAACAATCCGGAACCGACGATTCGGGTCACGGCATCCCCCGCGGCCTCGAGCGTCGAGTAACCGGCCAACACGGTATGAAAGGCCTCGGGTTTGGGCAGGAGCCGGACGGTGATCTGAGTCACCACGCCAAACAGACCCTCGCTACCGACGTACATGCCGACCCAATCGGGACCGACCTGCTCGCTCGATTCGCCCCCCAATTCATCCACGGTCCCATCCGGCAAGACGACTCTCAGTCCCAGCACATGGTTGGACGTCATGCCGTATTTCAGGCAATGAGCCCCGCCGGAGTTGAAAGCGACGTTGCCGCCGATCGTGCAGATCTGCTGGCTCGAAGGGTCAGGCGCGTAGTACAAGCCGTGCGGAGCCGCGGCGGCGGAAAGAGCCAGGTTGACCGCGCCGGGTTCGACGACGGCGATCCGTTGCTCGGGATCGAGCCTCAAGATGCGAGACATCCGATTGAGTGCGATCACGATGCCGGCTTCATGCGGCACGGAACCACCAGACAAGCTCGTGCCACTGCCACGAGCGACGAACGGAACCTCGTGCCTGGCGCAGGCCTGGACAATCCGCACCACGTCCGATTCGGTCAACGGAACCGCCACGGCTCGAGGCCGCACCGAAAAGGCGGTCAACCCATCCGATTCGAAGGCAACGAGCCCGCCCGCATCGAGCACCAATCGCTCCGGTGGCAGAAACTCACTCAGCTCCCGAATCAGTTGTTCAAGGCTCATGAGTTCGATTCACCCGCTCGAAAAATTTGGTTCGCGGCCGCCAACGCTTCATCGACCGACACTTCGATCCCTTGGTCGCGCAACAGCGAACCGAGGGCCGACAAGATCAAGATCACATTTCTTTGGGTACTGCCGTGCCCCATCAAACCGATGCGCCAGGCCTTGCCCTTGAACGGCCCCAACCCAGCTCCAATCTCGATACCGAACTCGTTGAGCAATCGACCACGGACCTTCGCGTCGTCGACTCCCTCAGGCACGGCGACCGCGTTCAGCGTTGGCAACGAACGGTCGGGAAGGTAGTTCAGATGCATCGACTCCAACCCCGCCCGCAAGGCGCGATGGTTGAGCATGTGGCGCGCATAGCGTTGCTCGAGCCCTTCCTCGACGACCATGAGCAAGGCTTCGCGCAGGGCGTAGGTCATGTTGATAGGCGCCGTATGGTGATACACACGATCGCTTCCCCAGTAGTTCATCAGCATGGAAGCGTCGAGGTACCAACTCGTCACCTTGGTCTTGCGATTGCGAATGACCTCGGCCGCGCGAGCCGAGAAGGTCACTGGAGCAAGTCCAGGAGGGCACGACAGACATTTCTGCGTGCCACTGTAGATCGCATCCGCCTTCCACTCATCGGTCGCCACGGGCAAGCCACCGAGACTCGTCACGCAATCGACCAACAGCAACGCGCCATGCTCCTGCACGATGGCGGCGATTTCATCCATCGGCTGCCAGACACCGGTCGAGGTTTCCGCGTGCACGATCCCCACGATCTTGGTCCGCGGGTGTTGCTGCAACATCCGACGAACCTCGGCCGGATCAATGCTCTTGCCCCAAGGAGCCTCGATCGCATGGACCTGGGCGCCATAACGCTCGGCGACATCGCGCATGCGGCCACCGAACACGCCGTTCACGCCAACGAGCATTTCGTCGCCAGGCTCGACCAGATTGCAAACACAAGCCTCCATGCCCGCGCTGCCAGTACCGGAAATCGCCATGGTCAACTCGTTCTCGGTCGCCATGACTTGGCGCATCAAGCGACGAGTCTCATCCATGATCGCGAGGTACGCGGGATCGAGATGGCCGAGCGTCGGCGCCGACATCGCCTGCAGCACTCGAGCTGGAACCGTGCTTGGACCAGGGCCCATGAGGATTCGCTCGGGGGGAGCGAAAGTCGATGAATATTGAGCCATGTGATTGCAACTCGGAGAGAGAAGAAAAAGGAGAACGTGGGCGCGGACGGAACTCGCAAGACCTCTGGGAAGGGACGAGCCGACTCGGGTCGGCCGATTCTATCGGGCAAAGCGAGATCGGGCGACGGGCGGGTCTGAATCGCCCAACCCCTTCCGACGGGACCGTGCCAAGAGCGTGTTGGGATCGCGAGTTTCCTGGGGCTTGTCCGTTGGAAAAGCGCGGACAAAAAGCCGCCACACGGGCCAAGTCGGGACGACATCGGATCGTGTGGCGGCTTCGTCGGGGACCGTTAGAGAGTCACGTCGATCTCAAAACCCTCGCGTTGCTGACGGCGTTCCCACGCGGCCGCGTCGTCATCGCCCTCGATGTGCTGGGTCTCGGGATTCCACTTCAGCGGGCGTCCCAATCGGATGGCGATGTTGGCGAGATGACAAGTCGTCATCGCTCGATGATGCGTGTAAACGTCCGAGATCGGCTGCTCACGAGTTTCGATGCACTCGAAGAAATTCTGCATGTGGGCATTGCCCCCCTGGGGCCGCTTGCCCTTGTAGACCTCGAGCAGAATCTCTTCCGACAACGGTCGGTCCTTGAGTTCCTCGACCGCTCGTCCCGTTAGCTTGCCACGATTCACGAAGATGCGACCCTCGGTCCCTTCGAACAAAATGCCATTGTCGAAGCCCAAGTCGTCGGCTCGATCGCGAATCAACAGCTCCTGACCACCGGCGAATTTGCACGACACGGTGAACTTCGTCGCCGTGTTGTACTGGTCGTCTTGCATCGGCACTCCGTTCTCGAACGGCACCGGATGCTCGCCTTGTCCGTCGACACTGACCGGTCCCGTGTGATCGAGCTGCATGCCCCATTGGGCGATGTCGACGTGATGAGCGCCCCAGTCGGTCATCTTGCCGCCGGAGTACTCGTACCACCAACGGAATTCGTAGTGGCAACGAGTCTTACCATTGCCGGCTCGATAGTCGACAAACGGAGCCTGTCCCAACCATTGGTTCCAGTCGAGTTCGGCGGGAACATCGACGACCGGGATGGGACCACTGGTCGGAGCTCCGCCAATCGCGACGGTCGTCTTCTGAATGTCACCGATGCGCCCATCGCGAATGATCGCGACGGCGTTGAGGAACATGCGCCCCATCTCACTGCGCTGCTGGGTTCCCACCTGGAACACCCGGCCCGTCTCGTCCA
>JAGQPS010000013.1:28571-41538 GCA_020426595.1 Planctomycetales bacterium
ACGCAGCGCGTCGATCGCGATCTTGGTGTGCCAATGGTCTGGCGTGACGATGGTCACGACATCGATGTCGTCGCGATCGAGGATCTCGCGATAGTCGCCATACGCCTCGACCTCGCGAGATTGAATCTCCTGGACCCGTTTTTGAGCCTTCGCCCGGTGTCGGCCATCGACATCACAAACGGCCACGCAATCGGCGAAGGCCATGGCGTTGGGTCCGACCGCATCCCAGCGGCTACCAGTACCGATGCATCCCAGACGCAAACGCTCGGTCCGAGCTCGAGTCACGGCGGGCGACTCACTGGAAAACACGACAGGCATCGATGCGGCCGCCAATGCCGCCGCGCTGGATGTTTTTAGAAACTGCCGACGGTCTCGACGCGCACTCATGAATTCACCTCGGTGGGATTGGAAAAACGGTTGGGAGTCCGATCGGGATTTCGAGAAAGCGGTGGAATCGCGGATCGTGCCCGCGGCTCTTCCGGCGAACCCTCCCCGCCCTTGCCGCCAGTCTAATGGCGTGCAATTCCCCCTGCCACAACTCGGCTCACGCAAGCCACCGGCTTTTTAAGCGAAGGTCCGCATTGTGCCACACGCCGAATCGCGCCTAGACTCCTCGAGGCAGCGAAACCGGCCCCCCACGACGTACCGTGAGCGAGTTTGCCAGCCACCTCTCAATTCAAAACAGTCTCTTGGTCGCTTGTCGGTTCCGAGAGCGCGTGAAAGTGATAGCCCCATGCCGCTGCATCGAAGAACGAAAATCATCGCGACGGTGGGTCCCGCGTGCGACAGCGTCGAGATGCTGCAGAAGCTGATCGTCGCGGGAGTCAACATTTTTCGACTCAACATGGCTCACGGTGACCTGAGCTCCCACTCCTCGCGCGTCTACCGCATTCGCGAGGCGGCGGAAGCGTCCGGCATGCCGGTCGGCATCCTCGCCGATTTGGCGGGGCCCAAACTGCGACTCGGCCGACTCGCCGTCGATGCGCTGGAATGCCAGGCCGGTGATGAACTGCTACTCACACGAGGCAAGGTCACGACCGAGCCCAACGTCTTGGTGAGCGAGTACGAGGCGCTGCTGGATGAAATTCAAGCGGGAGACCGCATCATCATTGGCGATGGCACCGTCGCGTTGGAGGTGCGATCGTCCAACTCCCAGCAGGCCGAATGCGTCGTCGTCGATGGAGGAACGATTCGCGGCCGCCAGGGAATCGCTCTGCCCAACACGCGACTCAGCATCGAGACCATCGGCCCGAAGGATTACGAACATGCGGATTGGGCCACGATCCTCAATCTCGATTACGTCAGCTTGAGTTTCGTTCGCAACCAAGAGGACATCCATCAACTTCGTCAATTCTTGAAATCAAAGGGTTCGCACGCGGCGATCATCGCCAAGATCGAGAAGCGTGAATCGCTCGACGTGCTCGATGAAATCGTCCAGGCGGCCGACGGAATCATGGTCGCTCGAGGCGACCTCGGCCTCGAGGTCGACATCGCCACGACGGCCGTCGTGCAAAAGCGCATCATCGATTCGTGCCGAGTCGAGAACAAACCGGTGATCGTCGCGACTCAGATGCTCGAGAGCATGCATCACGCGAAACGACCGACTCGAGCCGAGGTGTCCGACGTGTCTAACGCGATCCTAGATGGAACCGATGCGTGCATGCTCTCGGGAGAAACGGCGGTCGGCCAGTATCCGGAAGACGCGGTCAAGATGATGAGCCGGATCATCTCCGAGGCCGAACGACTGGTTCCTGAATCGATCCTCAAGGCCCGTCCCGATAAGTCGCGACACGGCGATATCACCGAGGCGGTCCTTCAAGGCGCGACGCAGATTTCCCGAGGCATCGGCTCCCAGGTCGTGGTCGTCGTCACGAAAAGTGGTCGCTCGGCGATGCTGCGATCGAAGTTGCGAGACAAGACGACAACACTCTGCCTCACCGACTCGGACAAGGTGGCCGGCCAAGCGTGCCTCTGGTGGGGTGTCTATCCGTTTCATATCGATTCGGTGGAGGACGAAGGAGCGATCTCGGCCGCCATCTCGAAGTGGAATGATATGGCCGGAGTCATCAACTCCGGCGATCGAGTCGTCATCGTTTCGGATCGCCGCGCCTACCCTCAAGGACACGATTCGATCCTCGTCCTGGAAATCCCCTGATCCAATCACGGAGGCCAATCTCGCCCCCCAACCACAGGGCCCGCCCAGAAATTCAAAGTGGCCCAGTTTTTTGACATGCCAGAACGCCCCCACGCCCCAATAGTCATGGGAGCGACCGGAAAAGCGTGCGATCGGTTCATCCCCTGATGAACAGGCGACGTTTGGGTTGACCGTCCGCGGTCGACACGGTGGGCCGCTCGGCATTTCTTGACACGGTTCGGGGAGTTAGGCAGCGATGGCGACAGGTGCGGTCCCAGCAGCGCGCATCCGATCGCTCGGAGCCGGCGATGTCGGTGCTTCGGGTGGCTACGTTCTGTATTGGATGACGGCCCAGCGACGCCTGGGTTACAACTTCGCGATGCAGCGGGCCTGCGATTGGGCTCGAGAGCTGCGGCTCCCCTTGGTGGTGCTCGAACCTCTCAACGTCGATTACCGCTGGGCCTGTGATCGATTCCACGCCTTCGTGATCGAGGGGATGCGGGACCATCAGCGAGCAGCCTCGGGTCTCCCATTCACCTATCTCCCCTACGTCGAGCCGAACCCGAAAGCGGGCGACGGCCTCTTCGCGACCTTGGCCGGAAGTGCCGCGGTCGTGATCGCGGACGATTACCCGTGCTACTTCATGCCGGCGCTGCTGCGAGTCGCGAGGCGGCATGTTCCGGTTCGCTTCGAGGCGGTCGACAGCAACGGCTTGATGCCGCTGAGCCTCTCCGAGAAAGCCTTCCTACGCGCCTTCGATTTTCGACGGTTCCTGCAAAAGAACCTCCGGCCTCACCTCGATGAAGTGCCGCTGACCGCGCCTTGGGCCGGGCTCGAGAAACTCAAGAAGTGGCAGCCGGACCGTTCGCTCGATCGCTGGGAGTTCCTTTCCGAATCGCAGGACATTGATGCCCTGTTGGCCCGGCTTCCAATCGATCACGAGGTAGGTCGAGTGGCTACTCCTGGAGGACCTCGAGCGGCCGAGGATCGACTCGAGCAATTTCTCGATCACGGTCTCGAGCGATATGCGGACGACCGGAACAACGCGTCGTTGGAAGGGACTAGCGGACTCTCGAGCTACCTGCACTTCGGACATCTATCGACTCATGAGATTCTCGAACGGATCGCCGAGTCGAAGGACTGGTCGCCCGCGCGCGTCTCACAAAAAACTTCGGGCTCGTCCGAAGGCTGGTGGAACGTCGACCGATCGACCGATTCGTTCCTCGATGAACTCGTGACCTGGCGAGAACTCGGCTTCCACTTTTGCCAACACCGTCGTGACTATTCGCGATTCGATTCGCTCCCTGATTGGGCGCTCGACACCATGGCGAAACACGAGTCGGACCGACGAGCGTACCTCTATTCCCTGGAGCAATTCGACAAGTCCGAGACTCACGACGAGCTTTGGAACGCGGCTCAGCGGCAGCTCGTGCGGGAAGGGCGCATTCACAACTATTTGCGCATGCTGTGGGGCAAGAAGATCTTGGAATGGACACCCAATGGCCGGGAAGCACTAGCGGTCATGATCGAACTCAACAACCGCTACGCCCTGGATGGCCGAGACCCGAACTCCTACTCGGGGATCTTCTGGGTCCTAGGGCGATTCGACCGAGCGTGGGGACCCGAGCGCGAGATCTTCGGGACACTGCGGTACATGTCGAGTGACAACACTCGGCGAAAGATGCCGGTCCGTCCCTACCTGGAAAAGTACGCGAGGACGCCGAGCGCCGGGCAGTTGTTCTAGGACCGCCCAGACTCCGATGTTCTAGGACCGCCCAGACTCCGAGTGCGAATTCCCCGTCCCAGCGCGGCACTCCTCGTCCACTCGTTCGAGTCGACGCGCGAGTGGCCTTCGTTCTCGAGTCGTGTATGCGCGAGGCGGGACGGCGGCTCGAATCGCGGGCGTGAATCGAACCCGATTTGCCGGCGTGCCCCGCGCGATCTTAGAATCTAGGGAGCGGAGCCAGCTCGAATCGCTCCGCGAGCCATCCCCTCCCTGGAGTCGAATACATGAAGCTCGCCCTCGCTCTCTCCACTTGCGCCCTTGGTCTCGCCAGTTCGCTGGCCTGGGGTTCGGAACCGAAGTTCGAACGGATCGCCATCACGACCGACTTCTATTGCGAAGGGGCTCATTTTGGCGACTTCAACCAGGATGGCTCGATGGATGTCGTATCGGGGCCGTACTGGTACGCCGGTCCGGAATTCAAGGAGCGACACGAAATGTATGCTCCCGAGGCATTTCCGATTAACGGCTACTCGCGCAACTTCAGCGCCTTCACGGGCGACTTCGATGGGGACGGTTGGACCGATGTCTTTGTTGTTGGCTTCCCAGGTGATGAATCCTGGTGGTTCCGGAACCCGCAAGGCGAGGAGCGTCACTGGGATCGCCATGTCGCGGTCAGCGTGACGGATAACGAGTCTCCTTGGATCGTCGACGTGAATGGCGACGGTCGTTTGGATCTCGCGTTCCACACTGGTGGCTACTATGGCTACGCGACCTACGACCCCGCCGATCCGACCAAGCCTTGGGAATTCCACCGGGTCTCGGAGATGATCGCGGGTGGTCGCTTTCAGCACGGATTCGGCGTCGGTGACGTCAACGGCGATGGTCGCAAGGACCTGCTGTTCCAACGCGGCTGGATCGAGCAACCGGAATCGCTTGAGGGCGATCCCCGCTGGACCATGCACGAGTTCCCCTTTGCTCCGACGCAAGGCGGCTCTCACATGCACGTCTACGATTTCGACGGTGACGGAGACAACGACGTGCTCACCAGCCTCGAGGCCCATGGCTATGGCCTCACATGGTACGAGCAGGTCCCGGGGGAAGCGGGAGCGATTGATTTCAAGCCTCACGTCATCCTTGGACGAACCCCCGAGGAGAATGCTCACGGCATTTGCTTCACGCAAATGCACTCGATCGACATGGCCGACATGGACGGAGACGGCTTGCTCGATATCGTCACCGGAAAACGCTTTTGGGCTCACAACGGTGGCGATCCCGACGCGAATAGCCCGGCGGTGTTGTATTGGTTCCAGACCGTTCGCGACGAGGATGGCTCGGTCGACTTCATCCCACATTTGATCGACGACAATTCGGGCGTCGGTACCCAAGTGATCGCCGGCGACTTGAATGGCGACGACCGACCGGATGTCGTCATTGGCAACAAGAAGGGGACGACCGTCTTTCTGCAACAGTAGTCGTCGTGCCGCGTGGGCGGCATTGAGCCGATTCAACGCACGCTCAAAAACCGAATAAGGCCGCTACGACGGAAAGCTGTCGGGGCGGCCTTGTTGTTTTCATCCAGTGGCTCGAGACCACGGCAGGTGGTCGCGGGGTAAACCAGAAGACCCCGGCCAGACGATGCGTGACGGGCGCCGCTATTCAACGGGCGGCGGAGTCGCGGGCTCGCTGAGTTCCCGGCAAATGAACTCACTTCGGTAGACAGGCAAGCCCGAAAGCCGCGAGCGTCGTTCGAAGTGGGTCCGGTAGTCCAGGTCGTGCTCGGGAGACGACTCGGCGACCTCGAGCGGGCCTTCGAGACGAGTGACTTCCGCGATGAGCTCAAGGGTCGTTTCGAAATACTCCTGGACGTCGGTCCAAAAGTGAAGTCGCCCGCCCGGCTTGAGATTTCGCTCGATCGCCCTAAGCAATCGCTCGTTGAGCACACGTCGCTTGCGATGCTTCTTCTTCCACCAGGGATCGGGGAAATAGACATGAAACGCATCGACGCTGTTGGGCGCGATGTGCTCGTCGGCGAACCGAACTCCATCCCCTTGGAAAATCAAGGCGTTGGTCGCTTGGGCCTTCGCCAACCGACCGGCGATGAGAGCGGCGTAGCTCTTCGCGATCTCAACGCCAACGAACAAACGATCGGGACAAGTGCGAGCGATGCGGGTCAGAAAGAGGCCCTTGCCACTCCCGATCTCGATCTCTACTGGCGCGACGCGTCCCAATTGAGCGCAAGGATCAAAGACTCCTTGCAGACCCTCGACCGTCTTGAGATAGGGAGCTAGGTCGAGAGCCGGATCGATCTTCGGTCGGGCGCCGCGCGCCATGCCAATTGCCTCTTAAGAACAGTCCACAAGTTTCGCGCGACGAGTGAGAAACACACATGCCTGGAACGTCGACCGCCCACCCCATGCCTCAAGGGTCGAGCTAATTCAGCTCGAGCCGTCCGGGACACGGGACGTGGAGGCACGGCGAGGAATCGCTAAGGTTCGAACCGCCTCATGCCTTAAGGCTCCCCAGACATCTTTCGTGCCTGGGAAGGGGCGGTTGGAAGGATTGGGCCATGCGCGTTCTCGGATCGATCCCCGAAAGAGACGCGCGGCGACTCCAGCAGCTCACGCTGATTAGGTGCGGAGATGCTTGCGCTTAAGGCGACGATTCTTGCTGTTGGCCGGGCGACGACCATGATTCGACTTCTTCAAACTGCGATGAGGCTTAGCCATGACCGGCTCTCCTTAAAGCTCTATGGATTGAGGGCGCCCGTTGGGGCTCCCAAACGAATCGCGAAGTGTAGTCGACAACCGGCCACGCGCGAAGTGGAACCGGTCTTGCCCAGTTCCCCAAACCATCCGTCCTAGGGGAGCGGACAGTCCGCTCGGCATGAACCGGCATGTTCGAGTCCGAAGGACATCGAAGCTGCTACTTTCTGGCCGATTTACTCTCGGGCCGCGTGGCTTGCCCGAACCAGCTGGTCAAGCTTCTCAGCGACTTGCCCCTGGTCGATCGCTGTTCGGACTCGATCGGCGGCTTCGGCGAGCGATATCGTTCCGTCGGCCAGCCAAACCGCCGCGCCAGCGTTCATCACGACGAAGTCACGAGCGATGCCCGGTTGTCCGGCGAAAGCACTCCGAATCAACTCGGCGCTTTCCGCCGGAGAGTTGACGACAACCGGCGAAAAATCACGCGAGTCGACTCCGAAATCGCTGGGGGACCAAGTCGCCCGCTCCATCCCTTGCTCCGTCCCCACGACGACCTGGGTGGCCGCCTGGGTCGACAGTTCGCAAAGACCATCGTCCGAATGCAGGACGACGAAACGGGCGACTCCCAGGCTGCGCAGAGCCGTGGGGAACTTACCGAGCAAGGCCGCCTGCCCGACTCCCAACACTTGTTGCTCGGCCTCGGCCGGGTTGCACAGGGGGCCCAGCCAGTTGAATAGCGTCGGATGAGGGATCGAGCGACGCACCTCCGAGACATTGCGAACGGCGGGATGAGCTTGAGGGGCGAAGCAAAAGCCGATCCCGATTTGATCGACGCAATCCGCGACGACTTGGTGGGAGGCATCGATCGCGACTCCCAACTCGGAGAGCACATCGGCCGAACCGGTCGAGCTGGTGACCTTGCGGTTCCCGTGCTTGGCGATGCGGACTCCACAGGCCGCCGCCGCGATGGCCGAAGCCGTGCTCACATTAAAGAGCCGAGCCCCTGTTCCTCCCGTGCCACACGTATCCATGACGGGGCGGCGTTGGATGGGAATCCGCGTCATGAATTCCCGGAGCACTCGAGCCGCGGCCACGAGTTCGCTGACATCCTCGCCTCGATGATGCAACGCGACCAAAAGCTGTCGCACCGCCTCGGTCGATGCCTCGCCTCGCATTACCGTCCGCATGGCTTCTTCCATGATCGGGCTGGGAACGACTTCGCTTCGCTCCACGAACTCGATCGCTTGCTCCAATACGGCTGACGCCATGGTTACCGACTCCCGCTTGCTCGCTAAATCTCGGAATTCGTTTGATTTCTAGGACCGTCTCGTCGAGGACGAATCACTCTCCAAGCTCACCAGGTTGCCTCGGCGGAGCCAATTGCTTTCCGAGGTCGGGCGATTGGGCGGCTCCCATCATAAGGCACGACGGCGGCTTACGTTGCGACGCCGAATGGGCCGAGTAGAATACGGCGGAGTGATTGGCTTACACCTATACGATTGGGGTTCGATGGAGACGAAGACCAGGAAGATCATCCTCGATTGCGATCCGGGTATCGACGACGCGGTCGCTTTGTGCCTGGCCTTGGCCGCCGATGATATCGACTTGCTGGCGATCACGGCGGTCGAGGGCTGCGTTTCGGCCGATCAGGCCAACCGCAACGTGCAGGTCATTTTCGAGCAGCTCGATCCAGCCAAATGGCCTCGAATTGGTAGCGCCACGCCCACCCCAGGTGCTCCCGCGGTCGACACCCGTTTTCTTCATGGTGATGACGGGCTCGGGAACCTCGGCCCCGGTGGCAGCGCCTACCACCATCCCCATGGTTCGGACAAATTGATCTGCGATTTGGTGCGAGCCTATCCGAATGAAGTCAGCATCGTGATGCTCGGCCCCGCCACCAACGTGGCGAAGGCGTTTCGCCGCGATCCCGGCATTGAATCCTTGGTCGACCGGCTGGTGATCATGGGCGGCTCGGTCGAAGGAGTCGGTAACATCACGGCCAACGCCGAATTCAACGTCTACTTCGATCCCGAGAGTGCGCGACAAGTCGCGCATTCGCGCACGACCAAGACGCTGGTTCCACTCGATGTGACTCGCCAAATCCCGTTCTATCTCGATCTGATGGACACGATTCCCGATTCGACCTCAAGGCTCGGGCGGCTCCTGCGACAGATGCTCCCCTTCGCGTTTCGCGCCTATCGCCAGCGCATGGGACAAGAGGGGATCTTCTTGAACGACGTGATCGCCTTGTTGGCTTTTCTCGAACCCGACTTGTTCGAGGCGGAATCGATGGCGATGGATGTCGAGGTCTCGGGCGACTTGAGCCGTGGCATGACGCTGTTCGATCGACGGCCACATCCGGAATGGCGTCCCAATGCCGAGGTCGTTCGGTCGGTAAACGAACCCTTGCTGCGCGAACGAATCCAATTGCGGCTTCGCAAGGCCGGCGTTCTATTCGCCGACTAGCGACGTGCCCAGAGGGCCATGCCGCGCGAATCACGCGGCACGCGGCAAGTTTTCGACACCGGTGAATGTCGCGTGAGCCGGCGCCTTCGTATTAGCGGCCCCGGCTTAGCGCGATCGATTCGCGTTCCTCGAGAGTCACCCGCAAATCCACCTGCTGGCCTTCGCGAAATACAACGACATCCAAGGGTCGCTGGAGCGGAGCGCGGCTGACTTCCGTGACGAGATGCGAGTCGTTTTCGATCGTCTTCCCGTCGAAACGCAGAACGACGTCACCCACCGTCATGCCGGCGACCGCCGCGGCGCTGCCTGGCTCGACGTTGCTGATGCGGGCTCCAAAGTACGACGCGAGGCCCAAACGGCGGGCTCGATCGGGAGTGAAACTCGAGTCAAGACTGACTCCCAACACGCCGCGTGAAACATGTCCGCGATCGATCAGATCGCGAGCGACTCGCAAGGCCATCGCGATCGGAATCGAGAAACCGATTCCGTCATTGCCTCCCGAGTTGCTGGCGATCGCGGTGTTGATCCCAACGACTCGACCATGCAGGTTGATCAGCGGACCACCGGAATTCCCCGGGTTGATCGCCGCGTCGGTTTGGATGAAATCCTGGTACCGAACGCCATCCTCGCCCAGCTGGAGATCGCGTCGCCCCAGGGCGCTGACGATTCCGCAAGTCACCGAATGATTCAGGCCGAATGGGCTGCCGATCGCGACGACGAACTCGCCGACGTCGGGCACGGCGGAATCGTCGAAGCGAGCAGCCACGAAGGGGCCATTCGGAAGACGCAGTACCGCCAGATCGGTATCCGGATCCTCCCACATCGCGGTCGGATTCACATGGATTCCGTCGTGTGTGTAGACATGAATGTGGTCGACCGCAGCAAACTTCACGACGTGACGATTGGTGATGACGTAGTCGACGCCGCGATGACTCAAGATGACTCCCGCTCCCGCTTCCTCGACGGTACGAGCTCGGCGGCCGCTATCGACGTCGCCCTTGATCGCCTTGAGATGCACGACCGAGGGCTGACAGAGTCGCACGACGGATTTGACCAAGCGGGCGCGAGTCTCGAAAAGATCGGCCTCGCGATCGAGTTGAGCGAACTCCCGATCGAAGTCGATCGCGTTGCTGTTCCCCTGTCCGCGAGCGAGCGTTGGCTCGACCAACGCCGCGCTAAGGCAAACGAGCGCGATCCGCGCGAAGAGCGTCGTCCGGCGCATCAAGTCATCTCCGTCACACGATGAAACCATGGAGTCAAATCAAGAGTGCGTATCAAGTGACGTTCATGTCGACATCGCGAGCCTTGACATCATCGCCCGCGTAATCGATGACGCGAGACCAATCGGCCGAGCGGCTGTAGCCACCACCCGCCATCTCGCTTTGACGTTGGCATTGGATGCACAACGTGGCGTAGGGGAGAGCCTGCAATCGAGCGAGGGGGATCGGCGTCTCACATGCCTCACAAACCCCATATTCGCCCGTGTTCATGAGCTTGAGGGCGTTCTCGATCATCGCGAGTTCGCGGCTCTCCACTTCGATCAATTGAGAGCTTAGTTCATCTTCCACCGTGTCGAGGGCCATATCGCAGACGTCCCCCCTCATCTCGCTGGCCAATTGGTGAAGCAAGCTGGTATCACCGGTCAAAGCCATGCGAATGGCCTCACGACGCTTGGTCAGAATCTCACGCAGGTCGGCGATTGCTTCTTTACGATTCATCGGTCGTTCCTGATTGGCTGGGCAATGTCTCATTAGGTGCGGAAACCATTCCTGCCTCGCCATCAAGCACGCCCCCCGCCCTTCGCCCCACTACCTAGGGCAGCGATTGGCGAATGCATGAACGGGATGGAGATCGCGGCGAGTCCACTTCTCGCCGTATGGGTCCCAGCGAAAAGTCGGCCAACTATAGAACCGCTTTTCGCGAGTTCCTCGCGCGAACAAAAGCAATTGCAGATTCCGCGATCGCCCTGCGTTTTGTGCACTCTCGCTCGTCGTCCGGTTGCCCAAACGCATCGCTCGACACCACGCGGTCGATGGCCCGCGCGATGGGCCGACCATCGGTCGACGTTTGTGCCGCTTTTTCTTCTCCCTTCATTAGACGCGCGTCGGAAGGGAGCCCATTTTTTGACCAACTCTGCGGTTCAACGTAGATCAATAGGTTCTCGCCTCGTGATTCGTCCGCACCTTTGAATTCGCCCTGCGAGGTCTCCGATGGCCGTGTGGTCACCCAATCATCCCGCCCGTCCCTACGCCGAAACCGCGAGGCGCGACGATCCGTCCACGGACCTCCACGAGCTCGTGATGCGGTTCGCCAGCGGGATTCGCGCCGGACAAATGCTGCGGATTGGCGGCGAGAAGTTCGCGATCGGTTCCGGAGCGGGATGCACTCTCGAACTTCGCTCGCCACACGTTTCCCCGATCCATGTCTTTGGCGTGCACGGGAAACAGGGAACCCTCGTCCGATCCATGGCGGCCGACACGCGTGTGAATGGACGACCATTTGATTACGCATGGCTATCCAATGGCGACTGCCTGTCGATTGGTCCGGTGGACCTTGAAATCCTGACCGGAGCAACTTGCTCCTTCGACGACGAAATAAGTCTTGATGCCGCTCTCGAACCCATCGGACTTGGCGACGCGCCGGCACTGCTTAACGATCGTGATGCCACCCACGGCGACGCGTCTCCCACCGCTGGCGAGGCATTGACCGATTTGGCGCGTGAGGTCCGCCAGCAGATGCGCCGGATCGAGCACGATCGCATCCGCCGGCTCTTGCGCGAACTGCGCAGCCAACGTCGCTCGCGCGCCGTCGATCCTGCCGCCGCGGAGTTCATTGGTCCTCTTCCACCCAACGCCGTCGCTGGGCCCGCCGTTCCCTGTCCAATGGTTGAATCCTCGGTTCCAGCTACTCCCACCCCGGCGATGGTTGACCCAATCGCGGAACATGAGGAGCAATTGCCCTCGGTGGCGATCACCGACCAAGAACTCCGCCAACTCCGCGAGGAATACGAAGGGGAACTGGCACGCGCGAACACCCCGGGCGTCGACGTGGAATCGGTCTCAACCGAGACGGAATCACGCCCAAACACCGCCGGCGGTTTCACCTCTGACGAGCCGGTGTCGGAGTTCGTCAGCGAGCCGACTTCGTTCGACGGCTTTAGCGAGCCGATCGCCACGCCTCAACTAGAACAGGATGGGATGCGTGAGCCAAGCGAATCCGAAGTAACGTCGCATGACGACTCGGAGACCTCGAGTGCGTACAAGCCCGAGGTACATCGATTGAATCTCCTCGCCATGATGGCGGAGTTCGAGGCGGAATCCAAAACCGGTTCCGCCGAGCCCACCGATGTCGTTTCATCGATCGATATGTCGATGGAATTGGCGGAAACGAGTACGACACCTCTGGAACCATCGGCGATCGGTCCCGAACCGTTCGAGATCCAGAGCGTCCACGATCATGAGTCGCATGGCACGATCCTCGACGATCGATCGATCGATCCGGTTGGTGAATTCGCCTCGGAGGGGACGAGCGAAGGAACCAACGAGTCATCGCTCAGCGCTGATCAGCATGGCGAGATTCGCGGAGAGGACTCTCATGGTCCCAGCTTGGACACCGACGAAGACGATCCGCTGAGCCGAATCCGGGCAAGCCTTGCCTCGCTGCTCCACGAGGGTACGACCGTAGCGCCCACGTTGGAGGTCGCGGACGTTTCCACGTTGGAGCCAACGGACCATTCGGAGGCGGAGACTCCAAGCGCCGAGTTGACGGACACGTTCGCCGAGCCAGCTTCGCCGCTGAGCGCGGTCGTCGAGCCGGAAATGGAAGATGAGTTCCCTGCCGATCCTCGACTCGAGTTGGCGACGGAGGGATTGCTGACCGAGGACGCGGCGACCGACTTCTCCTTCGTCGACGAAGTCGCTCCCACGGAGTTGGTTGATT
>JAGQPS010000140.1 GCA_020426595.1 Planctomycetales bacterium
CGCAAAGCCATGCTGTTGCGCAACTCGGCCGGGAAAAAAGTGCGGCGTGAAGTCCCGGCAACCGAGGATTGGAGTGCCCAAGACTCCTCGGGTACGCCGGTCGAGGACTCGAACGAATAATACGTGGGGCATGTCACCCACACCTGTTCCCAAAGAAAAAGGCCGCCAGTGATCTGGCGGCCTTTTCTCATTTCAGTGACTCGTTGCCTCGGACCCATCAACGTGTCCACTCGACACTGGTCCGAAGCCCAATGAGGTGATCCGCCAAGCGAGCCACTCCACGGCGGACTCCGCGACCATTGGCTCGCCCCAACCGCACCGTCGAGTTCTTGGGTGGAGAGTTACTTCAAGCCACGACTGCGCAGGATGTCATCGAAGTCGCGCAGCTTGTAGTCGACGTTCACATAGTCAAGCAGCCGCATCAAACCACGCAAGGCGACTCCGAATCCATCGGGCCCACTGAAGCCACCGAACTGGCCACCCCCTTTCACGTGCGGCTCGAGATCGAGGAACACGCCCGGGGCACCCAGCTTTCTCATGCGACGATCGTACTTGGGCAAGTCTTGCGCGAAGTCCCGTAGGATCGCTTCGTGACCGCTGTCGCCAAGATCGGACGGCACGAAGTGCTTGAGAGTCTCCTCGTCGACGTGTGTCACACGGCCCATCGGTTCGGGATGTCGGTAATCCTTGATGTGCATCCAACCCAGACCAGGCTTCATGACTCGATATTGCCGAAACACCTCTTCCATCGAACAGCCTTGGCAAACGATGTTCGCGGCGTCGAAGATCAACACGAGTCGGTCATGTTTGACTTGCCGATGGATCTCGGCCAGCAAGTCACCCGATTGTCCAACGAGGTTCGCTTCGATCTCGAGCCCGAACACCAGTTCATGGCGTTCACACTCATCGACGATCGCCCCCAGTCGATCCACGACTTCGGGCAGATGCGACGCGGGGTCGTCGCCCTTGGGGTGGTAGAACGAAAACCCTCGAATCAACTTCGTCCCCAACTTGCCGGCGAGATCACACGCCTTCTTCACGTCGCTCCCGAGGTACTTCTTGAACGGCACGTAGCGGTTGTTCGTGCCATCCTCGACGTCGTGCAGTTTCACCTTGCCGATCGGCGAGCCGAGCGTGGCGACTCGCAAGCCGTACTCCTGTTGCAGCTTGACGACTTGCTTCACCTCGGGGGCGGTGAGTTGCATGACGTTCTTGATGCCACTGCCAACATCGATGAACCGGACGGTGTAGTAGCTGAGCCCCAACGCGGCGAAGGCGGTGAACTGCTGGACGATTGTCTTCTCGTTGGCTGCTTCGTCCGCGAAGCCACTAAGCAAGACTTGAGGCGAGTCGCTCATGAGTTAATTTGCCTTCCGTTTTGAATGCTTGTTTTCTTTCAGGCCCAGGATTCCGACGCGCCCAACCCAGGCACGACAAGCCACGAAGATCGGGTCCCAACCGTGGGGCGATCGCCTGGAACACCAGCCACTACCACCGCCACTGCAGCAACGACGCCGAGGCCCGATCGAGCATGAGCTCGACATCACCATGGACGCGCAACGCGGAAGCCGGGCAGTCGGGTGTCAAGGGTCCTTCAATCGCGCCTTGAACCGCGGCCGACTTTCGTTCGTCCGGTACGCTACAGATGATTTTTCGCGCTCGTAGGATCTCACGAATCGACATCGAGAGCGCTTGTCGAGGCACGGCCTCCAGCGACTCAAACCATCCTTCGCCCAATTGCTGCCGACGGCAGGCCTCATCCAGGTCGACCACTCGATAAGGCTCGGTCGTCGTGAAATCGGCCGGAGGGTCATTGAAGGCCAGGTGGCCGTTCTCACCAATTCCGATGAATGCGACGTCCACCGTGACTCGCGAAATCAACTCGCCCACTCGACGACATTCCGAGCTGGGGTCGGCTTTCCCGTCCAGTTCGGTGAACGAACCGAGCGGCGTGGGCAGCTTCGCCACGAAACGCTCGCGGAGGAACTTCCGAAACGAGGCACCATGCTCCGGGCCAAGTCCGAGATACTCATCGAGATGGAATGCGTGGACTCGTGCCCAATCGATGTCCGGGCAAGACGCCAAGGACTGGAGGGGCTCAAACTGAGACGCTCCGGTCGCCAGGATCACCACCGCTTCTCCGCGAGCCGCCAGGGCCGCTCGAATGGCCGCCGCACCGAGCTCGGCCGCCAGTGCCCCCATGTCGGCCGCGGATTCCGAGACGTGAATTCTCAACGTAAACTCCTCTCCCCAAGTCAGGTTTTCCGCGGGAATCCCGAGTCAAGATCGACAACCGAGTGGCCCCGGCCCCACGATCGACGACGAGATTCGCGGCGGCCTCCCACTCGCCCCCCTTACGCGGACTTCTCGTAACGGGCGGTGATAACCGAGGTGATTCCGCCACGAGGACTGAACTCCGCGGTCAAGACGACCCGGCGAGGCGAGACCTTGGCCACGAAGTCGTCGAGAATCGTGTTGGTGACGTTTTCGTAAAAGATGCCCGCGTTGCGAAACTGCTGGAGATACAGCTTGAGACTCTTGAGTTCGACGCACAGGCCGTCGGGCACGTAGTCGAAGGTCAGTACACCAAAGTCGGGTTGACCGGTTTTTGGGCAAACCGACGTGAACTCCGGACACCGGATTTCGATCTGATAATCTCGTTGCGGGAACTGATTCTCGAACGTCTCGAGAACCTCGCGAAACTCGTTGCTCATGAAGGCCTCCCTAGTTGTCGGAGTCCCATTTTGGCATCATGAGGCGCGCGGGAGTAGGACCCCTTTTCCTCGGATTTTGTCTCTTTCGATGCGCATCGCCGAACTTTATCGCTCCGTGCAGGGAGAAGGGAGCCTAACGGGTACCCCCAGCGTGTTCGTACGCGCGTCGGGATGCAACCTTCGCTGCTGGTTCTGCGACACTCCCTACGCCTCTTGGGAGCCGGAAGGGGAAGACCGAGGAGTCGGCGAAATCCTAGAGGCGATCCTGGCTTTTGATTGCCCCCATGTCGTGCTGACCGGCGGGGAGCCGATGCTGTTCGCGGAGCTGATTCCACTCTGCGAACTCCTTCACAATGCCGGCAAGCATCTCACCATCGAGACGGCCGGCACGCTTCATCTTCCCGTCGCCTGTGACTTGATGTCGATCAGCCCCAAACTTGCCAACAGCACGCCGTCCTACCTTCAGAGTCCACGTTGGCACCAACGACACGAACGAGCCCGACAGACTCCGGAAATCGTGCAGCGATTGATCGACGAATACGACTATCAGCTCAAATTCGTGGTGCACCATCCCGAGGATCTGCAAGGCGTACTCGAGTACCTGGCATTGCTCGCTTCGTTCGCGCCGGAGCGAGTGTGGATCATGCCGCAGGGAGTCTCGCGGAGCGCACTGGAAACGATCTCCCAGTGGCTCCAACCTTGGACCCAAGAACACGGCTTCCAGTATTGCCCCCGCAAACAAATTGAATGGTACGGCTCCCAGCGAGGCACCTGAGCTCCCCCGCGGCGTCTTGGCCCACTTCCAGGTTCTTTCGGCAAGCTCGGTCGGCGGTGTCGGTCAACGGCGTCGGTCGGATCGGATCGCTAGCAAGGAGGCCCATCGCCGCGCCATCTTCGTCTTGTTCTCGGTTTCGCATTTCTCTACCCTCCCGCCGATCAACTCCATCAGAACGGCGGGTTCGGTATGAACATCTCTCAGCTCCTACGAACTTTGGCGTGTGTCAGCGCTCTGCCACTGTGCTGGGGCTGCGCGGGTTCCCAATCGCTTTTGCCCGTGCGGCTAACTTGGACTGGGAACGAAGCGGACTCCCAGCAAGTCGATGCCGCGGAAGCGACGGCTCGAGAAGCCGGACCGCGGACGTCGGCGGAGCGGACGGTGGCGGAGCGGCAAGTCTCTCAAGTCGCGCCGCGCTCCGAGACTCAAGACGAACGGAACCTGACCGAGGATGAACGCCGCGTGTTCGAGCAACTCAGGGAGGTGACGAGTGACGATCCCTCGATGGGTGCTTTTGTTGAGAGTCGATTCGGAGACCCCTCGACCGCGCCGCTCCCCGAGCATCCTCCGACGTCCCGTCTCCGTTCAGACCCGGCCGAGCCAGTAACCGAACCGCTGCCTCCCGTGGCTCAAGTCAATCACGTCGAGTCGATCGGCTCACCGAATACGCTGCCGGCTCCGATCGTCGATGCGAGTTCACCCTCGAATGAGCTTCCCCCCGCGACGCCTCCGGTCGCAAGCGTGCCGAATGGCAATGAACTCGTCTCGAACCCCGCCGCGCCCCTAGCGGCCGCCGACACGTCGGTTTCGGCTGGCGAGACGCCCGCTCCGATGCAAGGGCCAACTCCAGCGCCCACGCCTACTCCGACGCCGACGACTCCAGATGCCACCAACACGAGCTTGACCGATTCCTCGAGTTCCGTACCGGCGCCAGGAACCGTGGCCGCCGAAACAACGGCCACCGAAACAACGGCCACCGAACTGGAATCGATGACCGAGGCCGATTGGCTAACTCAAGTCGATACCGGGTATGCCAACTTGGAGCGTCTCCTGGCGCGCGAGCAGGAAAACATGAGCCAGGCGGCTCGCGAGCGATTGGAAATTCGCTTGCGGCTTCTGGCTTTGGCCCTCGGCGATCAAGACAAGGCGTTGCGTACGATCGAGTCGCTGGATCCCGCGCTGCGTGAGTACTGGAAGGAACAGTTGTTCGCGATGGGGACGTTGATTGAACCCAACGAGATCGACTTCGGGTCCAACTTCCAATTTGGCGACCGTCGCAAACTGGCCATGGCGATCGATCATTTGCGACAGGCCGAACTCGCGCTCGCCGCGGAATCGGCGCTGCGCGTTCATCGAGTCGCGATCTGCGATGAGGTGCGTGGCTTTGGCAATTTCCACGAATTTCCTCGCACGACCTTCGAGCAAGGTCAGGCTTTTGTCGTGTACTGCGAGGTGGAGAACTTCCGGTCCGAACGACAACGCAGTCAGTTGGAGCATGGCGAGGTTTTCGCGACCGAGTTCGTGGCGAGCCTCGTCTTCTTCGACGGCGACCGAAAGATGGTCAAACAGATTGATTACGCGCCGATCTCGGACGAGGCTCGTCATCAACGTCGAGACATGTACTTGCACTTCACCGTCACCATTCCCGACGATCTTCCCTCGGGCAGATACTATCTCAGCATTCTGCTGGAAGATGCCAAGGCGGAAAAGTCCGCGAACTCAGCGCCGATCGAGTTCGAGATTAGGTAGCCTCATCGCCTCGAGTCGGCGCATGCGTGGGTTGTCTCCACCGTCACGCGCCAACCCCGCGGTGCCTCTCTTTCGTGTCGAGTCGTCAACATGGCCCACGAGTACGATGCGGTCGTCGTCGGTTTGGGGACGATGGGAAGCCAAGTGCTGTGGCGGCTCGCCCAAGCGGGTTGGCGAGTCCTCGGAATCGACCGCGACCATCCTCCTCATCATCTTGGCAGTCATCACGGCTGGTCCCGCTTGATTCGCTTCGCTTACTTCGAACATCCCAACTACGTGCCTCTTTTGTTGGAGGCCGAACGCGGGTGGAGCGAACTAGAGCGAGCGTCAGGGCGAACGTTGTTCGAGCGTTGTGGCGTGATTCAAGGTGGACCTCCGCGCTCTCCCTTGATTCGCGGCATCATCGCCTCGGCGGAACGGCATCGCCTAGACGTCGAGCCGCTTGATCTCGCGGCGCGAGAGCGACTCCCCTTCTCGCTTCCACCAACATGGACCGTGCTGATGGAGTCGGGTGCCGGTTATCTTCATCCTGAACTCTGCATCGAGACCGCTCTGCTTCAAGCCGAGCAGTGCGGCGCCGAGATGTGCACGGGACAACAAGTCACGCGAATCGATGACACCGCGGATTGGCTTGAGCTGCACACGCCTCTCCGACATGTTCGGGCGAAGCGCATCGTATTGACCACTGGAGCCTTCGCCAGCGACTGGAGGGATTGGAACGTCCATCCACCCACCGTGCTGCGGAAACACCTATTCTGGTTTCAGCCTCGACATGCAACGAGCTGGCACGTCCGCGCTGGTTGCCCCGCGTTTCTGTTCGATGTGGGGGAGTCCTATATCTATGGCTTCCCGGCTCATGACGAACGCGGTGTCAAACTGGCTCGTCACGATGGTGGCATGGAGATCGACCCGGCCAGTGAGGATACGGAGTTGGGTCGACTCGACGAGCTTGCCTCGGTCCAGAAGTTCATCGATGACCACGCGCCGGGCTTGCGGTCCGAACCGTCCGAGCACGCGATTTGCCGTTACGCCATGAGCGAGGATGGAGACTTTCGGCTCGGTGTCTCCGCGCGTGATTCCCGCGTGGTCTGGGCATCGTGCTTCTCGGGGCATGGCTTCAAATTCGCGCCGGCGATCGGGACCCACATCGCTCATCGATTGCTGGAATCGAAGTGGCGGCCCGAGGTTCAGTTCCTGGTCGGATAACCGCCTCCGACACGCCCCCTACACCGCTGGTTTCCGCGCGCCAGATGCGTGCCTTAATGGGCGGAACGTTGCTTCTCGGGCCCAACAACCGTGGTTTGCCCGACTCGATTGTCGGCTCTAGTTTGACTCTCTCGCCCTCTCTTGGGTTGAGACCCGGTACGTCGTCTCGGATAATCGGAAGCAGCCGATCGTCCGCCGCGACGCCCCGCGTCTCGCACTCCTTTTCTCGGATGGAAGCCTATCGTGCCACGACCGACAAGCTTGTGCGGATTCGTGCTGATTCTGATCATCGCCTGCGGTGTGAACATGTCGCACCGTGTTTTGGGATGGCATCGTGTTTCGCAATGGCATAGCCGAACCGTCATGGGTACGGGCGACGAATCGCCAAGCCAATCGTCGGGACTTGGCACGGCGACTCACATCGGCCAGCCCTTTGGAGTCGAGGTACTGCGGGACGGTCGAGTCCTCGTGACCGAGGTCAGCCACCATCGCATTTGGGCCTTCGATCCGAGCACCGGTGAGTGTCAAGTGATTCTCGGCAGCGGACGCAAGGGTTACGACGCCGCGGGGGGAGCGGCTCTCGAGATCGCGATGGACGAGCCGTACGAAGTGCGAGAGTCCAACGACGGCTCGCTGTACTGGGTCGAGATGCGAAACCACATCGTCAGGCGTTGGGACCCTACCACGGACCGCGTCGAGACGATCGCGGGTACGGGCATGCCAGGCTTCGGTGGCGACGGCGGTCCCGCGCGAGACGCCCAACTCCAACAACCGCACAGCCTGGTGATCGACGAGCAGCGTCGGCAAATCTACGTAGCCGACATCGGTAATCATCGAATCCGGGCCATCGATCTCAACGACGGCACGATCCGCACGTTGGCGGGCAACGGAGAGAGAGTGCTTCCCCGCGAAGGACAACCGATCGAGAACACTCCGGTCCTGGGTCCGCGGGCGCTGGCCATCGACGCCGATCGATTGTGGGTCGCGCTGCGCGAAGGGCATAGTTTGTGGTCGATCGATCTGACTGCCGGCACTTGGCACCATGCGGCCGGTCGAGGTTCGCGAGGATTCCAACCCGAACCGGTCGCGGCGGACCAAGCGATGTTCGATGGCCCAAAGGGAATCGCCCTGACGCCCGACGGTCGGGTCGCCATAGTCGATACCGAGAACCACGCGATTCGTCTTTACGATCCCAAGACTCAAACCGTGTCGACGCTCTCGGGCGCTGGACCGGCGAGTCGCGGGTATCAGGAGGGCGAGTCGCCCGCCGAAATCCAAATGAATCGCCCTCATGGAATCGCGATCGATTCCGAGGGCGCGATCCACGTTGGCGACAGCGAGAATCATCGCCTGCGTGTCCTCCTACCCACCACTCGCTAACCACTCGCTCGCAAGGAGCCTTGATCATGTCGCGAATGCCTCGCCGCACCTTTATTTCGTCCAGTATCGCGGGAGCAGGCGTGGCTCTCGCATCGCCGTGGCTCGGTCGCGCCAGGGCCTCGGCGAACGAGTCGATCGTGGTCGGAGTGATGGGAGTCAACGGCCGAGGTTCATCGCTTGCTCGTAGTTTCGCGCAGCGTCCCAACTGCGAGGTGGCCTACGTTTGCGACGTCGACTCGCGAGCCATCGGCAAGGGAGTCGACAGCGTGGATGGCGTCCAGGCCCGGACGCCGGAGGGAGTCGCCGACTTCCGCCGGATCTTGGATGACGAATCGGTCGATGTGCTCGTCGTCGCCACGCCAAACCACTGGCACGCGCCAGCGACGATTCTCGGCTGTGCCCACGGCAAGCATGTCTATGTCGAGAAGCCATGCAGTCACACACCTTGGGAAGGCGAGATGGCCGTTGCCGCCGCTCGCAAGTTCGATCGCGTCGTCACGATGGGAACTCAGCGCCGGAGCCACACCGTGCATCGGGAAGCGATTTCTCGATTGCATGACGGAGCCATTGGGGAAGTGCTCTATGCCCGCAGTTGGTACGCCGCCCGGCGCGGCGCGATTGGACAAGGCGCGGCGGCGCCGGTTCCCGAGTGGTTGGACTACGACCTTTGGCAAGGCCCCTGCACGCCTCGTCCCTTCAAGGACAACTTAATCCACTACAACTGGCACTGGCATTGGCATTGGGGGAACGGCGAACTCGGCAACAACGGCGTGCATGCATTGGACGTCGCGCGCTGGGGACTGGGGGTCGATTATCCAACCCGCGTGGTTTCCGCCGGAGGCCGTTATCGGTTCGAGGATGACCAGGAGACGCTTGACACGCACATGGTCGCCTTTGAGTTTGGGCGAAAGATGATCACGTGGGAGGGACTCAGCTGGTCGCCTCACGGCATCAATGGCGCTGGGTTTGGCGTCACCTTCCACGGTAGCGAAGGCATGATGCATTTCTTTGACACCGGGTACCGAATCGAGGACCAACAACGGCAGGTGGTCGACGACCAGAATGGGCCCAACGATGATGCGACCCATATCGAAAACTTCTTGACCTCGATTCGCGAGAACCAGCGTCCCAACGCGGACATCGAGGAAGGTCATAAGAGCACTCTCCTATGCCACCTCGGTAACATCTCGTCGCGAGTCGGCCGAGCCCTGACGACTTCCGCCGAGGACGGTAAAATCGCGAACGACGATCAGGCGGCCGCCCTATGGACGAAGGAGTATCGCGACGGTTGGACTCCTAGCATCGACTGACCAACCTCGCTCCGAGCGGACTTCACGACGGCTCGTGTTGGCTCACCGGTCCACGCTCATGACGCGATCGACCGTCGCGGGCACGATCACTTCCACGCGGTTCGCCGGTCCTAAAGCAAGTTCATTGCCACCCTGCAATCCCCAGCCTCATATGAGAACCACCATGCTGTCGCCCTCCATTTTCCCCGCCATGCACGGCAAAGCACGCCTCAGCCGTCCCGCGATGGCCCGTCGCCCCATGATGTCGCGTCTCGGGTCCACCGTTTTGTTGGCGGTGTTGAGCTGCACTTGTTCGATCACTCTCGCCGATGACCCGATTCCTGGAATCGGTCCGGTCGGTGACATCGAAGTCGTCGCCGCGGATCTGCAGTTCACGGAAGGTCCGACGATCGATGGTGAAGGCAACCTGTACTTCACGGACATCCCGGCCGACCGCATCCATCGTTGGACCGAGGCCGATGGGCTCAGCGTGTTCTTGGAACCCGCGGGGCATGCCAACGGTTTGATGTGGACCGCCGGTTCGGGTCTCCGCGCTTGCCAAATGGACGGCAAGTTGGTGGGGATCGACATCAAGACTCGCGAGGTCACCACACTGGCGGAACAATTCGAGGGAGCGCGATTCAACGCGCCCAATGACCTGGTCGTGGATCGGAGCGGCGGGACCTACTTCACCGATCCGCTTTACCGAGCTCCGATGCCACTCCCGCAAGGCATGATGTCGGTCTACTACGTGTCGGCCGCGGGCGAAGTGAGCCGAGTGGTGGACGACATGCCGGCGCCGAATGGAATCCTGTTGTCGCCCGATGAGAAGACGCTTTATGTCATCCCCAGCCAAGACTCGAAGGTCATGTGCTATCCGGTTCTGGAACCGGGCAAGTTGGGCGAGGGCGAGGTCTTCTGCGAGATTCAGCAGACGGAGGACAGCAACGGCAAGCAAGGAGGCGATGGCGCCGCGATTGATACCAAGGGCAACCTGTACTTCACGACCGCCCTGGGAATCCAAGTCTTCACACCGGCGGCCGATTATCTGGGAGCGATCGCATTCCCCGAGCATCCGGCCAATGTCACGTTTGGTGGTTCCGATTTCAAAACACTGATCGTGACGGCGCGAACCTCGGTTTATCGAGTTCGCATGGA
The DNA here is from genome assembly GCA_020426595.1 of Planctomycetales bacterium. Classification (GTDB taxonomy): domain Bacteria; phylum Planctomycetota; class Planctomycetia; order Pirellulales; family Pirellulaceae; genus UBA11682. The sequence goes on from JAGQPS010000140.1 coordinate 10,272, forward strand.
AGCCATCGGCCACCGATACCCAGGTGCTCAATGAGTCGAGTCGCGTGGGTCACCGACCCACACCTCGATCACGCCTCGCCCGAAGCTCTCGAGACTTTCCAAGGAGAGTTGCTCGAGGCTCGGGTGACGGGAGTGATCGTGACGGGGGATATCGCCGAATCGATCGGTCTCCAGCGGTACCTCGATTGGTTCCGAGAGCATTGCCGTGGCGACCTTTGGTTCTGTCTCGGCAACCACGATTTCTACTACGACTCGATCGACCGCGTGCGAGCCACCGCGGCGGCGTGGGCACGTGAAACGGCCAGCTATTACCTCAACATCGCCGAACCGATGGAGATGGCTCCTGGCGTCGGCTTGGTTGGCCATGATGGTTGGGCGGATGGTCGCACGCCCAGCTACGAACGATCCCTCGTCTTCATGCACGACTCGCGTCTCATCGCCGACTTCGCCGGACAGGATAAGTTGACTCGCTGGGAAACGATGAAGCGACTCGCCGATGAATCGGCCAATTGGATCGAACAGCAAATCGTGCGGGCGGCCGAGCGTTGGAGGACCATTTACGTGGCGACCCACGTCCCTCCTTACCGAGAAGCTTGCTGGTACAACGGCGAGATCTCCGACGACCACTGGGCTCCCCACTTCACCAATGTCGCCTTTGGCGAGCGTCTCATTGAGCTGGCCGATCGGTTTCCCCAACATCGGTTCCACGTCCTATGCGGCCATACGCATGGCGGCGGAAGTTATTCGCCGCAAGCCAATCTGACCGTGGAAACCGGAGCCGCCGAATACGGCTCGCCACGAGTCACTCGCATCCTCGAATGGTAGCGACGCCGATCCCGCCTCGCTGGCTCACAACGGTTGAATGCGACGGGGGTCGGTACGTTGGATGATGTCGCTGATGCCGGTTTGATTGAAGCCCTTGAAGCCATCGTTGCGCTCGAGGATCTCGAGGTGCGATCCCATGACTCCCTCAAGCCGAAAACGTTCGGCCTGCTCGGCGGTGAGCTGCCCCGCCGCGACGAGTCGCGCGAGCCGTGAGGGCTCGACCGCCCAACGTTCTCCGGCGGTGAAACACTGCCGGAGGTAATCGAAGTTGGTAAAGGGGGGCATCGAGTCGACGCCGAGTTCCGCGAGTTGGGAACGCGCGGCGTCGAAGTTGAACTGACACTCCAGATGATGCATGCCGGCATCGAGAAACGCCTCGCCATGGAGCGCGCACCAGAGCCCGACCGTGCCGAGTTGGTTGGCGGGTTCCAATCCCGTGCTGGAAAAATCGCCTTGAACCTCGGCGGGTGAGAGGTCGACATCGGCGAACACCGTGATGCCCGCCTTGGGTTGCTCGAGCACTTGAGCGCCCCATCCGGCATCGCGCCCCGCGTAGAACCGTTCTCGACGTTGAAAACCGAGTCGCGTTAAGGAATCGACGAGATCGCGGAAGCAAACTCGACTACTGCGATACGTGTGGTGATCGTGGTTGGCCCAACCGAGTCCGAGCCGATCCTGTCTCAGCTTTTGGAGCTGCCCCGCTCGGTTGCGCGCCTGCCAATAGGCTCGCTCGGCTCGGAAGAAAGCCGCGCACGTCGCATCGATACCGAACAGCGATACTCCTTCTCCAATCAAGTCATTGGCTACGGCGAATCCGTGCCGCCAATCCTCGCCTCCTCGATCCCGCAACAAGACTCGGTCATTCCAATCGCACCAAGCGGCGACGTCGCTGGGCGAGCATGGCGGTTCGTACCACAGGTCATCACCGAGCCGTTGCACGACCCACACTTCGATTTGGGACACCGTGGCCAAACGGGCCTGGCGGCGGAAAGCCCAAACGGGCGATTGGGTCTCGGGCGGTGGCAAACGATGGGCAACAAAGAAGTTGGCGACGTCATCGACTTTGAGAGCGACGCGAAACACATCCTTGGTCAATTCGATTCCGGGGAGCAACGCTCCCGCGTGCCGCCACAGCGTACGGTCACTTTGCTCAATGGGCAGGAACCCGGCCGCCGCCAAGCGGCTTTCGATCGACTCACCCTCCCAGTCGAGCTCACGGGGAATCGCGAGATGGTCCACCCAATCCAGCAGCCGAGTCCCGGTTTCGGCGCGCAGCCGCTCCCGAAAGGACTTCAACCAGGGAGCTCGCCCGACGAGATCCTCCAGCAACACATCGACCATCTGCGTGGCTACTGGTTGGGGACTCCACAACTCCTGCGTGCCAGCCATCCGATTGAACCTCGCTAAGGACGTCGGTGTTCCGTGCCCCAAAGAACTCGGCGACAGGTGACTCGGCGAAAAGCGCCGGGGCGTTGCCCGCATTATCTCCCTCGCTCGATCACCGCTCAATCCAACAGGAGCCGAGATGCTCGCGGATTGAGTGGCCCACCCCGGCCTCCACGCGCCAACTTGCCGTACACCACTCTTCCCACGCCAGCCCAAGCGGTGAAGTAGAAGCAAGGAAAACCAAGAAAACTCGAAGCGTCACGGCCTGTTGATTTAATCAGACTCACCGCATCGTGCGGCCGTGAGACGCCCATCGAGGTCGTCTCACGGATCGGTT
>JAGQPS010000141.1 GCA_020426595.1 Planctomycetales bacterium
GCCAGCGTGGCGGGTCGGCCATCGGCGGCCAGCGCGATCGATGGCGGCACGAGGGGCTCGTACGACGACGCGAATATGCCATAAAAAGCATAGTAATCCGCCTGGGTCATCGGATCGTACTTGTGATCGTGACACCGAGCGCAGGTCATCGTGAGACCGGTCAAGCCTCGTGAAACGACATCGATGCGATCATCAATGATGTCGTGCGTGTTGTTGACGAAATGTCCGCCGACGGTGAGGAATCCGAGAGCGGCAAGTTCTGGTGAATCGTGCTGATCGATCACCTGATCGGCCGCGAGTTGCCGGGTTAGGAATTCGTCGTACGGGAGGTCGGCATCGAAGGCTCGGCGGACCCAATCGCGATAAGCCCAAGCCCACCGAAACTCCTTTTGCTCAAAGAACACGTAGCCCTTGTTGTCGGCGTACCGCGCGACGTCGAGCCAATGCCGAGTCCAGTGTTCGCCTAGCGGGGCCGCGGCGAGCAGACGATCGACTTGTCGCTCGTAGGCATCGGGGCGTGAGTCGCCACGAAACTCGTCGAGTTCGGCGGCGGTGGGCGGGAGTCCAGTGAGGTCGTACGTGACTCGTCTGAGCAACGTGTCACGATTCGCTTCGCTACTGGCGATGACCCCACGCGTCGCTTGGGCTTGAGCCAGAAAGAGATCGAGCGGTTCCCGCGCGTCCCATCCCACGACGCGTGACGACCGGTTGGAGATGGCTCCATCGGCGTCGTTCGAGAGTGGCACTCGCGGGTTGGCGACCGGCTGAAAGGCCCAGTGCCGTTCCGCCAAACTACGGGAGTCACCGGTGGCCGCGGCGGGCCAGTAGGCGCCTTCGTTGATCCATTGTCGGAGCGCGGCGACTTCCTTCGGTTCGAGTTCGCGATCGGGAGGCATCGGCGAATCACCGCGTCGCTCGACCGCCGCGATCATCACACTCGCCTCGGCGTCACCACTGACAATCACGGGACCGTTGCCACTGCCCGCTTCAATGGCGCTCCACGAATCGAGGCGCAGGTCGGCCTCTTGTTTGAACGGCCCGTGGCAGCCAATGCAGCGAGCGACGAGCAGAGGACGTATCTCGGATTCGAAGAGTTGCTCGCGTTCGTCGACTTGAGCGATCACCGCGCTGGATCCGGCGATCAATCCGAGCGCGAGGAGCCCAATGGTCGATCGCACGATTCGACGAATCATCGAACGGCGTCGAGGACTGGAGCGATAGTGGGATGGCGAGCGGAAACCCTCGCGCATGGGGACCTCGCGACGGTGGGAGCGGGCGGGTGGGACGATGTTGGGCCGTGAGAACGAACCCGCTTCGTTAAGCAAAAGGCTGGGGAGAGGTGGTAAGCCACCAAACTCCCTTGAATTGTATCAACCGCCCACTGCTCGCGTCCCCCTGTTCCTACCTACAATGCCTCGGAAGCGACTGGATTCAGGCCGCGAGTCGGCGGTTAGTCACCTGGTTGGACTCCGTGATCGCCATGTCGCTTGGCTCCTCGTTCTCCGTTGGGTTGCCCATCTTCCATGCCGGCACAGCAGCAAGTATCGAATCAACCCAGTCGATTGCGGCCGTTCGTATTGTGGCTGGTGGCGTTCTATGGCGTGTGGCTGACGATCGTGATCGCCGGAGGATATGGCTCGACGTTGCTGGATCATTGGCCCATCGCGGTGGCGATGAGTTTTGGATCGTTCATCGCTGGATCGACTCCGATGGGTGGCGGCACGGTTGGCTTTCCCGTGCTCGTGTTGTTGTTCGATCAGCCCGCTTCGCTCGGTCGCAACTTCGCGTTGGCGATTCAATCGGTCGGCATGGTGTCGGCCACGATCTATATCTTCTGTCTTCGCACTCCGTTGGAGTGGAAAATCCTGCGGCCCGCCTTGGTCACGGTAACGTTCAGTCTGCCGTTGAGCGCCGCTTGGATTGCTCCCACGATTTCCGACTTTTGGGTCAAGATCGTGTTCGCCGTGATCTGGGCGAGTTTTGGCTTACTGCACTTGGTCAAGCTGCGAACGTTGATTTCGTTCAGTGGTCTCTCACCGAGTTGGGGCGTCGTTGATCGTTGGGCGGGAGTGGCAATTGGTTTGCTAGGAGGCATGGTCGTGAGCCTCACGGGAGTCGGCATCGACATGATTCTCTACACGATGCTCGTCCTGCTGTATCGAGCCGATTTGAAGATCGCGATTCCGACCAGTGTCGTGATCATGGCTTATGCGAGTGTCGTTGGGATCGTCTCGAATCTGGCTCTGGCCCATGCGTGGCCGGGGAGTTTTCAGGTGCAGGACGAAGTGTTCGCCAACTGGCTGGCCGCCGCGCCGATCGTGGCGCTCGGGGCCCCGTTGGGAGCCTTGGTCGTGGCTCGATTACCGCGGCTCCCGACGCTCGTGGTGGTCTCGCTCCTTTGCGTGGGCCAGTTTCTTTGGACGTGCGGCCAGGAAGGGCTGAGTGGTTGGCCGCTCGTGGTGGCAGTGGGCAGCGTTCTCTTGATGAACGCGGTGTTCCATCTGCTGTTCACGCTGGGGGACCGACATCAAGCGGCTCGTGAGCGTCGTTCTCCAGCAACGACTCCGACCGTCTAGGCCTCGCTTGCCCGCTGCAACGCCGTTCGGTTTGCAACTTGTTGGTGGGCCAGGCGTTGCTTAGCATGACGACGGATCGCCACGCATGCGGTTTGTCGCACCGCTCGGGGTTGGGTCCTCTCACCATCGCGGGAAAAGGTTCAGTCATGAGTCGCAGCTGGAAATGGGTTGTCACTTGTAGCTTGGGAAGCGCTGTCTTGTTGGGGCTGAACAGTGTTGGTTCGGCTCAAGAGGAGAGTGTTCGTCCGGGCATCAACGATTCGTTCGAGAATCCGGACGTTGGCCAATATGTGGAGCGTTTCGAGCGCGAGGGGCGCGAAGTCTACGATCAGCGAGAGAAGATCATCGAGGCGTGTGGGCTGAAGCCCGGCATGGCCGTCGCGGATATCGGCGCTGGTACCGGGCTTTTCACCCGACTGTTGGCCGAGGCCGTGGGCTCGGAAGGGAAGGTATTCGCGGTCGACATTTCCGACGAGTTCATTGAGCACATAGATAAGGCAGCGAAAGCTGAAGGGCTGACTCAAATCGAGACGGTGCTCTGCCAAGCTGATTCGGTGAATCTCGAGCCAGCGAGTGTCGATGTCGTCTTTATCTGCGACACGTACCACCATTTTGAGTTCCCCTACAAGACCATGAGTTCGATCCATCGGGCTCTCAAACCGGGTGGGCGAGTCATTTTGGTGGAATTCGCTCGAGTCGAGGGGCAGAGCTCCGATTGGATCCTCGGTCACGTGCGAGCCGGTGAGGAAGTTTTCACGAACGAAGTCTTGGAGACCGGTTTCGAGAAGATCGACGTCTTGAAGGAGTTCTTCGAGGAGTCGTATCTCGTGCGGTTCAAGCGAGTCGAGACGCCGACGCCTCGCTGAGCGGGTGCGTCGAGTTGGAACACGACGGGCTGCTGTTCGATGTGACGGGCGGCGGCACGGCAGGGTTGGATTGGGAATGGATTCCCAACCGGGGCGAGACAACCACCGAGTGGGTTGGGGTGAACGGGATGGATCCAAACGTGTTTCGGCCTCGTGCCATGCGGTGGGTGTCGCTCGTGGCCATCTTGCTGTCGGCGGTCGCCGGCTGTGAGCGTAAGGACGCCCAGCAGCGAGTCGAGGAGAAGCTCGCGGCGCATGTGGATTTGGAACTCACCGATCGGACTCATCACACTCCCTTGCGTGATGAACTGAGTCGATTGCGCGCGGCATCGCAGCTCCCCGCGCAATTGCAGCAGCGGCAGCCCGACGAAGGGTCGGAGTTTGATCTGACATCGATCAGCGCATCGCTGTTCGACTCGCCCGCTCAGGTCGAGCGTGTCCACAAGAGTCTCGATGAACTGTGGCCGACCGATGGTCTCGAGTTTCCTCCCTCGGCGCTCGAGCATGCGCTACGCATCACCGAGAAGTACGAGGGACAGCGACAGAAACTCGCCGGGTCGGTGCGTCAGGCGCAATCACAGTTTCGCATCGCCTTTGATCAAGGCACGGCGGCCGATGTGAGTTGGCTCGATGCGGTACGGCTCGTGGCTCGGTTGGAGGCGTTGGGCGTCGCGCGATTCGTTCAGGCCGAAACGCCCGACCAAGCGCTCGACCCGCTGTCCGACCTCGCTCGAATCGCCGGCAAGCTCGAGCAATCACCGAGCCTCGTGGCTCATCTGATGGCGGTCGATATTCGACGGGAGTGGATCGCCGGCATTCGGCTCGTGGCGACTCATCCGGCCGCGACCGCGCGGACTCATCAGTTGCTCTTCGAACTGGTGGCAGCCGATCGGCGCAAGGGGAGCCACGAATCCTTGGCTTGGATCGGCGACCGCGCCGCCGGCATGCATGCCTACGAGATGGTTCGGGCTGGCGAGTACTTGTCTCTGCTGAGCGAGGAGGAGTATCAGGCTCTAGAGGAACGCAACGAGACGATGGATCAAGCGCTGGTGGTCCGTCGCAATGTGGATGAGGACGAGACCTATTACCTGGAAACCATGCGGTTGTTGATCAGCAAATCGGAGCAACCTTTCCACGCCCGTCGCCAATGGCTCAACGATTGGTTCACCGAACTTGACGCTCGATCCAACCAGCCGAAGTTTCCGGCGGTCGCGGCCGATCTTTTGCTCGTCGGCATCACGACGGCCCAGCAGCGATTGGCTCGAGGACAGGCTCGCGGCGATGCTTGGTACTTGGCTCTCGCGGCCATCAATGGCCACGACCTCCCGGAAGATCCCGTGCTCAACGCGGAAACCGGCGAGCCGTTCGCGGTGGCTCGAGAGGATCAGCGTGTCGAGGTGTGGGGGCTGATCGACGATGACGCCGACCTCTTCCCTAGCCTGACTCGGCGCCCGGAGTAGCGCGACCCAAAGTTGGTTTCGGATCGTATGACGCAAGCGAAACGATCGCTGGAAGTGTCGGTCTGTTTTCTCCCGCCGACCCCAACCCAGTCCGTGCCGTTCGTCCCGTCACATGGACAGCTCGTGAAATAGGGAGACGACGGGGGGACTCTTCGGTCGTCGCAGCAGCAGGAAGAGTCAACCGCGCCCGTCGTCTCGAATCGACACGCGGTTCCATCGGGCCGATCCGGATGAAGGCGAACGGATCAGCGCGAAGCGGAGCGAACGGCGCGTGTCGAAGGGAATCATGTCGACGCGGTCTTGTTGCCGCGTCGGCGTGGGTCGCGAGTCCTAGGCTCGTTCGGGTAGATTGCCGTCGCCGGAGGACGATTCGGACTCGTCGGACTCCTCGGTAGTGGCTCCGCCGGTTCGTTCGAGACGTCGTTGACGAGCTTCCTCGGTGAGCCGCTTCACCTCGGCCAACTGCTCGGCCGAGAGCACCGCCTCGATCTCCTGATCGCGCTCCATCGTCTTGGCCTCGACCTGCTGCTGCAGTGCCTCGAGTTCGACTTCGAAGCGATCCTGAATCTCATAAATCTCCTCGCGCTGTTTCTGCGTCACCACGCGCGAGAAGTAGGTGGGCAATCGACGTGGGCGGCGGCGAGCCATCGGGGCCTCGGGGTCGTCGGATTGCGTGGCGGGTTCTTGAAACGAAATCCAATGGATCGCCGGGTGAATCGTGGGCCAAGGTCGCGCCGGAGCCAGGCGAACGTGAGCCTCCTCCGCGGCCGGCTCACTCATCGCGCTATCGACATCGACCGTCAAGCTACGAACCGTCGCTGGTCGCCACGCAGCGGTCCACTTCTTCCAGGCGGCGCTGTTCTTCCAGGCGGCGCTGTGCGACTGGGTCATCGTCGGCATGAAACTACTGGCGACGACCAAGGCCGCGAATAAGCCGCTCGATGAAATCAACTTCGATCCCATCAGTGAATCTCCTGATTCCAGACTTCTCATCCTGTGAACGAAGACACCGAGCTCCGTTCGTGCACGGGATAAGTACCGAAACACACGTCCAATCAACGCCGACTTGAGCGGGAAGTCCAAAAAATCGAACGGCGCGACTGAGCCTTGGTTCGCGAACCAGACGGGACCGACACCCAACGGCGCGTTGAGTTTCCGCGCGAGCTAAGGGAAGATGAGCGACGTACCGCGCCCCTGTGTTCAGGCATTCCGCCCCGCTTCGGAGTCCTCCCGCCATGCACCTTCCCAACCGCACTCACCGCCATGGAACTCAACGTGCTCCATCGTTCTTGCGGCGGAACACCCTGAAAATGGTGTCTCGGGGAGGAACGGTGATCGCGGCAGCGATCCTGGGGGCACTGGTCGTATTCCAACCATTCATCGATGCCAACGCACAGAACAATGCCGACTCTCCAAGCGCGTCCTCGACCGCGGTGAGGCGTGGACCGGAAAGCGGTTCGGCGACCATCTCGCTTCCCGCCGGAGAGCGATCGTTCGGCCCCACCGACTCGGCGAACCGCTTCACTTATCTCGATCACCCGCTCGACCCCTACTACGTCGGGCGGCACTTTCCGAAGCTCACCACGCCACAGTGGTTTGGCGAAGAAGATGTCGACGCCGTTGTCGTGCTCGCGATCGACGATATGCGAGACACACGGCACTACGAAAACTATCTGCGTCCCATCATCGATCGGCTTAAACAAATCGATGGTCATGCCGGACTGAGCATCATGACCAACTCGGTCGATCCCGCCGACCCACAATTGCAAGCATGGATCGACGAAGGGGTCAGCATCGAGGTCCACACCGCCGACCACCCCTGCCCTTGTCTGCAAGAGAGCGACTTCGAGCGAGCTAAAAGCACCTACGATCGATGCGTCGACCAAATGGCGTCGATCCCCAACAATCGGCCCGTGGCGTTTCGCATGCCATGTTGCGATTCATTGAATACACCGAGCCCTCGATTTTGGGCCGAGATCTTCAATGCGTCGACGGACGCCGGCAATCATCTGAGCATCGACAGCTCCGTCTTTCAGATCTTCACCGCCGACGATCCGGAGCTGCCCGGCGACCAACTCGTTGATCTCGACGGACAACCCAAGTTTCGCAAGTACGTGCCGTTCCCATCGTTCGTCAATACGATTCGCAACTACCCCTATCCGTATGTGATCGGTCGGACGTGTTGGGAGTTTCCCTGTACGGTCCCGAGCGATTGGGAAGCCCAGCACCTGCACCAACCGAACAACCCGATCACTGTCGCTGATATGCAAACGGCGCTCGACCTGACCGTCGCCAAACAAGGCGTGATGAATCTTGTCTTTCATCCCCACGGTTGGATTCGAGCCGAACAAGTCGTGCAGCTCATCGATCACGCCCAGAGCGTGCACGGCAACCGAGTCCGCTTCGTTTCGTTTCGCGAAGCCCAAGAGCGACTCGATCAATACTTGCTGCAAGGCCAGCCGCTGCGAGCCAGCGACGGTAACCTCACCGGCTCGCAGTTGCTCGATCTCAACCAAGATGGCTACCTCGACGTGATCACCGGAGGAATGGAACCACGCACGCGACTGTGGAATCCAACCGAGTCCCGTTGGATCGAACGACCGACTCCGTTTCGAGTCCAACCGGCTCCCGCCAGCGGCTCTCGCCAAGCCACGTCGCAATCACTGGTGGCGCGTTTCGGAGTCGTGCAACGTGATCGAGTCGTGGTGCTCGCGCCCGAGATCGCCTCGGGTAGGGAACGGCTCTTCGAGTTCAACGGCGATGCTTGGCAAGCCGCGTCGATCTCGCCGCCAAGCTCGGCGCGCGCCAACGATCGAGAACGGTCGATCGATGGGTTCGGCCTGCGTGGGGTGTTTCGCGACATCGACTCGGACGGCACGAGTGAGTGGATCGCGGATACCGCGGCGGGCACGCTCATTGAACGCCTTGTGGATGGCCAGTGGCAAGCAGCTTCCTTCTCACTGCCGGGCGACGCGTCGATTCTTCCGACCGATGCAACGGCGACGGATCATGGGTTGCGATTCGTCGACATCGATCAAGATGGAGCCGACGATGTGATCGTTTCGACCGAACGAGAATTCGCGGCGTATCGCTTCGTCGACTCGGCAAGCGGTTGGTCCGAAACCTTGTTGTCGGGCCAGCGTGGTGAAGAGCCAGCGATCCCCGCGATTTCCCGCTCCGGTACGAACAACGGAGCTTGGTTTCATTCGGGCACGTTGTGGGTGCAAAACGAAGACACTCATCGCTTGTCCGATCTGGTCGATCGCATGCCGCTCGAGACGCTGCTTGATCAGGCCGACCCCGAGCGACTCAATCGAGGCCAGCCGCTGGCTCGCACGCCCGAACGCGCGATTCGTTCCTTGCGCACGCGTTCCGATCTCGAGATTCAGCTGGTGGCGGCCGAGCCTCTGATTAGTGACCCCGTTGCTTTTGACTGGGGATTGGATGGCAGGTTGTGGGTGGTCGAAATGGGCGACTACCCCCTCGCCGCCGACGGTGGACGAGTCCGAGTGCTGACCGATGAGGATGGCGACGGTCGCTACGATCGCTCGACGATCTTCCTCGACGGACTCTCGTATCCCAATGGCATTAAGGTGTGGCGTGATGGCGTGCTCATCACCAGTGCTCCCCACGTGATCTGGGCGGTTGATCGAGATGGCGATGATCGCGCGGATGAACAAGAGGTCGTGCTACAAGGGTTCGAGCCCGGCAATCAGCAACACCGAGTCAACGGGTTGCGATACGGCATCGATCACCGGCTGTATCTCGCCAACGGCGACAGCGGCGGGCGGATCAAGTCGGTGGCGTCGGGGCAGGAGCTAGATATCAGCGGTCGCGATTTGTGGTACGTGCCGGCGGGTGAGTCGATCGCGGAGCAAGGACAAATCGGCACCACCTCGGGACAGACTCAGTTCGGACGCAACCGCGACGACTGGCAACATTGGTTTGGAGGCAACAATTCGAACCCTCTTTGGCACTACGTGATCGACGAGCGCTACGTCGGCCGCAACCCGCTCGTGGCTCCCGCTCGACAACGGCGCGACGTGCCTCAATCGCCTGGCGCGGCTCCGATCTTTCCACTCAGTACGACTCTGGAACGTTTCAATGAAGTCCAGATGGCCAACCGACTCACATCGGCCTGCAGCCACGAGATTCATCGATCCCCGGCACTCGGCGCCGACTACTTTGGCGACTCGTTCGTTTGCGAGCCGGTTCATAATCTGATTCATCGCGAGTCGATGCAACGAGACGGCGTCTCTTGGTCGTCCCAACGCGCGGCCGACGAACAGCGGAGTGAGTTTCTGGCGAGCGATGATAACTGGTTCCGTCCGGTCATGATTCGCACCGGCCCCGACGGCGCGTTGTGGGTGGCCGACATGTATCGACTGGTGATCGAGCATCCGGAGTGGATCCCGGCGGATCGACAGGCCCAGCTTGATCTGCGCTCCGGGCGGGATCGAGGGCGGATCTATCGGCTCGTCCCCAAGGGTTCGACGTTGCCGTTGCCCGATCGATCACGACTGACGGATGACCAGTGGGTCGAGCTGTTGGCCTCGGAACATGGCCCGCTGCGCGACATGGCCCAGCAGGTATTGATTTGGCACGGAGCGACTTCCGCCGAGGCACGCTTGGGAGAACTGTTGGCATCCGATCGAGCCGAGACGCGATTGCACGCCTTGGCGACGCTTCACCATTTGCGGCGGCTCACCATCGATCAGTTGGCGACGGCGATGCGGGATGTTCATCCCGAGGTGAGACGATGGTCGATTCGTTTCGCGGAGACTCGGCTGGACGAGCCGGAAGTGGTGCGGCTGATCGCCGACCGAGCCGCGGTCGAGGAGGCGCCGGTCACGCGGCTGCAGTTGGCGGCGACTCTCGGTGAAAGCAACGATTCACGAGCGATTGATGCGATGGTTGGGCTCATCGAGCAAGGCTCGGCGGGTGACCCGATCATGGCGGCGGTGATCGCCTCGAGTCTTCGTCGTGATACGATCGAGCCCATCGCCACTCGCGTATTGGTCAAAGCCGAGGCTCCGATCGAGATTGGGTTGCGCGACGCCGTGTTGCGTTCCGCGGCGGGTTGGGTGGAGCCGGAGACGTTCGATCGTTGGCTCGTCGACTGGCTCCCCGGCGATTTGGCGCGAACGTCGCTGCCGCTCGAACGATCGTTGGGCTGGCAAGCGATCAACGCCTGGCAAGAGCACGGCCGCGAGTTGACTCCCGCCGCGAGACGCTGGATCGAGAATCAGCTCGAATGGGCCCGAGGCGTGCTGGACGACGAACGGCTCGACGCGGCGGCTCAGCGACAGCAAGTCACGGCCCTCTCGTTGATCGGCGCCGTCGCCGAGGACACCGACGACGACACACGCCGAATCGTGACGAATCTCACTGCTCGGACTCCGGTCGCCGTGCGGGAGCAGGCGATGCAATCGCTGCGACGCATGAAGTCGGCGACCGTCGCCGACGAGATTGTCGCGCGTTGGTCCGAACTCCTTCCCGCGACACGCGCGTCCGTGATTGATCTACTGATCTCACGCGAGACTTGGGCCAATCGATTGACCGACGCGCTTGTCGACGGTGAGATTTCGGTGCGCGAGTTGGGACCCAGTAGCTATGATCGATTGTTACGAGTCATGGGGCCCCAACTTGGAGACCGGGCTCAGGTGCTGGCAGCGAGTCTGCCGAGCCCCGATCGAATGGCCATCGTGGAACAGTATCTCGAAACGGCTCATGGTTCGGGCGATGCGCGACGAGGCCGGGACGTCTTTCAGAAGAACTGCGCGAACTGCCATCGACTAGACGCGGTGGGCAATGCGACTGGGCCTGACTTGGCCGCTCTCACCAATCGTACTCCCGCCGCGCTACTCACCGCCATTCTCGATCCGAACCAGGCGATCGAGGATAAGTTTCTGCAGTATGTCGCGGAGACCGATGATGGATTGCAGTTGGCCGGCGTGATCACCAATGAAACCTCGACGACGATCACGTTGGTCGCGGCGGATGGCAAGGAAGTTGTTCTGCAACGCGATCGATTGTTGACGCTCGCCTCGACCGGTCGGTCGCTCATGCCCGAGGGGCTCGAGGCCGAGATCGATGCGGCCGCGATGCGCGATCTAATTGAGTTTCTCCGTGCCGATCTTCCCGACCCGAAAACGTTTGAAGGGAATACGCCCGCGACCGTCATGGCTGATGGCCTGGGCAATCTGCAACTCAAGGCGACCCAGGCTCGGATTTACGGACCCTCGGCGATCTTTGAAACGACCTACGAGAACATCGGTTGGTGGTCGAGTCCGGATGACATGGTTGCCTGGACGATGGAAGTCGAACAACCTGGCAAGTACCAGGTCGAACTCGAATACGCCTCTTCCGAAGGCGCGGCGGGGGATCGGTTCCGCATTGAAATTGGAACCGCGTCGATCGACGGAGTCGTCGCGAGCACTGGCACGTGGGACGACTACGTGACGCGAGTTGTCGGGACGATCGAACTGGAGCCGGGCGAACACGAGCTGACGATGCGATCGATCGGCCCAATCAAGACCGCTCTGATCGACTTGCGTTCGATTAAGCTAACGGCTCAGCCGCGTTGATTTCCCTTGCGAAGGAAACGAATGAATCCATGAGTGAACCGACGAGTTACCACCAAGAAATGTGGCGGGCGTGTGTCGCGTGTTGCGTGGCGTGGGGAGTCCTGGCGATGACCGCATCGATATCTCGAGGCGATGAACCGACTTCGACCGCGGCGGGAAGGTCGTTGGGAGTCGAGATCGTCGGTCATCGAGGCGCTTCGGCCGACGCACCCGAGAATACATTGGCCGCTCTCAATCTGGCTTGGGAGCATGGAGCGGATGCCTCTGAGTTCGATGTTTGGCTCTCGAGCGACGGCTTCATCGTGCTGCATCACGATGCGGATACCAAGCGAACCGCCGGTGTGGCTCGTCGCGTGGTCGAGCAAACGCTTGAGGAGCTACAACAACTTGACGTGGGTGCCTGGAAGAACGAGCGGTTCCGCGGCGAGCGGATTCCGTCGTTGGACCAAGCCTTGGAATCGATTCCCGATGGGCGACGAGTCTTCATCGAAGTGAAGTGTGGCCCCGAGATCGTGCCGGAGCTCACGCGAGTGATCGACGAGGCGGCGCTGCCGGTCGAACAAACCGCGATCATCTCGTTCTCGGAAGCGGTTTGCCAAGCCTGCAAGGAAGCGCTGCCGGAACTCAAGGTGTACTGGGTCGTTGGGCTCAAGCAAGACCCGAGCACCGGTGAGTGGAATCGGACTCCCGAGGAGTTGATTGCTCGAGCCAAGGAGCTGCACCTCGATGGGCTCGATCTTCAAGCGTGCGAGTTTGTGAACGCGTCGTTGATTCGGCACGCGACTCGGGAAGGCCTCGAGGTTTACGTTTGGACCGTGAACAACGAAGCTCTGGCTCGGCAAATGGTGGAAGCGGGCGTCGCGGGAATCACGACCGATCGACCTCGCTGGCTGCGCGAGCAATTGCAGTCGAACGAATAGCCGACGGCGAGTGCCAAGAAACGCGAACGGGCCGAGCGATGTATCCGCTCGGCCCGTTGCATTTCGGATTGTCAGCCGGCGTTAGCCGCCGAAGGATCCACCGAAGCTCGGTCCGTCGTTGCAGACATGAGGCAGGTAGATCGTGCGAGTCACCCAGCGGTGGCACGACTCGCCGGTGTGCCAGCGAACATTCTCGACCGTCAGCTGGACTCGGCCGTTGTTGAACTCCTGGGCATCGACCAAGGCTTGCCGGTATTCCTGCACGCTGTCGATGTGGCGGCCATTGACCTTGTGGATCTTGTCGCCTCGCTCGAGCCCCGCGTCCCAAGCGAGCGACCCGTAGCGAACACTCTCGATCAG
>JAGQPS010000142.1 GCA_020426595.1 Planctomycetales bacterium
TAACTCGCCTTTTGCTTGGGCGCGAGTCGCATCCGTTGGGCCTAAATCAACAGGCCGTCACGCTTCGGGTTTCCTTTGGTTTTGCCACGCTTTTGACTTGGTCCGTTGGGGCGAAGCGGGAATTCGCGACATCAGTACTTCCGCATCGGAATTCCCGCTGGCGTGCGTCCGCAAGTGGATCATTTGTTCCACCGGCTACTCCGCCGAGGCGTCCACGCCCCCTCGTGACTGAAAGGGTGGGCTAAGCACGATCTGTTTGATCAGGGTTCGCAATCGGTAACCGTCGGCGGCGACCGACGCCTGGATCTCCCGAACCGCCGCGCGGTCGTAGTACTCGAGCCCTCGACCGAGGGCGTAGATCAACATCTTCTCGGTGAGGCAACGTGTGAAGTCGTCGCTCTTCTCGAGCAGGATCCGTTTTAGTTCCTCGACTCCGACAAAGCTGGCCCCATCGGGAAACTCACCGCTGGCGTCAATCTCGAACTCGCCATCGCTCGTGCGAAAGGCACCGATCGCGTCGAAGTTCTCTAGTGCGAAGCCAATCGCATCCATCTTCGCATGACAGTTGGCACAAGTCGGGTTTTGCCGATGAGCCTCCATCCGCTCGCGCAGCGAACCGGTGACGACCGCCGCGTCCCCGCTCTCGAGATCTGGAACATTGGGTGGAGGTGGTGGGGGTGGCTCTCCCAGAACTTGCTCCAACACCCAGCGTCCACGCTTTACGGGACTGGTTCGAGTCGGATTGGATGTCACGGCCAAGATACTGGCTTGGGTGAGGATTCCACCGCGCTGGCCGTCCTGCAACTCGACTCGCACGAACTCGCGCCCGCGGATGCGTTGACCTCCATCGACTCGATCCTCTTGGTCGAATCGATTGCCCATCGTGTCGCGAATCCCGTAGAGTCGCGCGAGGGGCTCGTTCATAAACGTGAAGTCAGAGTCGAGCAATTCCAAGATGCTGCGATCCTCCCGCAAGATGGCATCGAAAAACAACGTCGTCTCCTCGGCCATCGCGCGACGGAGTTGATCATCGAATTGCGGGAACTGATCGGGATTGGGTTGGAAGGCGGTCAGTCGCTGAATCTGGAGCCATTGCGGAGCGAAGTTGTCGACGAGTGCCTGACTCTTCGGGTCGGCCAACATGCGATCCACTTGAGCCTCGAGTTGCCCGCGCAGTTCACCTCGCCGAGCCAACTCAAACAACTCCTCGTCCGGCATCGTGCTCCACAGGAAATACGAAAGCCGCGACGCGAGTTGAAACTCGTCGAGCAACTCAACCGCCGAGTCTTGGGGATCGTTGTCGAGCTCGACGCGGAAGAGGAACTTGGGCGAACACAGCACGGCTTGAATCGCCAACTGCATGCCGACTTCCCATTTCTGTCCGTCCGCCGTGACTTGTTCGACAAGTTGAGCGAGTCGCTCGACTTCATCGCTCGTCGCTGGTCGACGAAATGCTCGCGAACAGAAACGATCCAAGACCAACCTCGTGCGCTCGGCGTCGGACAATTCGGCGGGCGCGTCGAGTAGCCGGCGATGTGTTTCGGGTCTCGTATCGAGCGGACCTTGCAGCCAGAACCATTTCACGAACAGTCGCCCCTCGTCGTCGGTCCCTTCGGGCCGCACGATTCCCACGCTCATGCGCTCGCGGCCGGCGATCGTGGGGACGTCGACTTCGATGGCTTCCGCATCGTCGTCATTCGTCGCGGTGACCTCGACGATCTTGAGAATGCGACAAGGCTGCCGGACCGAACCGACGATCCGCGACAATTCTTCCTCGGTGGCCGCTCCCTCCTCGGGCCCGCCCCAGAGCATGATCGCGACCGAAACGGGGCGGTCACCGAAGTCCTTGTAAAGACGGACGCGAAAGCGATACTCCCCTCCGTCCTGAAACTGGTAGGGAACGTGCAGAGGTCCGGTTTTCAGCGGGTCGTCGGACGTGGACGAGAGCACCCGAAACTCTCCCTCGAGCGGCAACTCGGCGGCGGCAGGCTCGGTGAACCGCGATGCCAAATGGCGAGCCGGCGGTTCCGGCGCGTCGGGCACGATCGCGCGATCGACAATACTCTCCGCCGCCGCGACATAGCGCTCGAGCAAGAGGGGCGATAGAGTCAGCACGTCGCCGATGTTGTCGAAACCATGTCCGATGTCGTCGGAAGGGAAGTCCTGTGTCGGATCGAAATCGACTCCGACGAGATCGCGAATCGTGTTGCGATATTCGATTCGATTGAGCCGCCGCATCGTGACTCGCCCCGGCACCGGTGGCGCGGTGGCGTCGAACTGTTCGTAGTAGTGCTCGATTCCGTCGGTGATCGCCTGCTTGGCTTCATCGTCCGGTTGGTCGGCATCCTCGGGAGGCATCGTACCGGCCCGTAACACCCGGACCATGGTCTCCCACGTCCCGCGTCTCACCTGCCGCGAATCATCGACGAGCAACTGCCCGAAATCGACGCTCCCACCCGCGTCATCGCCGGCGTGACAATCGATGCAGTAGCGATCCACGAAGCCAGGCAACTGATTGGGCCAAAGTTCGTCGAGATCGACAGGGGCCGACGTTGCTTCCTGGGCACAGCTTGACCGAGCAGCGACGAACGCCCCAGCTGACAACCCGGCGACGGCGAGCATCAAAACGACGATCCAACGAAACTCGGAAGGGGTTCGCGAAGGGGCGAAACGTTGCGGCATGGAGAGTCCCCACCATCGCGCCGGAGGCGACGGTTGCATGGAGGTAGGCAAAGGAAATGCGAGGGGAAGGCGGGACGCGCGGCACAAGGTCCCCGTCCCTTGATTGGCGGTTGGGAGACCTAGTGACCCGCGTGTGGATAGTTTAGGGAGTGGCGAACCGACAGGGCAAGAGCGAGCCGTTGCTACCCCACTCCTCCGAGTGCCCCAGCGGCCCAGGGTCCCAGCGCCCCCGTGTCCCAGTGTTCAAGACGAAACGGAGGGCGACAGCGATCGCCCCCCCGACTGAAACAAGCATTGATCCCACCCAGTCCGAACTAACGGCCGGCCGCCGTTCCATGGGACTGCATGCGCTCGATCTCTTGGTGGTAGGCCGCGATGAGCTCCTTGCGGCGTAGCATCCCGAGTAGCCTGCTCGAATCACTCGGATCGACGATCGGGAGTTCCTCGAGGTTCTTGGCGGTGAATCGACGCAGCGCCGTATGCAGGTCATCATGCGGCGAGACCGAGAGAACGTTGGTCGTCGCGATATCCTCGGCCAGAACCAATCGTCCCGCGGTTTCTCCTTGAAGCACGCTCCGTAAATCCGAAAGCGAGAAGACTCCTTTGAAATTCCCTTCCGCGTCCAGGACCGGAAAGTAGCTTCCCTCGGCATTGGCAATCTGTTGCAGGATGCGGGGGAGCGGCGTGCTGTCGCAGAACGTGAGCAAGTTTCGCTTCGTATCCGCCACATCCTCGACCCGCAAATTGGCCAAGACATCGATGATGAAATCGCCGAAGTGCACCGGGCTATCGATCGGGGCGTGGACTTGTTCTTCGTAGAGCGAGGTGCGTCGCGATAGCAAGGCGTTGGCCAAGACGCTCACGAACATGAGCGGCATGAGTAGCGAAAACGTATTGGTCATCTCCGAAACCATGACCGTGGCGGTCAAGGGAACCTTGGCGACGGCGGCGAAGAAGGCTCCCATCCCGACGAGCACGAAGACTTGGGGATCGGGGAACAAGTCGGGCAGGAAATAAGCGCCCGCCCAACCGTACGCTCCACCGACCATCGCTCCGATGAAGAGGCTCGGAGCGAACACGCCTCCGCTACCGCCCGAGGAGATCGTGAGACTCGTCGCGAGAATCTTGACTCCGGCCAACAGTGCGAAGAAGTACCACAGCTTGACCTCGCCATCGAGGGCTTGCTGGATCCAACCGTAGCCGCCCCCCATGACGTGAGGCATGCCGTTGGGCGTGACTCCCGGAATGCGCATGATCAGGATCATGATCCCGAGCAAGAAACCGCCAATGGCCGGCTTGAACATGGCGGGAATCTTGAGGCGTCGGAAGAAATGATTCCGTAGCCCGTAGAAAACCTTCACGTAGCCCCAACCCACCACCGCGCAGATGATGGCGAAGAGGACATACGCCGGCATTTCGCTCGCGCCGCCAAAATGCATCCCCTTGGCCGCGATGATTTCGTGTTCGGTTCCGTGCAGCGCCGTGAAGACAACGTAGGCCGACACGCTGGAAATCGTCGCGTAGAACAGCGCCGACATTTCAATCGCGGCCGATGCGTAGAGCACTTCGCAAACGAAAAGTGCGGCGCCCAGCGGCGATTGGAAGACCGCCGAGATTCCACCGGCCGCACCCGCCAACATCAAGAATCGTTTTTGATCCGAGTTGAGGTCGAAGAACCGAGCGAGGATCGAAGCGAGCCCCGCACCGACTTGAGCAATCGGCCCCTCCCGCCCCGCGGATCCTCCCGAACTGATCGTGATCACGCTGGCGAGCGCCTTGATCAACGGGACTCGAGTCCGAATGTTGCCTTGTTGGCGGTGAAACGAGCGGACCATGGCATCCGATCCATGACCTTCCGCTTCCGGGCAAAACGTGAATACCAGCCAACCGGAAAGCAAACCTCCCAACGTTGGGAACAACAGGATCGCCCAGACCGTGACATCGAGAGTCGGCTGAGCGCCGGTTTCCTTCCCGGCCGTGGGCGGAAAGTAGTTCATCAGGTCCCGCTGAATCCAGTGGGTCCCAATCCCCAATGCCCACACGAACGCGATCGCGACCAACCCGGCGAAGGCCCCCACGAGTCCACTAAGGACCACCAGTTCCCCCGATCCCTCAAGATCGAAGAGTTGCCTTATTTGAGTCCCCACGCGATGCAGCACGCGGCGAAGCCATGAGATCGCCAAATTCATTTCGAGGTGGGTAACGGTGTGGGGGGAGCGAATGGGAAAGCAGCCCGACGAGCAGCCTTGCCTCGCGAGGCGAGCGAGTGAGCTCACCTCCCTGGGGCACTTGGCTGGTCACCAGTCCAATGGGTTGGCCTAAGTGGCAGTCTTGCATGAAAGTGAGCTTGGCACGAGGGCACATTGCGGTTTTGAGAGGAGCTATTTCGAGAGGCGGCGTTTTCACCAACCAATCCACCGTCGGTGAGGAAGGCCGAATGAACGCGGCGGGCGACGGGCGCTGAATTCCCAGTGGCTCGCGCCATGATGACCCGCAAAGACGCCCGCGTGACGGTTCAGGCCTGTTGAATGTCTGGCCCAAGAAGCTCACACTAAATACCCCTCCAGTTTGACGAGCTGACCAAGGATTGGGTCAACACTACAGCAGCGGGTTTATTACCGGTTCAAAGACGGAGCATGGGCCAGACATGAATCACCCGAGTGATACTCCGAACCTCGCCCCGAAGGCGAACTCCGCGCCCACGCCGAACCACGACGCGAAGTCGGAAGTTGACCAAGCTCCCCTCTGTGACATCAGCGCGCGGGAATGGCAAGCGACGATCAAGCTCGACTCCGCGGCGGGGAGCGACGAATCGACCAATCTCGATTTGTCGGCCTGGACTCTGCAGGCCATGCACTTGCTCACGGAAGCGACGGCCGATCTGCTTCGCGGCGACCGCCCCGAGTCGTCCTTCGAGCAATTGTTCTGTCGCATCATGGAACATTTGAACTGCGAGTTCTTCGCCAACTACGACTTTGTCGATGGCCGCTTGCAGCTCGTCTGTTCCGCCGGTTTCACGAGTGAAATGACGGATCGGATTCGCGTGCTCCGACCGGGCGAGATGCTGTGCGGAGCGACGTCGCTTGAGCACGATCTGCTCTATCTCCCTTCGACTCACGCGTATTCGCATCCCGAATCGGCCGCTCTCCAGCAAGTCCAAGGGACTGCGTTCGTGGGCCTGCCGTTGCGGGACCGCGGCGAGTTGGTGGGCACGCTGAGTTTTGTCACCACGCGACGCGGCTCCTTCACACGGGAGGAGCTCAATTTCCTACGCACGCTCCGCAACACCGTGGCGGCGGCGAAAGCCAGGTATCGCGACACACAAGCCCTTGTGCGGAGCGAGGCCCGTTACCGAGCGGTGACCGAAACCTGCCTCGATGGATTGATCGTGGTCGACGGCGAGGGCACGATTCGTGATGTCAATGCGGCCTACCTCTCGCTCTCGGGCTTTGACATTTCGGAACTCGTGGGGCGTTCGCTGTGCGAACTGAGTTCGGACTGCGACCAGCAACGGTTGCTCTCGGCCCTCGCCGCGTCGACGAAGGAAAACAAGGTTCACCATCAATGTCATCACAAGCGAAGTGATGGTTCGTGCTGGCCGATCGAACTCACGTTTTCGCGAGTTCCCGATCAGCAAGTCGCGTACTTTGTCGTGGTGAAGGATTTGACCGAGCGAGTTGAATCGGAGCGATCGTTGCGGGAGAGCGAGGAACGGATCCGCGCCGCGATCGAGCAGACTCGCATCGTGCTGTGGGAAGCCAACCCGTTCACGAGCGATTTCCACTACGTGATCGGTCCGGGGGAAACGCTCCTGGGTTACTCGAATGACGAATGGCTCGCGCCAGGATTCTGGCAGAGCCGCTTGCATCCGGACGATCGCGAGTGGGCCAAGCGATTCTGTGAGCTGGCTACCCATGCGCATCGGGATCACCGATTCGAGTATCGGATGGTACACCGCGACGGACGCGTGGTCTGGGTCGAGGAAGTCGCCTCGGTCGTCGACGAGGAGGGCCGTGTGACCGCGTCGCGAGGAGCTCTGTTGGACGTCACGGCTCGAAAACAGATCGAGGAGCAACTGAATCAGGCCCGCAAGCTGGAAGCGATTGGTCGACTTGCCGGCGGAGTCGCTCATGACTTCAACAACATGCTGACCGTCATCAGCGGCTATACCGAACTCTTGATCGACAGCCTTTCGGCGAGTGACCCTCGAGGCGAATGGGTACAGAACTTGAAGGCGGCCAGCGAACGGGCCGCGCGGCTTACCGATCAGTTGCTGCTGTTCTCACGCTCATCAACCGTCGGGCGCAGAGCCTGGTCGGTCAACGAGATCCTCGAGGGCTCACTTGAGTTGCTCAAGCGTCTGATCGGGGATGACATCGAGCTTGACGTCTCGCTGGCCGATACCGAGACGTTCATCGAAGTCGATCGCAGCATGCTCGAGCAAATCATTCTGAACTTGGTGATCAATGCGCGCGATGCGATGCCAACCGGCGGAACGGTCGACGTGCGCACTCGTGTGACTCAGCGCCCCGCGTCGGTGTTTGAAGTGGATACCGAGGAGGCCTTATTGCGAGGCCCGATGGTGGTCGATGGCCTGCCTACGGCCGGTGCCGATCCAGTGCCTTGTATTGAGTTGACGGTGACGGATCACGGCTGCGGCATGAACGCTGAACAACTGGCCAAGGTTTTTGAACCGTTCTACACGACCAAGGAAGTGGGACGAGGGACCGGTCTCGGCATGGCCGTGGTGTATGGAGCCACGAAACAGAACGGCGGAGCGATCGAGATCGAGAGCCAAGTGGAAGGCGGGACCACCGTTCGCGTGCTCTTTCGCGGGATCGAGGCGGAGGCGTTTACTTGCTCGGCGGCGCCTGCCGAGCTTGGCGTCGGATGCGAAACGATACTGCTCGTCGAGGATGAACCTCAGGTTCGCGATCTGGCGCGGCTTTCGTTGCAGCAGCAAGGCTATTGCGTCATGACCGCCGCCAACGCGGCGGAGGCGTTCGAAGTGGCCGGCGACGAAGCGATGCACATCGATTGCCTCGTCACCGACGTCGTCATGGCTGGAATGGGAGGCAGACAGCTGGCCGACCGATTACGAGAACAACGCCCTGGGATTCGGGTGCTGTACATCAGTGGCTACACGGACGACGAGATCCTGCGTCACGGGGTGGCCGAAGGCACCGACCATTTCCTTCGCAAGCCGTTCACGCCCCAGCAACTCGCGCAGTGCGTGCGTGGTATCTTGGCTTCCCCGAACGCGAAACGCCGCGGCATGTCGCCCTCCTCTCTCTGAGCCTCATGCGGACCGCGCGCGGCGAGTTGCTCGACAGGGCGCTGATGTTTAGCAAGGCCAGTGCCTGCAAGGCCAGTGCCCCCTACCGCTTGATGATTCCCGGAGACCGCTCGCATGTTGACGCCCGAGTCGCGGCAGCTTGACTTTCCTTCATTGTCCCAACGCACCTACCTCAACACGGCGGCCGAAGGGATCCCGCCGACGGCGGTCGGTGCCGCCTTGAACGAGTATTTCGCCGACAAGCTGCTGGGCATGGACGGACGCATCGCCCATCAAGCGAAATGGGACGCGCTGCGTCAAACGGCGGCCGAACTGATCGGTGGCTTGTCCGCCACCGACATCGGTCTCTGCTCGTGCAGCAGCGAGGCCTACAACTTGATCGCGCTGGCCTTGCGACTGCGCGATGGGGACGAAGTCGTCATCAACGATCTCGATTTCCCGGCCGGAGCGACTCCCTGGCTCCAGGCGGCCTGTCCGGCGACGGTCAAGGTTTGGCGAGCCCGCGACGGAGCGCTGCGGATCGACGATTTGCTTCCCTTGCTCTCCCAACGCACACGATTCGTGAATACGTCGTGGGTCAGCTTCTTCAATGGCGCGGTCGCCCCCGTTTCGGAACTCGTGCCAGCCATCCGCGCCCGATGCCCCGCGCTCATCGGACTCGATGTGACTCAGGCGTTGGGACGAGTCCCTCACGTCCCCACCGACGTCGATGTCATCGTGTCGAGCACTCACAAATGGATTCTCGGTTCCCATGGCGGAGGCATCGTCGCGATTCCGCCTCAAAGTCGTGAGCGCTGGAACATTCCCGCCGGCGGTTGGTTTCATCTGGAGGACGCCTTCGGCGATCGGCGTTTCGAGCGAGCCGTGAGTCGGCCGGGAGCGGTGGGATTCGGAGTCGGCATGCCGAACTACCCGGCGGTTTACGCCGTCAACGCGGCGTTGAATTACATCCGCGACGTGTCGGTCGAGGCGATCGCCGCGGCGGCCGATCCGCTCGCGACACAAGTCCGTGAGCGACTCGGTCGTCTCAACGTCGAGTTGCTAACCCCCATCGCGCCCGCGCCACTCGCGGGGATCGTGGCGTTTCGCCATCCGGCCTCGGAACGCATTCATGCCGCGCTGCATGCCCAGGGCATTCACGTCATGATGCATGCCGGGCGCGTGCGGATCGCCGTGCATGGCTACAACACGCAAGCCGACATCGACCGTTTCTTCGAGGTGCTCGAACCGGAGCTCGCCTGACACGGCGGTGTGCCTGTGTTGGTTGTCAAGCTGCGAGTGCGTCGGCGAGGATTCTTCGCATTCAACACGGAGCCCACCGAGAGCACGGAGTGAACAAGGTTGCGCACGCTTGTTGACTTAACGATTTTCACGCTTCGCCTCAGCAGACCAACACAAAAGCGTGGCAAAACCAAGGGAAACCCGAAGCGTGAGCGAGGGATTCTTCGACTTCTCGACGAAGCCAGCAACACGCTGCACCACCGATCTCATGGGGCAACATCCAACAGGCCAAAATCGGTGTCGATCCTCCCCAGGCCAACGGCCTGGAATCACCGTAGCCTGAGGCAACGCCCCAGGTAAAACGCCACCGAAACACCTTTGGCTGAAAGCCAAAATCAATTCCGAATTGGCGAGCTCGCTTAACAGTGAATATGGCCTTCGGCCAAACCTTCGCGCGCGATCGAGTACCTGGGGCGTTGCCCCCAGGCTAAGGTGTCGATTGACCTTCGGCCAATCGCATCACACCGACCATTTCACTAAGGGCCGATCGATTGACGCTGCCAAGACGTCAATCCAAGCCGGTCAGTTTTGATGTTGCGATTCTCACGCTTCGCCCAAGTCGACCAATTCAAGAGCGTGGAAAAACCAAAGGAAACCCGAAGCGTGAGCGAGGGATTCTTCGACTTCTCGACCGAGTCATCCGCTCGTTACTCGCATCGCCTATCCAGCCAGTCGCCGATCGACTGGTCCAACCTCAAAGCTCATGCTCGAGGGCGGCCCCAATGGTCGCGATATTCGCGTCCAAGCAGCCGATTCGCGGCCTCGTCGTTCACGAACTCCTCGGCGACGGGATCGAACCGAAGCGCGCGATCCACGCGGCAGCCCAGATTGGCGAGGTGCGGCAAACTGGCGCTCAAGTGGGCCGTCGTCATGTCCGCGTTCAATGCCTCGCCACGTGTCACCGCGTTCACGAAGTTCTCGAAATGAGGTCGAAGTCCGGCGCCGGCAATCACTGGCGACTCGTAGATTCGCTCCTTGCCTTCCGCATCGAACCAACGACAAACACCCCGTTTGCTCAGAACGAGCCGGCCTCGTGAGCAGATGAATTCATTGCCGTTGTCGAGTCCATAAGGCGCGTCGCGGCTCCACAGCCGCATTTCGAAATGAAGCTGACGAGCCGCGGCGTCTCCGATGGGCGCTGGATACTCGAGCACGACACTCATCGTGTCGGGGAACTGTTGATCATCGTTGTAGACATACTTGCCGCCGGCCGCGCCAATGACCGTGGGATGTTGGTCGACGCCGAGTCCCCACCGCGCGATGTCCAACTCATGAACCCCGTCGTTCCCCGCGTCGCCCGTACCGAACGCGTACCACCAATGCCAACTGTAATGATGGCGATTCGCTTGAAACGGCACGAACGGAGCGGGACCGAGCCATGCATCGTAGTCCAATTCGGCGGGGGGCTCGGCGGGCTGCTGCTTGCCAATGGGAGGCCGAACTTGAACGTTCCACGCCTTGGCGATCACGACGTCTCCGATCTCGCCAGCCCGCAACACATCCATCGCCCAGCGAATCCATTCGGCCGAACGGCTTTGTGTCCCATGTTGAACGATGCGATCGTGCCGCTTGGCCGCCTCGACCAACATGCGTCCCTCGCGCACGTTATGCGAGCAGGGCTTCTCGACGTAGACATGCTTGCCCGCCTCAAGGGCCAACAGGGCGGCTGGAGTATGCCAATGATCGGGAGTCGCGATCGACACCGCGTCGACTTGATCGTCATCGAGCACCCGCCGCAGATCCGCGACCGCTTCGGCCGTGGGGGCTCGCTCACGTGCTTGTGCGAGTCGCTCGGAATCAACATCGCAGACATAAGCGACCCGCACGTTCGGCAAGTCACTCCAGGTGCTCAGATGCCCGCGACCTTGCCCGCCCGTTCCGATCACGCCGACGACGAGGTCGGCATTGGCCGACCTTCCCTGAGCAATGCCAAGGCCGGTCGCGCCGAGCGCGGAGGCCGTCGCCAAGAAGGTGCGGCGCGTGGCGCGGATCGAGGAGGAGAGGGGCATGCGCGGGTCTCCTAGCGCCCCGCCGCATCGAAGGGACCGCGCGGCGGGTGATGGTGGTGGTCCGAGAAACAAGCGAACGGAAACAAGCGAACAACGCGCTTTATCTTCCGCCTTGGACCACCACCACCGCAACCTTGTTTGTTTCGTGTCGACAGGAAAACACGGTTGACCGGTCGAACACCGATACGCACAAGATTAGCGAACCGGAGTCCCATCACCGTCGGCGACCCTTGGTCGTGCCGTCGACAGCAACTTGGGACGGAGCAACTCCAAGGCCTCGGCATCCT
The DNA here is from genome assembly GCA_020426595.1 of Planctomycetales bacterium. Taxonomy (GTDB): domain Bacteria; phylum Planctomycetota; class Planctomycetia; order Pirellulales; family Pirellulaceae; genus UBA11682. The sequence goes on from JAGQPS010000142.1 coordinate 11,556, forward strand.
TGGCGGCCATTCGGTCCCAGTTCAGTCGTCCCACGAGCGTTTGATACGAAGGGTCGTCACGAATCTCGGGGTGCTCAAGCCCGACACGGGTCGCCACCAGTTTCAGAAGAGACGCCAGTTGGAGCGCAACGGTCAGCGCGGAATCCGAATCGACATGCTCGGAACGAATCCCGTCGGGGATGTCGCTGGCGGTCAGCATGGGTACCGACACCGCTTGGGCGGCCTCTCCCATCTTCAATTCGCGCAGCTCGAACAAGTGCTGCCGCGTTCCGTCTTCGGCGGTGATCGCGATCTCGAACGACTCGAGCGACGGCGAGCGATGCCGATCGTACACGGCCGTGATCACGGAGTTGCCGCTCGGACTCGACGCTTCCAAACGAAAACGCCCATCGCCAAGCGACTCGACATGATGTTCCTTCGCGAGCCGGAGAATGGCGGGAATGTCGAACTGGAACTTCGCGTTGTCGCGTGAACTGAGTCCATAGTTGAAGTTAAGACGATCGCCTGTCGCCTCACCCACCAAGCTGACGTAAAAGCCCTCCGCGAATTTCAATTGCGGTCCGCGGCAATCATACATCCATCCCGTCCCGTCGACGAATCCAAGCAACGGTTCGCCTCGTTCGCTCATGGCATGGATCGCCTGCTTGCCATCGATCAACGACGCATGAAGTTCAATGGGGTGGAGAGCCATGCTGGGCATCCGCGCGACGAACGAGACCGACGGAGCTCCCTCGGCCGCCGTATCGATTTTGGGCGTCTCATCGATCAATTGAGCCACTGTCGGCTCGTCGGCCCAGGTCGTATCCGCGGCGACCATCGTCATGATGCAACTCAGCAGAAGGCGGGCGGACCAGTCCACCAGCGCATGACCATGAGTAGCGACATACGAACCGTTCGGATTAATCATTCTCAACGAGCCTCCTGCTCGACTCTCGGTTTTCCAGATTTCGAATGCCCACGGTGCTCGCGAGCATGATTCTTGATGTTGCGATTTTCACGCTTCGCCCTAGTCGACCATGCCAAAAGCGTGGCAAAACCAAAGGAAACCCGAAGCGTGAGCGAGGGATTCTTCGACCACACGAACAAGTCA
>JAGQPS010000143.1:0-1812 GCA_020426595.1 Planctomycetales bacterium
GCCCGCGATCGGCGTGGCGATCGTGTCGATCTTGGCTCGGATCAACATCAACTTTGAATCGCTGAGCCACGCCGCGGCGCCTCGTGCGAACTCGAGCATGCCCAACGTCGCGATGAACGACGGAATACGCAGTCCCACGCTCAGGCCACCATTGACAGCGCCGCAGGTCGCTCCCGTCAGAATGGCTCCCAGGATCGCGACTTCCACCGACCAACCGTTTTGCACCATCACGCCAATCACGACCGACGACAACGCCATGACCGACCCAATGCTCAAGTCGATTCCGCCGACGACCAACAACAGCGTCATCGCGACCACCAGGATCGCACGGAAGGGAAGGTCGTTGGCCAGCGAGCTCAAGTGCTGGGGGGTCATGTAGTACGCGCTTTGCGACCGAAACACAACGATCAGCACCAGGGACGCAAGCAATAACAACAGGATGTCGGCCTGGCGTCGCCAACGCCAAAGCCACGCGGCGACGCTCGCCCAAGCGCCTCGCGAAATCGGGTTCTCCGGTCGTGTTTCGCTCACGGTGTCGCTCCTTCCGCCACGCTTCGAGTCGAACCGAGTGCGGCCTCGAGCAAACGTTGTTCGTCCAGCTGAGCGCAGTCCAGCTCCTCGGTCGTGCGACCATCGACCATCACCACGACTCGATCGGTCAGTTCGATCAGTTCCGCCAAGTCGCTCGACACCACCAATACACCATGCCCGTGGGCAGCCCATTGACGCAAGGCTTGGTGCAACAGCCGCTTGGCCTCGACGTCGATGCCGCGTGTCGGCTCATCGACCATGAGCAAACGCAACGGATGACGCAACGACCTCGCGACCAACACCTTCTGTTGATTGCCGCCGCTCAATTCGGCGATCGGCTGATCGACATGGGCGTAACGTACCGCCATTGGCGCCAAGGAGGATCGAGCCGACTCCCGTTCGGCGGCCGAGCCGATCCAACCCCAGCGAACAACGTCGCCCGTGAGCGCGCCCAAGGTCGTGTTGGTCGCCACGCTTCGCGGCAGGAGCAAACCGTCGGTCTTGCGATCCTCGGGAACGAGTCCCACACCCGCCGCCAAAGCCGCGCGCGGCGAGCGAAACGGCCGAGTCGATTGACGATCCACGACGTACAACTCATCGGCTTCCGCACGGTCCGCGCCGAAGATCGCGCGGAGCGTTTCACTTCGGCCCGCCCCAACCAGTCCCGCGAGCCCCACGATCTCGCCCGAGTACACCTCCAAGTTGACCGAGTGGACGCGCGGCTCGCAACGAAGCCCCCGCGCGCGCAGCACGAGCTGCTTGGAAGTCACGGCAGCTGGCGCGGAGCCAAGATCAACCGAGGCGGGCTCGACGGAGACTCCACTCGTTATCAGGGTCGAACGCCCGCCTCCTCGCGCTTCGTCGGTAGCCACCGTTTCCGATGATGCCGTGCCACTCATCGCATGCACCGCCCGTTCGATATCAAACTCCGACGGCGGACCTTGGTCGATCAAGCGTCCATCGCGCAGAATCGCGATGGAGTCGGCGATGCGGCGGATTTCGTCGAGACGATGACTGACGTAGATCATCGCGACGCCTTCCCGACGGAGCCGATCGATCTGCGTGAAGAGACGTTCCACTTGCGGTTGGGTCAGCGCCGCGGTCGGCTCGTCCAGGACGAGCAAGCGACACCGACGTGAAAGGGCTCGGGCGATCTCGATCAGTTGGCGTTCGCCGACTCCTAGGTGTTCCAGCGGAGCATCTGGATCGAGTCCCGCCAAGCCAACCTGTTTCAACTCGTGCTCCGCTCGGTCGCGCAGTTCACGACGTCGGATCCAGCCG
>JAGQPS010000143.1:1911-12531 GCA_020426595.1 Planctomycetales bacterium
GCGAGCACCTCGCCCACACGCTGGGCCCCGTCGCGATTGTCCGGACCGACGAAGGGAATCGAGATTCCCAGTTCGTCTAGCACGGTCGCATCGAGCCGATTGTCGATGTTCACGACGACGATGCCCGCATCCAGGGCTTGCTTGAGCACCGGAGCCAACGCGGCCGAGTCGGCCGGAGCGATCACGATCGCGTCGTACTGTTGGCTGATGGCCTCGCGCACGAGCGCCACCTGCCGAGCCACGTCTCGCTCGTCCTTGATGCCGTTGACCGTCAGCTCGAAGGCTCCGTTCGACGCGGCTTCGTGCGCTTGAGCACCGTCGGCCATCGTCGAAAAGAACTCGTTCGCCAGACTCTTCATGATCAACGCGATGCGTGGTTTGTCCGATTTCTCGTCCGTCGGGCCCTGGCATCCGAGCAAGGTGGCGAACAGCACCACGCCTGTGAACAGGCTCAAGTAAAGCGCCGTGGACCACCGAGGAGTAAGCGACGACGCGCCGCTGGGATGGGGAGTTGTTCGACTCATGTTTGTCCTGGGCTGGGATGTGAGTGTGGAGAAGTTCATGGATGCGAGGGCCGCGTGGTGATCAGGCTGTCCACTTGTTCGCGGGTCGGCAACGAGGGCTGGGCTCCGGCCTGCGAGGCGGCAAGGGCTCCCGTGGCGTTGGCGAACTCGAGCGAGTCCTGCGTCGTGAATCGTCGCGCGGTCGCCACGGCCCACGCCGCTCGAAAAGCATCGCCAGCCGCCGTCGTGTCGACCGCTTGAACCGAGAATCCATCGCGCTCGGCTACCTCATCGGCCGTGACGGAAATCGCGCCTTGGGCCCCACGAGTCACCACGACTTGTCGCACGCCCCGTTCGATCAATTGTCGGGCTCGAGCCACGAGGTCGGTCGTGCCACCCACCGACTCGGTCAACGTCGTGAGCTGACTCAACTCGCCTTCGTTGGGACAAAGAGTCGTAATGTTGGACCAAGGCAACTCGAGGTTGTCGCTTGCGGGTGCCGGGTCGAGCTGAACCGATACGTCGTGGCGTTGAGCGATCTTGATCGCGGCGACGATCGCCTCCATGGGGATCTCGAGTTGCAGCAGCAACACATCGGCGGCGGCGATCGTGGCTTCCGCCCCCATCACATCATCCGCCGACAGCTCGCCATTGGCTCCGGCGAGAATCACAATCGAGTTCTCGCCAGCCTCGTCGACTTGTATCCAAGCCAATCCACTCGAGCCCGTTGATTCTCGAACCTCGCTGACATCGACGTTGGCCGCGCGAAGCCCAGCGAGCAGCGCTTGCCCGTACTCGTCCCCGCCGACTCGGCCGACCATGGCGACATCGGCTCCGAGTCGCGCCGCGGCGACCGCTTGATTCGCTCCCTTGCCACCGGGAATCAAACGCATCTCGGAGCCGGCCAGTGTCTCCCCCGCCCGCACGATTCGTGGGACGCGCAGCACGAGGTCCATGTTGATCGAACCAACCACCACGATTCGCGGTTGCTTATCGTTCATGGGCGGCGGTCCCGCTCAGTGGCTCGGCCGAAACACCGACCGGAGGTTGGCTGGCCAAGGCCACCAACACCTCGCGGACTCGTGCCTTCTGTTCATCGGTCGCGATCAGGAAGTAGTGGCGCCCGCCACCTTGCGCGGCGTGGGTCGTGATGCCTTGCTCGTCCACGCCGACTTGGCCAGGGGCGGAGAGGGAGAAGTAATCACGATGGGGGCGAACGGCGAACAACACGCTCGTCAAATCCCAATTGGGTCGATCGTGGGGAGGCGGGCTGTAAAGCATGTAGGCTTCGGCCAGCGGATGGTGAGGGACGTAGTTGTAATCCTCGAGGATGCTGATCGACGGATAGGTAATCGAGAGTCCGATCTCAAAGCCACTGTAGACCAGCGGCGTTGGCCAGCGAGCCGCGAGTTTTTGGGCGGCCGGTAGATCCATCACCACGTTGTACTCGCGATGGTCGTTGCCGTTGATTGGCTCAAACGCGCCGGCCATCAAGCTGAGCCACCGGACCTTTTGCTTCACCAATTCCGGACCGGCGGGGCCCCAATCATCCGCCTCGCTTTCCAGCAACTTGGCTAGGTTCGTCGAGAAGCCGACTTGAGCGATCACCACCGAGTGGTCTGGCGACTGGCTCAGCAAACGACGCAACAGCGCCACCGCGTCCGGAACGCCGTCGATGTCATCAATTGAATTCGGATAGAGAATCCGATCGCCCTCTCGGGCATCCACCAGCGGTAGAAACTTGCCTCGATCCGGAGTCACGCCCGAGCGACAAACGCCAATCGGAATCTCACCGCGCCCATAGAAATGGTTGACCGCATTGACGAAACGGGCGGCGTCGGGATGGTCCTTGGTGATCGTGACTCCGAGCAGTTCACACTCGCCGCGAGTCTGTAGGGCATGGATGACACCCAGCGCGAGGACGTCGTCGACATCGTTTCCGATATCCGTGTCGTAGATCAGCCGAATCGGCTCGCCTGACTGCTGAAGAAAATCATGCTCGGTCGGCTGAGCCATCACATCGGTGGCGATCACCGCGGACGCGATCGCACTCGCGAGGAACCATACGCGTGTTATTCGGCGGCGCAAGTGCTGGAACATGGTGAACTCCTGGGTGTGGCAAGCGTGGGTGGAAGGCCGCGCGAATCGAGGCGGATGCCCGCCTTGAAGGCCCCGCGAACTTTCGACTCTCACGTGAGCGTTCGGCGCGACACGGACGAGGTGAAATCCAGCGGAGCCTCGGCGACCGTTGCTATTAGAACACGAACCGGGGTTACGGTGTCCAATCGGTGCTTGGCGTCGCGTGTTCGAGGAAGTGACCCAACAGGGTCGCGGCGTGTTCGAGATCGTCGAGCGAAACGACCTCCACGCCACTATGCATGTAGCGATTGGGGATCGAGATCAAGCCGGTGGCGACGCCCGCGCGGTTGAGCTGGATGGCGTTCGCGTCATTTGAAGCCGCTTTTCCCGTCGCAGCGACTTGATAATGCGATGCGGTCGCCGCAGCCGACTCGGTCAACGCGCGAAAGAGCTTGTCGTTCATGTTGGGGCCGCGGAACAGCACCGGCCCCTGACCGACTCGGAGGTCTCCGAGTTGCCGCTTGTCGACAGTGGGACAGTCGGTGGCATGAGTCACCTCGAGGGCGATGCCGACGTGCGGGTCGACTCCAAACGCCGCCGTCTTCGCTCCTCTTAGTCCGATTTCCTCTTGGACCGCCGACACGCAGATCAACGCACATTGGGGATTGGCGGCCGCGGCGTGGCGAAACGCCTCGAGTCCAACCCAGAGCCCGACGCGATCATCCATGGCGGGACCAGCGATTCGACGATTGAGCAATTGGGTGTAGCCGAGTCGCAGGGTGACCGGATCGCCGATGCTGACTTGTTCCCGAGCCTCGTCACGCGATGACGCGCCGATGTCGATCCACAGGTCTTGCAGTTTCACGACCTGGTTTCGTTCACCCTCGTCCAGCAAATGGATCGCCTTGCGGGAAATCACTCCCGACAACGGACCTTGCCGAGTCCCGATCACCACGGTCTGACCGACCAACTGTTGGGGATCCCAGCCGCCAATGGTTTGACAAAACACAAAGCCGTTGTCGTCGATGTGCGTGACCAACAAACCAATCTGATCGCAATGAGCGTCGATCAGGATGCGACATGGTGCGTCGGGGTTCTTCCAGGCGATCACGTTGCCATGCAAATCGGTCGTCACGCGATCGGCGATGCCATCGACATAGCCTCGCACGATTTCCTGCACTTGTTGTTCGTAACCTGACGTGCCAGGCGTCGTGAGCAAATCATCGAGCAACTTCGTCGCGGTCGAATCCATCGAAAGATACCTTTATCGAGAGTCGATAGTGCACGTGTGAGAAAGCGGCAACGGGCTGGGGAATTTGCTCGTGAGGACAACGGGGTGGCAGATGGCTTGCCGCGCGACAACGAGCGGCCGAAGGGGCGGGGAACCTGGCCAAGTTGGTCACTCGGCCATTTCGAGATCCCGCGCACAAGCCGGCTCGTTCCTCGCGCGAAAACTCGTCATCCCGCGGCGACCGGTTCGGGCTTGATTTCAAGAACTTGGATGGCCCGCTCGACCCCTGGGTCCACGAACGTGTCGAGCAGACTGCGTTGACCCTCGCCCATCGGCATGGGATTGGGAAGCGATTCCGGAGGCGGTTCGCCTCCCATCGGATCGAGCATGGCGGCCAGGGTCAGATCGTCCAGCATCGTGGCCGGGTATTCGCGACGCCGCAGAAAGAGATAAAGCAGCTGACGGTCGCGATCGGTAAGCGAGATCTCACATCCCGGATCCGGTGAAACTCCCCACTCATCCGACTCGCCGTCGCGCGGTCGGTGAATGTTGACTCCACTCGGCCGCCAGTAACTTGAGACGGTCAATTTCAGAGCCGAGCGGCCACCGTCGATCGGGATGATCTGTTGGACGGTTCCCTTGCCAAAACTTCGTGAACCAACCACGACCGCTCGCTGATGATCTTGGAGACAGGCCGCCATGATCTCCGCCGCGCTCGCCGTGTCTTCATTGATTAGCACGACCATGCGGATCGACGACGGAATGATGGTTCCCGGCGTGGCGACATAAGGAGCTCGATCCAACTCGCCGTCTCGTCGTTTGATGCGAACGATTTCCCCTTCGTCCAGGAACTGATCGCAAAGCTCCACGGCCGACTCGAGCAAGCCGCCTGAGTTGTCTCGCAGGTCGATGATCAGGGAATCGATGTCGGGGGGAAGCAAGGCGATCGCGGCGGCCACCTCATCGCTCGTCTTATCGCCGAACTCCTTGATCCGGAGAAATCCGGTGGCTGGTCGCTGCTCGAGAGTGAAGTCCCACGACCCATCGGGATTGCGCCGATCTCCGACCACGCTTTCCACTGGGATCAAACGGCGTTCCAAGGAAACCGTTCGTTCCTCGGACGAGCCATCAGGGCGGAGCTCAAGTTTGACCGATGTGCCGCGAGGCCCGCGAATGCGCGTGACCATGTCGCTCACCGTCAACCCTTCAACCGGCACATCGTCGATCGATAGGATCACGTCGCCGCTGCGGATACCGGCCTCGGCGGCGGGGCTGCCGAGCATCGGTGTCAACACGCGGATCTCCTGCGTGTTGGGATTGCGTTCGACGACGATGCCGACGCCACCGAATTCTTGATCGAGCCGTTCATTGAGAGCCGGCAGCCGATCGGGATCAATGAAGGCCGAGTGCTCGTCGAGCGAACGCATCATGCCGTCCATCGCGGCATAAAACAGCTCTTGCCGCGTCCGAGGTTCCAGCGCCCTCTCTTCAACCAACGACATCGCCGATCCGATCGTCGACGCATAGCGTTGTCGCTGCGCTGTCTGATAACAAATCAGCCCAACGATCAGCGCGAGAAGAATCGAGACGAGGTTTCGTGTTGGCATGCGGCGGATCCCATTCGCTGAGGCCCCCTCGCACCTATGGTCGAACGGTCCAAGGGAAGCCACCGTGAGAGTGCTGAGCTTACGTCGCCGAGCCAGGAAAAGCCACGGGTGAGCGTCGATTCAACTCGGCACCGCGAACGACGAATCCCGTCGACTCGGAAGAGTCGCCTCGCGAACGCGAACCGGCCTCGACACCGCGTTCGGCCTAGAAGTAGAAGGTGAAGGGGGCCGGCAAGAGGAACGCATGGTGCTCGAACAATCCGCTGACTCCACCCCAGCTCAAGAACCGAGTCACGCTGACAAACAACGCGAAGATCAGCGCGGGAGCAAGAGCCAACGTGCGGACCGGAAAGCGCCATATGAACCACGATCGCTTTTCGCGACGACTCGAGCGAGCATAGGCCCAGCCGAGGGCCCAGCGAGCGGGGAGCGAGAAGGCCACGAAAAAGAGACTCAACGCCCACCACAGATCGGGATCGATCAGCTCGATCTTGAGCAAGTAAAGGGGGAGAGCGAAAGCCAACATCACAAACATCGCCAGTGAATGTCGTACCGGGCTACGGAGGATCTGATCACGAGACGCCGCCCAATCAAACATCGCGTAGAACTTGCCTTCCACCGCGAAGTGCGTTTGCTGAGTAGGCAGATACAAGCAGACGATTCCCAACATGACGACGCCGATCGCGCCGGTGAGAATCGCGCCTCCCTCGGGCAAAGCGGTACCGCCGATGAGGAACAGAGTCGGAACCACCAACCAAGCAATGCTGCCAATCAAGCAACGGAGGCCAAGCCAGCCGAGATAGAACGGCTTGAGCCCGGCGAGGAAGTCCCAAAAGCCGTCGCGCATATGCGACCACAACGTGCCACGCCATAAGTGCTTGCCGATGATCGCCGGCAAGAAGAAGTCGGTGATCGGAGTCACCCGGCAAAGGTCGTGTACGAGGCTCGGCCAAATGCGCCCCACGGTTTCGTCGAGCGCCGAGCGAATCGGGCGCGACGCCAAGGCCCATTGCAGAGTCCAAATGCCGAGTTGAAACGGCGCCAACATCGGCCAAAAAAAGTACCGCAACTTTCCGCCACAAAACCACGCGGCGAGCATGTGGGGAACGAGCATCACCGCCGCCACCAACGATCCGATGCGCAGCCGAGTCTCGGCCGTGCCACCCGGATCGACCAACGCCGCGCCTTCGGCCAGGCTCGATAGATAACTGATCGGTAGCAGGCAGAGCGACGTACCAAGAGCAAGACTGCCAATGCGGGCCGCGCGACGCCATCCCGGAACACAGCTGCGAACCTTGCCAGTCACCACGATGCGTCGTGAGGCCTCGAGTAGGTAACCCAACACGAGCACTTGGAGAAGCGGAAAGCCCGAGACCACGGCGAGCAAGACAACGAGGCTGGCTAGTCCAAACGAGAATTCGATCGTTCGCAGGCACCACGCGAATGTCTTGAACAGCCAACTCCGAGGCCGTTGGCTCGACGGAGCAGCATGGGCCCCCACGAGCGCCGAACCGGCTGTCTCAACCGAGGTCGTTTCCAATGGGCTGGCCGACGACAAATCAGCCGACGACAAAGGGGCCGGAGCAGTGACCGCCGACTCGGCGGGAATTGGATTCGTCGGTTCGACGACCGAGGTCGCGACCGGCAAGGCGTTGGAGTTCTCGGCCGCGTCGTGACTTTCGGGAATCGCCTCCTGGGCGTCGGCCATCGGGGCGATGGGAGGCTCGGCCACGAGCGCTTCCGCGGTTGCCTCTGCTGGAACGTCGTCGGGCATTAACTCCACGAGCGGCTCATCATCCGTCTCGCTTCGCCGGGACGACGCGTCCCCGTTAACGTCGGACGCTGGGACCGAGCCCGTCGCGGATTCGGCTGAGTTCGTCCCCGGCTCGACTGAGTCCGTCCCCGGCTCGGCTGAGTCGGCGGCCTGCAACAGTACCCACTCCTCGGAATCCGAGGATTCGGCACGGTTGGTGGGAGATGAATGCGGCATGAACGGCTCCTCGCATCGAGACGATGCCCCCGCCTCGTTACTCTCGTGGTGGGACGAGTCGGAGCCTCGCTCGACTCGCCACACGCCTTCACCTTAACCTCTCGTTTGTACCTCGGCTGGGCACTCGTGGTTTCAGTCCAGCGGGGCTCCTTGCCCAGCCTCGGTTTCTTTCCCTGTCGGCGGGGCGTGAGGAGTGCTCCTCTCCAATTGCCAGCAAGGTTTCCAAGAAACAGAGACGTTGGGGCGAAGGTAGAACGTAGTATCGCGGCTTCTCTTCGCGAGAGCTTGGCATTGGTGGTTAAGGGATTCGGTCATGGTGCTACGCACATTGGTCTTTGTTGGCGGCCTATTGCTAGGCATCACGCTATTGGCCGGGTTTTTGTTTCCTCGGCCCCGCGTCGCGAATGCCGAGCGATGGGCTTGGCGGGCGGAGTGGACCGAGGCGGACGAGGCTCGGCTGGCGGAGATCGATGGCGAATTTCACACCGCCTGGGACGCGGCCGAGCTGGAAACGGCGGATGAAGCCGACTCGCATGTGCTCGCTCGACGTCTTTCCCTAGCGCTGATCGGTACCATCCCTTCCTTGGAGGAGCTGCGAGTCTTTGATGAGCTTGCTCCCGAGGAGCGGATCGATGCTTGGACCGAGTATCTCCTGCGTGACCCGCGACACGCCGATTATTTTGGCGAGCGTTTGGCGAGATCGCTGGTGGGTGTCGAGAACGGCCCGTTCCTTGTCTACCGTCGTCGCCGCTTCGTGCATTGGCTCAGTGAGCAAATCGCGCAGAACCGGCCGTACGACGAACTCGTCCAACAGTTGTTGACCGACGAGGGGCTCTGGACCGATTCACCGGCCGTTAACTTCGTGACGGTCACTCTGGATCAAAACAACGACAACCAACCCGATCCGATCAAACTCGCGGCTCGCACCACGCGCGCGTTTCTCGGGCTGCGCATCGATTGCCTTCAGTGTCATGACGACAACCTTGGCACGATCGATCTCGGCGACGAGGATTCCCAGCGTGGTGGAACCCAAGCGGACTTTCATCAGCTGGCCGCGTTCTTTGGACAGGTCCGTTCTGGACTTCGAGGCGTGCGGGACCTGACCGGCGAGAAGCAAGAAGACTACATGGTGCGGTACCTCGACTCCTCCGAGGACGAAGCGGTCGAGCCGACAGTGCCGTATCGATCCGACCTGCTGCCACATTCGAGCGACCCGCGTCACGATCTCGCCCTTTGGGTGACTCATCCCGAGAACCGCCCGTTCGCTCGTGCGCAAGTCAATCGCGTTTGGGCGTTGATGTGTGGTCGACCGCTGGTGGAACCGATCGACGATCTCCCTTTGCATGGTCCGTTTCCGCCAGGCTTGGAATTGCTCACGACCGATTTCATCGAGCACGATTTCGACCTGCGGCATTTGATTCGAGTCATCGCGCGCACCGAGGCATTCCGCAAGGATAGCCGTGCGGATTTCGGAATTGGCGAGGCTCACGAGCAGGCTTGGGCCGTCTTTCCCTTGACTCGACTTCGCCCCGAGCAGATCGCGGGATCGATCATCCAGGCGTCCGCGCTTTCCACGATCAACTCCCGAGCGACGGTCATCGAGCGACTCGCGCGCTTCGGTCAACAGAACGAGTTCGTGGGACGCTTTGGTGACCTGGGTGAGGACGAGTTCAACATGATCGGTGGAACGATCCCCCAACGTTTGTTGCTCATGAATGGTGATCTCGTACGCGACCGGGCTCGTCCCAATGATCTCTTGCTCAATGCGTCGGCTCAAATCGCTCGGTTTGCTCCCGATGACGCGGCGGCGATTCGAGTCACTTACATGACCGTGTTGACTCGCGAGCCCACGGCCGACGAACTCCGCGTGTTCACCGAGCGATTGGCTGGGAAAACGGGTAACGAACGGATGCAGGAGATCGAGGACCTCGTGTGGGTGCTCATGAATGGCAGCGAGTTCTTCTGGAATCACTAGACCGTACGCTCGAACACGTACGCGAGCTCGTGGACAGGATCGCCGAGCGCCGCGTCGTTATAAGGAACGAAGTGATGGGCAGTGAGGCATGCGGTTGTGGTAGCGAGGCTCATTTTCCTCGTCGCACCTGGATGAAGGGGATGGCGGCGTTTGGAGCGGCGAGTTGGCTGACTCCGCTCGCCACGGTGCTCGCGCGACAAGCGGAAACCAGTGCGGCTCGTGAGCCGGCTCGGAGCGTGATCGTGCTCTGGCTCCAAGGAGGACCGAGTCAACTCGAGACCTTCGACCCGCACCCGAACACGAATATCGCGGGTGGTTCGCTGGCCATCGAGACTCGTGTTCCCGGCGTCATGTTGGGTAACGGTCTGCCTCGAGTCGCCGACGTGATGGATTCGATTTCGCTCGTGCGTAGCGTGACGAGTCGGGAGGGAGATCACGAGCGCGCGGTTTACAACATCAAGACGGGATTCCGTCCCGACCCGACGTTGATCCATCCTTCGATCGGAGCGATCGTGTGTCGCCAAACCGAGGAGGCGGATCAGGGGCTGGTCGACATCCCTCGCCACGTTTCGATCCTCTCGGATCAGTTTCCGTCTCGAGGCGGTTACATGGGGAATCGTTTCGATCCGTTCAAGACAGGCGATCCCAATCAGCCCATTCCCGACTTGGTTCGACCGGTCGACGACGTGCGGTATCGCAAGCGGCTCTCCGATCTCACGAATGTCGTGGACCGTGAATTCGCGCGAGGGCGGATTCAGAGTCCAGGCGTGGGGGCCTCGGTGGCCCGCGACTTGACCGAGGCCGCGCTCAAGATGATGGACTCGGATCAGTTGGCCGCTTTTGATGTGAGCAACGCGACTCAAGCTCAACGAGACGCGTTTGGCGACACTCCGTTTGGCCGAGGCTGCTTGGCGGCGGTGCGGCTCATTGAAACCGGCGTACGGTGCGTGGAGGTGACGCTCGGCGGTTGGGATAGTCACATCGATAACCACGAGATCCATGCGGGTCGGAATGAGATTCTCGATCCGGCCTACGCCGCGCTGATCCACGAACTACGCGAGCGCGATTTGCTCGATCACACCGTCGTCATGTGCGCCGGTGAGTTTGGCCGAACACCCACGATCAATGCCACGGGCGGGCGCGACCATTGGCCCCACGGCTTCAGTGTCGCGCTCTCGGGCGGAGGGATCCAAGGAGGCCGCGTCATCGGCGAGACCGCCTCGCAACCGAAACTC
>JAGQPS010000144.1 GCA_020426595.1 Planctomycetales bacterium
TACAGACCGGAGCGAATGAACTGCATGAGCGTCGTCTTGCCCGCTTCGTTGCGGCCAAAGAAGACGGTCATCTCGGGCGACAAATCGTCGATCGTCAGCTCGTTCCAAACGCCGAAGCCGTCGACCTGTAGATCCGTGATCTTCACTTCTCACCTCTCGTCGAGATCCCTCTCCACGATGCAATACCGGGGGCTGATGCGGCTCTCGCCATTCGTCCTCGGAGTCCGTCCTGTCCGACGGAACACCGAGGTACGCGTTAGCTCGAGACTCCCCCCAACAACTCAATGCCCAAACGGCGAACCCGACCCAGCAACTCGGCTCGATCGTACTGCGCCAGCTTCTCGTCCCAACCGGCCGCCTGAAGTTCGGCCGTCAGTCGCTGATAATCGGCCAGATCGAGACGACGTTCGGTGTCCTCCTCCCACTCGGGCAACGAGCGGAGAAAATCACCGAGAATGGAATCTTCTTCCAGGATGGGGCGACCGATCCGATCGGATTGAATCTGAACTTGGAGATCGTTGCACCAAACGCCGGCCGAGCGCCCCGCGAATTCCTTGCGCATCCACTGGATCAGCGTTTGTTGCTGCGCGGCGCTGGGAAACTGGCCAGGTCCGTTCTCCGGGCAGTTCAACGTCCAGTGGACGACGACCCATCGATCCTCGTGTTCCGCCGCGAGTTCCAACATGCGTTCGCCGAACGCATCCTTGAGCTTGTCGAGGCGACTCCCGTCCGCGTCGAGATTCAGTCGGGCGAAGCGAAGTTGATCGCAAGCGATTTCCTTCGAGTGCAAACTCCGATTGGGATCGACCGAGACGAAGTTGGCTCCACACGCCCCGGTCAATTGAGGCGAGCGAGATTGACACGTGCCGGGATAGACCGCCAAGCGATTCCCCTTGGCGACCGCCTTACGCGTCTCTTGACCACCCAACGCCCAGTAATGACACGGGAGTTCGTCGAGCGAGTCGAGATCGATGCGACCATGAGTCGCTCCTAGCACGAAACCGGTGTCCGAAACCGCGCGGAAGTCGACCGGACGCAGGGAGTCTTGCGTGGCCGAGTAGCCAGCGGCCAAGAGGGAACAAAGTGAACCCTTGTCGTTCTGAATCTTGACGACCTCGACGCCTGGGGTCGCGAAAGTCGTGACGCTTTGGGGGAGTTCCAAGCTGCGGGGCCAACGCTCGAGCGGGTCGAGACTCCCCGAGCACCAGTAAACCTCGATCCCCTCGGTCATGAGCCGCTTGAATTGGCGCTGCAGATAGGAGAGAGGCTTGGGGCTCGGTTGGTGCAGGTCGAGTACGTTGCCGGTGAGCAACACAAAATCGACTTGTTCTCGAACCGCCGTATCGAATGCCGCGTCGGCCGCTTGGTAAGGAGCGGCCAGGAGAGCCTGTTTCAAGGGGTCCGAGGGTTGACGCACACCTTGAATTGGTTCGCCCAAACGCAGGTCCGAGATGTGGAGAAAGCGAAACGCCACACTCATGCGGATTCCCTCCCTGAAATCAACGATCGCGTGTTTCCCTACGCAACCGCGTTCGCGACGCGAACACCGTTCCGCGACGCAATCACCGTTTTCGCAACGCAATCCATCGTGCGGGAAGGCGAATGCCGAGCCTCGCACCGGTGGGTCAATCCTGGCAAACCATTCGCGCAGTGGTTGACCCCACACTTCATGCGGTCCCTAGTCTAACCCTCCTGCCCGCCACCGCCTACGCTGGTTTTCGGTCTCCCCATAACCGCTAGCACTTCAGCCGGGACGCAATGAATCGGCCCCGACGCGGATCGATAAGGATGCGGAGCCATTACTGGCTCCGGGCGTCTCGGTTCCGTGGATCGCTGACCGGCATGGGCATCGCGCTGGCTGGCCGAAATCGGCACGGCGCGACTCGAGCTTCGTACCCGAAAGAGTCTCCGGCGGATGGCGATTCTGGTACCATGATGTGCTGGCCGGAGGTTAAGTCCGTCCGGCTCCTCCTCCCCATCCCTACCTAGACGATTCGGAGATTTCTCTCATGCGTGCGTTTCGAGCTTCCCGTTCGGCCATTCGTTTTCTGCGCGGTGGGTTCGTCGGATCGGCGCTCGTGGTCGCCGCGATGCTGGCACTCGGTGGATGTGGCGGCTCGGGAGAAAAGAGTGCTGGGGGTGGTGATGGTGAGAAGCAGTACCGAATCGCCGTGATACCCAAGGGAGCGAGCCATCAGTTCTGGCAATCCGTTCGTTACGGTGCCGAGCAGGCCGCCGAGGAATTGGGGACGGTCGAGGTGGTGTGGCAAAGCCCGGCGATCGAGAGCGATACGCGCAAGCAGATCGAGCTGGTCGAACAGATGATCCTCCAGCAGGTCGACGGCATCGTGCTGGCTCCCAATCATCAAGTCAGCTTGGTCGACGCGGTCGCGCAGGCCAACGACGCTGGCATTCCGGTCATCATCTTCGATAGCGGACTGGACGAAGGCGCGGAGATCGTGAGCTACGTCGCGACCGACAATCGCAACGGAGGCAAGAAGGCGGCTCGTCGCTTGGCCGAGGTCATGGGCGACGAGGGCGAGGTCATTTTGCTTCGCTACAAGGAAGGGAGCGAGAGCACGCTGCAGCGCGAGGAGGGCTTCCTCGAGGAGATGGCTCAGCATCCCAACATCACGGTCGTTTCGAGCGACCAATACGGTGGTGATTCGGTCTCGACCGCCAAGACCAAGGTCGAACAACTCCTGCTGGCTCACCCCAACGCCCGTGGCTTGTTCGCGGTGTGCGAATCGAACGCCAACGGCGCTCTCGAGGCGATTCTGGACTCGGGGCGCGGAGACGCCATTCATTTCGTCGCCTTCGATCCGAGCGAGCGGTTGATCGATGCCTTGAAATCGGGGGACTGTGACGGCATCGTGCTGCAGAACCCGGTCGCGATGGGGCATGAGTCGGTCATGGCGATGGTCCGTCATCTCGAAGGCCAAAAGGTCGAGTCCAACGTGCCAACCGGCGAAGAAGTCGCGACGGTCGAGAACATGGAAGAGCCTCGCATGCAATCGCTGCTGAATCCTCCTATTAGCCGCTAGTTCCCCGTCGAGTCAGAACGCGTGAGGCGCGGCGAAAATCAACGCTCTCACGCCTTTCGCGGTTTGACACTGGCTGGTCTTGTTTGCCCGCGCGGTGACTTTCATGTTTCGCGATGACCTGGCCGACACGCCGAGCCGTGGGAGGTTGGATACGTGAGCCAATCCACAGGTCGTGAGGCCAGGACGGCTTCTTCATCAGCCCTGCTGAGCGTGCATGGCGTCGGCAAGTCGTTTGGTCCCACCATCGCGCTGAGCGATGTGAGTTTCGATCTGGCGGCGGGCGAATCGCTCGCGATCATCGGCGAGAACGGGGCGGGCAAGAGCACGCTCATGAAGGTCCTCAGCGGCGTGCATCGGCCCGACCGTGGGCGGATGGAGTTGCTCGGCGAGCCGTTTGAGCCTCGAGCCCCCGCGGATGGTTTGCGCCGCGGCGTCGCGATGATCTATCAGGAACTGAGTCTCGCGCCGGAAATGTCGGTCGTCGACAACATCTTGCTGGGCCAAGAGCGTTCGCGCTGGGGTTTCCTACGACGGTCCGAACAGCGACGGATCGCTCGCGACGCGCTTGCCTCGCTGGGGCACGCCGACCTCGATCTCAATCGGCCCGTTGGTTCGTTGCCAATGGGCTGGCAACAACTGGTCGAGATCGCGCGGTGTTTGGCGGCCGAGGCTCGTGTGTTGATCTTCGACGAGCCCACGAGTTCGCTGACCAAACAAGACACCGAACGACTCTTCCTGGCCATCGACACACTGCGGAAACGTGGCGTGGCGATTCTTTACATCAGTCACTTCCTCGAGGAAGTCAGGCGAGTCACTGATCGGTATTTGATTCTTCGGGATGGAGCCCAGGTCGCATCGGGAGAACTCGACGGGATCGATGATCCGGGGATCATCCGAGCGATGGTCGGTCGGGATATCGACGATTTCTTTCCCACGGTCGAGCATCAGCGGGGGGAACCACTCGTGAGCCTCTCGGGGCTAAGCGGCGTGAACAAGCCTCACGAGGTGGATTTGACACTGCACCGCGGGGAAATCGTCGGCGTCGCTGGCTTGGTGGGAGCGGGCCGGACCGAGTTGCTTCGCTGTCTGTACGGACTCGATCAGGTGCGTTCGGGCGAAATCCGTATCGCGGCCGAGCCAGTGGCTGGCAGGTCGGCTCGCAGTCGCGTGCGGCAAGGGTTCGGGATGGTGAGCGAGGATCGCAAGACCGAAGGGCTGGCTCAGGAACTGTCGATTCTCGAGAATTGCACGATGAGTTACTTGCGACCTTTCGCCAAATGGGGATGGTTACGAGCCGGTCAACGACGCGTCGCCGCGGAACGATTGGCTCGTGAGTTTCACGTCAAGGCCTACAGCGTCAAACAGCCGGTGAGCGAGCTGTCGGGTGGCAACCAGCAAAAGGTGGCGCTCGCGCGACTCGCCAACCAGCAGGCGGAGATCTTCTTGCTCGACGAGCCAACGCGTGGCATCGATGTCGGCACGAAAGCCGAGATCTATCGATGGATGGGACAGTGGGTGGCCGAAGGGAAAGTCGTGCTGGTCGTTAGCTCGTATCTACCCGAGCTCATGGCGGTCTGCGATCGGATCGCCGTGATGGCGCGAGGCCGGGTGCTCGAGGTCCGACCGACGGAACAATGGAGCGAGCACGAATTGATGGAGTTGGCGATCAGTTCGTCCTAGGAAGCATCGCGCGATGGGTGATGTGGCCCGGCGACACGGACTTGACGAATCGGAACGTTCGCCGGTGATCGGCTGACGCGGGCAAGGCGAGGAACGAATCGCGACACGGCGATTTGTTCGAGTTGGATTAATCAGAGATTGGCTGGCATGGATCATTCAACCGGAAGCCGTTCGTCGAGTGGTGAGCCGAGTCCCTTGGTCGCCGTCGTGCGCGCGTTGACTCGACCCGATCTGGGGCCGTTGGTGGCGTTGCTGATCGTGACCGCCGTTTTCGCCATCGCCGACCAACTCTGGGGGCGAGGTTTCTTCGCGACGCAGTACAATCTCCGGCTTGTCTTGCAGACCGCCGCGATCGTCGCCG
The DNA here is from genome assembly GCA_020426595.1 of Planctomycetales bacterium. Taxonomy (GTDB): domain Bacteria; phylum Planctomycetota; class Planctomycetia; order Pirellulales; family Pirellulaceae; genus UBA11682. The sequence continues at coordinate 5,086 of JAGQPS010000144.1, forward strand.
TACCGGCGTTGGGAATGACCGTGATCATCATCGCTGGCGGTATCGACTTATCCGCCGGGACGGCGACGTCCCTTTGCGCAGTCGTGCTCGCCTATGGGCTCGAACAGCGATTGGGATGGCCCATGGCGGTCGGCTGTACGGTGTTGACGGGAGTGCTGTGTGGGCTCCTCAACGGCGCGTTGATCATCGCGACTCGGATCGTGCCCTTCGTCGTGACGCTAGGAACGATGACCATGTTCGTGGGGTTTGGGAGTTTGCTCACCAAGGAGCTCTCGCTAACACCCAGAAAGGAAACGTATCCCACGTGGCTCCATGACCTCTCGTTCGCGAATTTGAGTGATCTTGGATTCTTGCCGGTCGAACTGATTCCCCTCAGTCCGGTCGTCGCCGGGCTCGCCGCCATCTTCATGGCCGTGCTGCTACATAGCACCGTGTTTGGTCGGTGGATCTTCGCGGTCGGTTCCAACGAACGCACCGCTCGGCTCGCCGGGATCCCGGTCGATTGGGTCAAGCTGGTCGTGTACGGATTGGGAGGAGCCTATATCGCCCTGGGCTCGCTCTACATGTTCTCGAAAACCAAGGAGGCCTCGGCCAATAGCGGCATTGGTCTCGAATTGCAGTTCATCGCCGCCGTCGTGATTGGAGGCGGGAGCTTGTCGGGTGGTCGCGGGTCGGTCATCGGCACGTTGGCCGGAGCGACCTTGGCCGCCGTGATTGAAAGCGGTTGCATTCAACTGGGGCTCGGCACTCCGACTCAGCGAATCATCATTGGCGTGGCGATCATCTCGGCCGTCGCCCTGGACAAGATGCGGGCGGAACCGCCGGAGTGGTTGTCCCGCATTCTGCCTCGCATGAGTTCCGAATGACCCGCGGCGCATGGGGCCGCCGACCTTGTTCGCTTGCTTCCGACAAGTGGCCGAAGACCGCGCCTCATCCCTACTTGGCCGCGATGGCCAATTGCAAGGGACGCAGCACATTCTCGATCAGGTAGCCAGAAACCAGTTCCTCGCCGACACTGAACAGCTTCTTGGTCGCGTCGATCCAGGTTTCTCCATCCTCAAGGCCGCCGAAGCGGCGGACGGTGAGGTAGGCGCTCAGCTGCTCCTCGGGAAACTCGTTCGTTCGAATCTGGTAGGCGGTGGTGCGAGTCTCGATGCTGACACGCACTTGGGTCCGGCAGTCCTCGTCGATCGCGATCTGGAAGACCGGCTCTTGCCCCAAAATGGAGCCTCCGGTGACCTCGCGGAGTCGCTCAAACGCTGGAGGGAGCCCGATGGCCTGGGCCACCACATCGTTTTGGTTGCCACGAAACGAATAGTCGAAGCCGAACATGACGTTCAGCGTCTCGCAATCGAGCGGACTGATCCCGAGGGAGAAGGGAGCCAATTCGAGGACGTCCCCGTGTAGCTGCTGGACTTCATCCAGGTCCTTGGGGTTCACCATCCCGACACTCAGTCGTTTATGGTCGACACTTGTCCAACGATAGGCACCGCTGTCCTTGTCCTCTTCTAGGACATACTCGCCCCGCTCCCGCGAGTAGAAGTTCTTCATGGCCGGATGGCGGCGGCGAATTTGCTCGAAATGATGCAGGATCGACTCGCGATTTCCAGGCAGTTCCATCTCCGTCGTGAGGTGGAGGTTGACGTAGAAATCGTCGCTGAACGAGCCGAGATGCTGCATGAGATCTTCCTTGGGACGGGTGGACCCTAGTGAACGACCAAACCGAACTCGATTCTACCGGCAAGAGGCAAAATCGACCATCGACGACGCACCCAAAGGAACGGTGCCGCGAACTCTCAAACCCTGGCCAGACACCCTCGGTGGCGTCCAAGCAAAGAAACCGATCGCGCGTATCGCCAAGTATCCGTCGTGAGTCGGTCCTGGATTGGCCAAAACGCCGTTGGCTTCCTCCGTAGGTCAAACTCCTGGACCGACGGCCCGCGTATCGTTCGGTCGGCAGGGCCCAGGTGCCGCAAGCTTCCGGCAAGCTCCACGTCCCTATTCCCGCGTTTTCGGGACCCATCCTTGCTCCGACCTGGTGTACAACAAGGCTTCCGGATCTCGATGAACTCACGGATGTTCACGCATCCTTACCCGCGAGGGCGCTCCGCATGTGGCAGTACTTATTCGAAACCGAACTCGGTTGGACGGGGCTGACGATCGAGGACCGGGCCGTGTCGCGAGTTTCGTTTGGCTGGAGCGAATTGGACCAGCTCGTTCAGCGGCTCGAGCCGACCGATGTGCAAGAACGGCAAATCGAGCGACTCCCGCGATCCACCGATTGTCGCTACCGGTTTGCCCGGGAGTGCCGTCAACGGATCGATGAGTTCATGAAGTCGGGGGCGGATGTACTCCAGGAGATTCCGTTCATCGATCCGAGTCGAACTCCGTTTCAGGCGGCGGTCGTTCGAGCCTGCCGGGCGATTCGAGTGGGCGAGACACGTTCCTATGCCGATGTCGCCCGCGAGGCCGGTAGCCCTCACGCTTGTCGAGCCGTGGGAAATCAAATGGCTCGCAATCCCCTTCCCCTGCTCATTCCTTGTCACCGAGTCGTCGGGTCGGCGGGCGGCTTGGGCGGCTACAGCGCGCCAACCGGATTGGATCTCAAACGCCATTTGTTGGCACTCGAGGCGGAAGCGGCTCAGGCGGTCGCGAGCTAGGGAACCAGGCCAGTGGCCTCCACGTGCCGAGAGAGAGAAAAGCTCGCCAAGCAAAGCTCGTCGCCGATCACTTGCATCGCGCTTTGTTTCCTCAACCGCAAGACGTTTCCTCAACCGCAAGACGTTTCCTCAACCGCAAGAAGCGTTAACGAGCGAAACCGCTACGAGAGTCCCGCTCCTGAAAATCAACCGCGCCCGAAGCGCCAAATCAAAAAAGGCCTCGCAACGATGGGTTGCGAGGCCTTTTGATTTTCTATCTCTGGGCCGCGATTGCGACCGCCGGTCCGATGGCTGGAACTAGTTCCACCACCAGCGACCCATGCCGACCGAGTCAGCCTTCGAGCGAGTAACGCTGACCATCGAGTCAACTTGCTCGTTCTCGATGACGCCCCACGAATCGACTTGCACGCCGCCCGAGGCGGTCAGCACGAGGTTGTTGCCAACCTTCATGACGCTGCATTGAGTCGAGAGGCTGCGAGGAACCGGCCACACCAGCGAACCCATCGGTTCGGCTCCAGTGAGCAAAGGCAACTCGGCGCCCGAAGTCTCGACCAAGCGATGCTTGTCGATCAGGGCGGCCACGACCGCCATGTCCATCAAGTTACGAAGATCGCCGAAGATCGGCTCGGCCGAGCAAAGCTCTTCGTATCGCTCGGTCATCTTGTCGGCCCATTGCTGGGCGATCGGGTTGGCTCGACCGGTCGCTTCGACGCCACCTTCGGCGGTGACGAATTCGTCCTCGGTCATCGCCTTGACGCCTTGGCCACGCAACTCAAACGCCATGCCGTCTTCCGAGCGGGCGATCGGTTCGTAATCGCAGGCGAGCCACCAACGCGGCTCGACATTGCCACCGCGAGCCGAACGACGGCGAGCCATCATGTCGAGGTAGCTAGGAAGGTCGTCGACCGGAGCCTCTTGGAGGTCCATGGCGAGACGCTTCATTTGATAGTCGGCGGCGACCAGCACGCGGGCAAAACGGCTCTCGGCCGGAACTCCCGTGAGCGAGATCTGCTGCTGACCCATCGCTTGCTTGGCCCCCTCGAGCACCTGAGCCGTGGCGGCTCGCAGTTGCTGGGCGGTCAGCCGCGAAACGAAGTTGTTGTAACGAACACGACCCTCTTGGGTCGGATCGATCGAGACGCTGATGCCATAGCCCTCGCCAGCCGCTCGGCTGGTTTGCAGAGCCGTCATGAGATCGTCCAGTTGCAGCACGGGACGGCCGGTCGTGATACCGACGATGTCGCCCGTTTCGCTAACCACCCAGCCCTCGGCCGGACCGGCCAGGACGATGTCCTGTCGCTCGGGATACACGAAGACGTACTGGATACGTTGCAGACCGGCCAAGTAACGGATCTCGGCTGGCAACTCGTCGGTTTGCTTCACATTGGCCGCACGAATCGCTTGCTCCAAACCTTTGAGCGAGACCATTCGCATTTCGGTGGAGTCGCCCAGTTCACCCTCGGCCGGCTTGATGGCGCGACGAAGCAGCTCGACATACTCGCCTCGATCAGCAATGACCGAGTCCGAAACAACTCCGTCGGCATCGATCTTCACGCCGCCAACGTTGTTGAAGAAGCCGTTACCACCACCACCACCGAAACCGCCGGCCAGCGCAAACGAGCCGGCAACGACCACACCGCACGCACCGAGCAAGGCTCGCAACGAACGGAATCGAGGACTCGATACGAGTCGACGCGACATAATGACTCACTCCTCAAATCAGGTGCCCGCCGCTGGTCCGTCGGACATGAATCTCATCAACAAACGACCTACAAGTCAGCAATTCGCGGAGGCGAATACACTGCTAACTCGACCGCTCGTCGTTCTCATCGCGCCGTGAAACTCGCTGCTCCGAGCGACCCCCATCGCATCGAAAACCTGTTTCACGACGGCACTTTCCACCAACAAAGACAAGGGTTGGGGAAAGCCAGCTACCTCGCCCAAATCGCCAAGGGTCGCGATCGCAACCTGTACGCTCGGGGCAGAGGGAGTCTGCATGACCAACGGCCATTCCTTCAGTCTAGTTAAGGAGGCCAGCCGCCCTACGCTTTAAAATAAGCGGGAGGGAGCAAAATTGCCAGAATTTGGTCGGCCTAACCGGACAGTCGGTCAGCTTTTCCCCAAGCCCCCGTTCGACTTGCGCTCCGAGCCTTGCGAGCCCCGGTCCGTCTTGGAATTCTCCCGCCGGCTCTGGAGCGGGGCCAACGATCCAACCGTATCGCGACGGACTTGGAACGGTTCCGCTCCCCTGGCCGAGCCGATGCATTGGGCCCGCCTTCGGATATTTTCCCCCCGACGACCCGCCGGGGTTGTTTTCCTGACTCCGAAAGAGCGGCTGGTGATTCTGATATAAAGAAGCGGCTCGGTTCGCCCCTCGAGACAATCACGTGCGAGAACCGGGCGGCGCGACGAAGACGATCACGGCTGTCGGATCGTGCGACATGAGAAGCGGAGTGGCTAGTGCTGGCATACCTGGTGATTCGAGAAGGGAGCAAGTGGTCCGACGTCTTTCGTCTGGTCCCTGGCCGCCGCGTGACGCTGGGCCGAGCGACGACGAATCAAGTCGTCATCCGCGACGATCTCGCCAGCCGGACTCATGCCGAGATCTTCCTGATCGACGGCCAATGGCACATCCGCGACTTGGACAGCCGCAACGGCGTGCAAGTCAACGGCGAGACGATTCGCGCCGATCATCCACTCAAGGTGGGTGACCAAGTTCGCATCGCGAACACCCTCATTTCCTTCGTCACCGATCTCAACAACGCCTACCAATCACCGACCGAACCACCGCTCGCCGAGACCGGGGAGACGACGGCGGCGGGCTGGCAAAAGAACGCGGCGGGGCCCGAGGAAACCGGCGAGCTGCTTGAGCCGACCGTGATCACTCACCGGCGGCAGAACACAAGACTGCTCGAAGCGCCGCAAATGGAAGGCGCTGGGGAAGCCAAGCTCGGCAGCGCGGCGGCCAAGCTATGTAAGCTCGCCTTCGATCTCGCTCGGCAAAACGACCAGTCGGGAATCGCTCAAATCGCGATCAATGGGCTGGTCGACGGCACCCAAGCCGACGCCGGAGCGGTCTTGGCGGTGCATCGAGAGGATTCGGGCGAACCCAAGCTGCGTGTCTTGGCGAGCCGATCCGACCGTTTGCCGACCTATCGGACGGTTTCTCGCTTTCTCGCCGACACCGTGATGAGGGAAGGCGAGGCGGTCTTGGCTCGAGATGTCGAAGGGGATAGCAAGCTCGGCATCCGAGATAGCCAGGGTGAGATTCTCTCGACGAGCGTGATTTGCGCGCCCATTCGTTGGAGCGGTCGCATCGTGGGGCTCATTCATCTCTACACGACCGATCCCGCCACCGGACTCGATCCCGTCGACCTTGAGTTCACATTGGCGGTCGCCGAGAACCTGGCGGTCGCGCTCAATTCCCTCCATCGCCACCAGACTCTCGCCGACGAGGTCTCGAAGAGCCGCAACGAGCTCGATGAATTGCGGCAACGCTTGGCCGCCGATAGCGAGATCGTGGGCTCGAGCCCCGCGATGCTCGAGGTCCATGGACAGATCGTGCGGGCGGCTCCGAGCAACGCGACGGTGTTGATTCGAGGCGAAAGTGGCGTGGGCAAGGAATTGGTGGCTCGCGCCGTTCATTTCTCGAGTCCCCGTCGCAAGGGGCCATTCGTGTGCCTCAACTGCGCCGCGCTGACCGAGTCGCTGTTGGAAAGCGAGTTGTTCGGGCATGAAAAGGGAGCCTTCACGGGAGCGACCGAGCGAAAGATCGGCAAGTTCGAAGCGGCCCACAAAGGGACGCTCATGCTGGACGAAATCGGCGAAATGAGCCTTGGGATCCAGGCCAAGTTCTTGCGCGTGCTGGAAGGACATCCGTTCGAACGAGTCGGTGGAAGCAAACCGATCAAGGTCGATGTCCGCGTCATTGCCGCGACGAATCGCAACTTGGAATCGGCGGTGCGCGAAGGCAACTTCCGCAAGGACCTCTACTTCCGCTTGCATGTGCTCGAGATTCAAGTTCCGCCGCTGCGCAAACGGCTGGATGACCTCGTGGAACTCGCCAACCATTTTCTCGCGCGGTTCAACAGTGAGACCGGTCGCCGCCTGCAAGGCTTCGCGCCCGACGCGATGCACAGGATGCGCGAGTACCGCTGGCCCGGAAACGTACGCGAGCTCAAGAATGTGATCGAGCGGGCGGTCGTCTTGGCTCAAGGGGAGCGCATCGAAGCCGAGGATCTCGTACTGACGAGCCTGGCGATGACCAGCGAATCGTTGGAGATCGCCGCGCCGCGCTCTTCGGTCTACTCACCGCTGAGCCTGACGGAGGTCGAAAAGCGCCACATCGCCGCCACGTTGGACGCCACCGGTTGGAACAAGAGCCAAGCGGCCTCGATCCTGGAAATCGAGCGTTCCACGCTCGACCGAAAGATTCGCAAGTATGGTCTGCGGCGCCCCGCATCCGGCGGTCATTGACCGAGCGACCTCGGATCCCATCCTCGCGCAGTTCAAGGACGCGGCGGAGAGGAGACGACGGTGAGGATACGGCGGCGGGAGTGGGCACTTTGACGGACCAGCGATTTCTCGTGCGTTGACAACCGGTGCGAGACTCCTAGCATGTCTGGGAGCCAACGTCGTCGCGGAGCCGGACGCGGGGACTTGTGTTTCTTGGCCGGACGGGTGGTGCACGGTACCCAGTGCACACAACACCCAGCGCAAACAACACCCAGCGCACCCAAGTCGAATGTCGTTC
>JAGQPS010000145.1 GCA_020426595.1 Planctomycetales bacterium
GTTCGTCGCGATGCGACATTCTCCGGCGACGCCACGCCTGGCGCGATCGAACTCGCCACGACGGCGTCCGATCGGGACGTCGAGGTATCGACGGGAATGGAATTCGAGTTGGAGGCCGGAGGTGTCATTGGGCTCGTAGCTGCGTCAGGGTGTTGGTTCGAGGAGGAAGCGAGGCAAGTAGTGCATGGCGGCCCGAGATCGTAGCGCCGCGCCGCCATAGGGTCACGCGATCCACGAGCCATTGGTGAAGCGTCGCGGGAGGACTCCCCGGACGCCAGCCGCGCCACGGAGTCTCGTCGAGCGTCTCGAAGAACTGATCGAGGTAGGGATGTTCGGCGCCTGGTGACCACGGCTTGCGATTCGTCGTGAAATGGACGAGAGCCGGATCACGAATCGCCTCCTTGCATTCCTCGATGGGGAGCGGCAACGCCGCTTCGTTCGGGTACTCGTACAGGTGAGCGCCCACGTTCCAGCGCACGGGCAAGCGTCGCCATTGACCGGACAGCACGATATTCAGTCCGTATTGATCCCAGCACCACACATGCCGGCGATTGCGTTCCAGACACTCGATCGTACGTTCCGCGATTCGCTCGCGCCGCCAAGCTTCGAGATCGATCAGCAGAACGCCGGAATTGAAATACGGCTCGTGGCCGTCAAACCCTAATTGGCGGTAATTTCGTATGGGGCGAAACACCGACAAGTACGGTCCGGCGCGGCGCACGTTTTTCAGAGTCTTGAGCGAATCGAAATAGGGGCAACCGACATCCGCCGCCGCCGCGCATGAGACACCATCGAGCGAGGTTTCCCAAAGCTCCGACAAGTCACCTCGAATCAACAGGTCGCAGTCGAGGTACAGCACGCGGTCGCGTTCGGCCAAGAGCTCGCCGAGCAAGACCCGGAAATAAGCGGTGGTCGAGATGTGGTGCGAGATCGGCAAGGATTGCAGTCTCGAGGACTCGAGAGCTCGCCAGTGCAGCTCGACTCCCACGTTACTCATCGCTTCATCGAGCCGCGCTCGATTGGCCTCGGAAACGCCTCCATCCACGAGATCGACCACCAAGCGTCGACCAAGCGAAAGGTGGGTCGCGGCCGATTGGAGTGTGACCGCGAGGCCCATGATGTAACGATCATCGACACAGCAAGCGACATGAATTGGCTCGGCCGTCGCCGGCGAATGGTTCGTCGAGGTCGGTGCGATGCTCGATGCCACGGAAGGATCGACGGGGCTCATGAACGCGCCTCCGTCGCACGTGTCATGGGGGAACCGCTCACGGGCGAAGTGGCGGCTGTCGAACCGGTCGTCACGCGACGTTTTCGCCGACGCTCGCCGCGCGATTGCCACCAGGCTCCGAACCGCAGGAGCTGAGCGATGACCGGCAGTCGCTGCCATTTCGCGAGCACTTCATGCGCGGCCGCGAGGTCCTTCCGGACATAGTTCAATTCACGCCGAACTTGGGCCAATTCACTCCGAGCTTGCCAAGGATCATCCGCGGCGAGACTCTCGTATTCCGGATAGAGCCAGGCGTAATCCGGTCTCGGCAAGGCTGGGATTCGCTCCCCGGTGTTTTCTTCCGACTCGTCCGCCACTCGATCAGTTGCTTCGCTATCGACGAGACCGTGTAAGGGAAGCAGGTGTCGCGAGAAACGGAGCGGCTGGCCCGCCGCGATGCAGGCCAAGGCTTCGGTGTGCATCGCGGAAATCAAACGGGCCATGCGGGCCGAGGCATCGGGACTCGCCCAGAGCGAATCGGCGAGGCACTCCTCTTGAAACGAAAGTCGACGGCGGTCCAAAGGCGTGGACAAGCGAACCGACTCGAGCGTCGACGCGATTTGCTCGGTGGCCGAGATGCGCCATGCCGTCGGCACGTATTGCGGCACGTTGTGATAATCGAGAAGCACGACCGTCTTGAGTCCGATCATCGCTTCGAGCATCGCGGTCGATGCCGTCGAGACAACGACGTCGGCGCTGGCCAACTGAGTGGCAAGATCGGCTCCCGTCAGATCATCGATTTGAGTCTCGACGCCGAGCTCTTGATCGAGCCCCGCCGTCAATCGCCAGATGACCTCCCAGCGCGGTCGGCCCGAATCCGCCGGCGGTTGGCTCGCCAAGTAATCGCGTAGATCGGCCAAGGACCGCCGAGTCCGCGCGACCTGTTCCGGAGTGAAGCCGGGACACTTGGCGGTGATCACCATCATTCGCAACGTTTCGGCCTGAGCCAGTCTCGCGGTGACTTGTCCGATATCAGGACGCTCGTCCCAAAGGCGATCGAAACGGGGCACGCCCACCAGTTCCACCTTCGCGCCGTTTCCCCAAGCGGCGAGGGTGCGAGCCTGGCTGGGGCCAATGACCGCCACCTTATCCGCGAGGCACGGACGCATGGTCCAGGGACACGACTTCTCGTCGGGAAGATTGTCCCAGGCGTTGCGCCATTCGAGGATCCCGTCGATCGCGTAGAGCGTCGCGACGTGACGCTCGCGCAGAGCCGAAATCGTCTCGCGAACTTCCTCGAAATGTTCACTTACGAAGACGGCGACATCGCCCGGCTTAAGTTGCTCCAGAGCCGCCTCGGTCGTTACCGTCCCCACCGCCAAATGACGTTGCAGCGGCCGCGCGTGATGCGCGACTTGATGTGGGGGGCCAACGAAATAGACAAAGGGCTCGGACAAGGCAGTTGCCGCTCTCGGCGATGACAATTGAGCCATGTTGGCCGCCGTTTGAAATCGCCACTTCAAACGTCGACGCATCCTCGATCAACGCGTCGTCGCTCAGCCTGGAGCGACATGCGCTCGCGGGCCACGACAGTGCGCGAAACTCGACCCAGCGACTGCTCGACGAGCCATGCCAGTCGACTCTTCGTTGATCTTGGTTCCCCGTCCGCTTGGCTCAATAAGGGCCAATCGGCAATCGATCGTCGCGGCCGCAGAGAGCACCGAGCGTGGTCAAGTCGATCGACTTTTGCACCGGTCGCACGCTGCCGTCTCCCAGGACGAACATCATGACTTGCGGGTGAGCCGAGCCCCAGACGGCGAACGTGCCAGGACCGGGAGCCGGATAAAAGTCGTCTTGGGCCGGAGGAAACAGGACGTTGCCAATGCGCATCGTCGTCGCCGGCTGATCACCGCTGTAGAAGGAGCCATCGCCCCAGCCACCCGGCTCTCCCAGGTGTTGGCGATTCGTGGCCTTCTCACCAAAGAAGAAGGTGTTGCTGAGACCGTCGATCACCGAGCCCAAGGTGTAGCGGCCTTGGTAAGTCGTCAATCGTCCCGCCACGATTTGGTTGACCGAGGCGTCACCGGTGTTCATCACACCGTTGGGATAGCCAAAGTCCGACGCCCAGTACTCGTTGTAGCCAGCGTTGCCCGCGTAGTCGCCGCAAGCGCCAATGTTCCAGCCAGTGCGATCGGGCAATCGAGCCAGCATGGGCTGACGCCGAGACGGGCAGAAGTAACCCGCAATCTGCGATTCCACCGCGTCTTGCGGCTGAGCGTCGAAACGGGCGTACGGATCAAAGCGATTCCAAAGTGGGTTCTGTTCGAGGTAAGGCAGCAGGAAGACCGGCCACGTCAGATACTGATCGCGTGGGCGACCGGGAGGCAGATACTCGTGGGTATCGACGAACATCTGAGTCGCCAATCCGATCTGCTTCAAATTGTTCTTGCAGGTCACTTGCCGACCCGATTCACGCGCCATCTGCACCGCCGGCAATAAGAGGGACACCAGGATCCCGATAATGCCAATCACGACGAGCAGCTCGACGAGCGTGAAACCGCGGCGCGAGGTTCGTGGGATACCGGCCGCGCGGTGCGAGCCAAGGCAATTAGTCACAACGTTCATGGATTTCATCGCAGGCATGGCGGAGTCGAACAGCGGAGGGTTACGGTCGGTAGTAGCAGACATTCGAGACAGTCTCCGGCGGAACCAGTTTCAACGCGTCTATTGGCAGTGAACTCGTCAAGCGGCGGCGTCCATGCGTTGAACGAATCGCGAGGATCGATGTCGGATTGAGTTAGTGGCAAGGCCGTTATTCGATGGCACTAGTCACGAGGTCCGCGGGTAGCGGCTGAACTAGCAGCACGCTGGCCGGCACCGTGGACTATCACCGTGAACTGTCAGGGCGAACCGAGGCGGAACGACTTTCGAGGCTCCGTCAACCAACGCTTTCGCGGGTCGCCGGACCATTCGCTCAGGCCCATGTTTTCCCGCGACCGTTACTCCTTGCCTGTTCGAAAACCAATCCGAACGAACCGTGCGATTCGACTCATGGCACGCTAGAACGCACCCACCGGGGAGACATCCAGAATAGTTGCGGGGGCGGTGCGCTTCAATCCGCGCCGCAAACTCGGGCCATTTCTCCCCTTTTCCAGCACATGCCAAAGGCTTGGTCGCGATCCCGGGAACAACATGGACGATTGGGAGTCCGGTCGATTGAACGAGTGATATCCCGCTCAACAGGAGGCCACCCCAGTCCCTGCCAGCCCCGACCCTGGCAGCCCCGACACTGGCAGCCCAAACTCCGCCGACAAGGCGAATCAGCAAACGGGCGGCCCAGATTGGCGTCCGCATCCTACCGAAACCAATTCACTGGTTACCCGAGAGGCCGTTGTCAGGGGCCAACCTCACGATCTCTCGATCGTTGGCCACCCAACACACCCCAGCATGCCAGAACAAGTGTCCCCCCCCCTCGATTTCCCATTGCCGCCAAGCAATGGAACGCGAGGGGACAACTTCCCAAGCGAAAGAGCCGTCTCGGCGCGGAACCGCTTGAAGCTCCGATTCCAGGATTTCCAAGTGCGAGTGAGTCGACACGAGGAGCTTGCCCGCGACGAGGGCGGGGTCCCCAAAAACTGGTGACTCCCAAGACGGCGACGATTCTCCGGCGGAGTTGATGGCCGGGAATCTCCGCGCGAGTTCTCCTGTTTCCAGATCGAGCCAGTGAATCGCGGCTCCCGATAGAATCAACCACCGACCGGCACGCCCCACCACGCGGCCAGCCTGGGGGCAGGAGACACTCCAGCGCAAGCGGCCATCATCGGCATTCAGAGCGAAGACTCGGTCGCTATCCGCCGGGAGCGCGACGACCAAGTCGCCGTCGCTCCAAATCTCTCCACCATCCCGCCAGCGATATTGAGACGACTCCCAGCGGGAATGCTCATCGGCAAGGCGTTGCGGGTAGGTGAACCACCATCGTTCGCGCCCCGTCCGGCGATCGACCGCGACCACACTCCCGGTCGGGCCAGCGACGTAGACCGATTCCTCATCAAGCGTCGGTCCCACATGCGAGCATTCGTGGGCGCTACCGCGAGTCTGGTTGGATGCTTCTCCCAAAGCGATTCGATGAATGAGCGGTGGAATCGATGGGCTTTCGTCCTCGGCGGCTGGAGGGAGCCAACTGGGTTGCCGCCAAGCGACGAGCCACGCTCGGGATCGTTCGTCCCTTCTCGCCGACTCTCGCTGCACCGCCCACCACATTCCGTCTCGTTCAACCGCGGAGCCTTCCCATTCGAGACCTTCGTCCAAACGCCAGGGCGAGCCCGGCTGGAGCGCGGCGTCTCGTTGGACATCAAACGCGGCTCGCCAACTTCGCACGCGCGTCGTCGTTTCCTGATCGACCACGCGAGGGTCCCCGCCACGAACGCTCCAGCAGTCACGACCAACCGAAACTTGATAGCGAGGCGCGCCTTCCACGGGCTTCTGATCCGCGAGGGGAAGTTCATAGTCGGCTCGCTCCCAAATCAGTCCGCGACGCAAAGGGGCATCGTCGATTGAGGGCGTGAGCGATATCCAGGGCTCACCAGTCCATCGATTCACCACGCGCAAAACCTCGCCGTTCCAGACGATAAGGAGGTCACGGTCGAAGCCTGGCCGAATCCTCGGGTACCACGGGCCACCCCCGGCGCCGCCACCATCGAGACCCACTCGGCGATCGGGAGCCAACCATCTCACCGGCTCGACCGAGAGCCGCCAGGCGGGTACCCAAGTTTCATCCGGCAACAGCGGTAAGGACTCTTCCGACCCTAGCGAAGTGTCGGACTCCAGCGATCGAGCATGACCGAGCCAAGCGGCTTCCTCGAGCGCGGGATCGATTCCTAGGATCCGAGCCGACCATGAGCGCGGATCGATGTCCGTACCTTGGATGGTTATCGTGAGTCGCAGCGGAGCGGAGCGAAGTCGACCTGCTTCTCGCAAGTCATTGCTGGTCTCGATCCAAGCCACGACCGCGCGACTCCGCTGACGTGCGAGCCACCAAGCGACCGCCATCTTGTAGCGAATCGCGAATTGCCTTTCGGGAGTGAGGTTGGTCATCGACAACGGCAAGTGCCACGACGCGGCCGCGTGACGGGAACCGCCTAACGTGCGTGATTCGGAAAAGCTCGGTGCCGACAACACGAGGTCATTGGCCGGCGCGGACTCCTCGCCCGCCGGTTCGTTCGCGGTGTCGTTGGAGGCCTCAGCCTCGAGAGAGGCGGCCAGCGGTAACAGTCGATACCAATGGAGCGCGGCCTGGGGGCGGTTGGCCGCCAGAAAACGGTCGGCAAGATCCTCGATCGCCACCGCCGCTTGGGAGGTGAGTAGGAATGAAGCGAGCAAATTAGATTCGTGATCCAAGTCGCCTTGTTCGCGTGCTTGCTGTAACGCGAGTTGGGCGCGACGATCCACTCGCTCCCGGTAGGCAACGAGCCAGAGTGGACGTGTCTCGCAAAGTCGAGCGAAACGAGCCTGAGCGATCAGGCTTGCCGGCCAGTAGGTCTGACCGATTCTTCCATCCGCGCTGATCGCGGATTCCAAGTGAAGCACGGGCTTGGGGCGAGGCTGCTCAAAGGCAACGACGAGCAGATCGATCGCTTCGTCCAACTTGTCCGAGCCGAGCAACTCGTCGATGCGTGCTAGGTTGGTCAAGTCGGCCAACGGCAAACGTGTCGTCGGACGCTCCTCGACGATCATGGCGGGAGCCGCCGACATCCCATCGACCACCAACTCTTGAGCCTCGGCGTGAACGATCGTCGTTAGCGCGACGAAGAGAATCGCAAGGCGTGGCAGCGACGAGTTGGCCATCGCACGCATCCGTCGCCATGCGTCATGGGCGAAAGGTGATCGCGCGAAAGGGAATGGTGCGAGGTAGGCAGGGATCGGAATCATCGTTTCGCTTCCTGCTCGTGCGGTCGCGCGCTGCTGGCCGCACGCGACCAGTCGCGCGTCGATTCGACGCCTGACGCGCGCCGCGAAACGCGACGCTCTCTCCGAGAAACACACCACAAGCGAACCTAGCCGAGGGCGACACGATCGCGAAGCGAAACACCACGCGACGCACCGTGTCAAGTTGATTTCGATTCTAATCGAACGACGACTCGAGGAGGGACTCACGAGCGTTCGCAAAAACGATTGCCACTGATGTGTTGGACTGGGTATCGTGAAGGCATCGCGTCACGTGGCTTGATTCCATCGTTCTTTTCCTTGGCCCAACGTGACGTTGAACAGGTTTGTTCGGGAGAGACTCTCGTGACCAGTGTTCAAGTGCTTTCGAATCGACGTGATCAACTTTTGCATCTCCATCAACGTGGCCTTCTGACCGAATCGGAAACGTCGTCGGCGTTTCTCACGCTCTTGTTGGAGGCGGACGACGACGAAGCGGCCTGCGAACTTTGCTGTAGTCTGCCGGGTTGGTTTCAAGCGGAATTTCGTGAACGTCTTGAGGATCTCCATGCCGATGCCTGCTACCGAGCTTGGGGAGCCGGTGTCGATGGCGAGTGGTGGCGAGAGGAATCGCGCGGCTCGACGGAACTCGATGAATTCGTGCAGCGGATCGCGCCCCGCCTCTTGCAGCTACTCGACTGACGGCGCGGAGTTCGACAAGCCGGTTGCGTCGCGGTTCGTCGGCGAGTCGTGTATCACGGCGCGGTCGTTGCGGCGGTGCGATCGTTACGGCGGCGTGAGATAATCCGCCGGCAGGGAGCCACAGGCTCAAGCGGTGAGTGTCATGACTGGAAGGAGCTCGGTCGCGGGGCTCCCCAGAGTACGACAAGCGTCACGAGTTTCATCGCGGCGGAGTCCACCGTCATCAAGCCGAAGTCCGCCTTCCTGCCGAACCGTGCTCGCCCATCGCGGACTCGCCGAAACGATCAAGTCGCTGGGGCGGGGCGTTTCGAGGGATCGAGGTAGATGAATGACTTGCCTAGCCGGCCGTTGTAGTTGCCAGCGGAGATCTTGAGCAGCCCAGGAGTTTCTCGACAAGCCGCGATCGCCAAATCCGTGGCTTGAGTGACCGTGGCGAGGTCGCGACCGTTGATGATGATCTCCATGATCGACCGTACCCCATCGGGGACGAGCGACGAGTCGCCCAGCTTGTCCTTCAGCTCGGGACACCATTCTCCGTAGGTGCTCGCGAACAGGAACGAGTAGGCGCTGCCCGCCTTGCTGGCGCTGGCGGCGACTCCTCCCGGAAAGGTCGTGATCGTGCCCGGCGCGTCGAGCACCGCTTGGGCGGCTCGATCAGCCGCTTCGACCGCGGCTTCCTCGCTCGAGCCGAGGAACCACAGGTTGCCTCCCATGATTCCGTCACGAAAGCCGAACCGGCGATCGATCTGAAAACTGCCTCCCATGGTCGGAATCCACCACATCTTCCGACCGAAGGCATCGACGAGTCGTTCGTGACGATCTCCGAAGTAAGCGATCTTTCGCCCGATGCGAAAGTAGTCCTCGGAGTCGATTAGGTTGAAGCAGCGAGTCGTCGGACACGTCAGAACGTTCATCGCGATCCGCTGGAGCGTCGCTCGCTCGAGCGCCTCGCGACGGTCCTTGCGAAACCGAGGCACGTGAAATTGGACGACCGCTCCGAGCCGACCGTCGGGCGTCGCGTCAGGCTCGGAGGTTCCAGGCCCGACGTAACGATCGAGTCCCGCCTCGCAGTCGCACATGATCGTGCTCGAGGCATGCCCCGTCGCCGCGGCCACCGCGTGATCAAGCCACTTGCGACTAGCGGCCGTGATCAAGACCTCGGAGTAAATGCTGCGAAACGCTTCCGCATACGTATCCTCGATCACAGCCGTCGTCGTCATTACTGAGCTCCTCGACCTCGGCCGATGTAGGTCTCGCTTTGAGTCACGACTCGATCCATGAAGATGTCGTGCGACTCCATGGGAATCTCGTCGAAGATCTGGCAATCGAACGCCACGCCGACGAGAGGAGTCGTGAGCTTGGCATGTTCGAGCAACTTGTCGTAGTAACCCTTGCCATGACCGGTGCGTCCGCCGACGCGATCAAAGGCGACTCCGGGAACCATGATCAAGTCGAGTTCGGCCACGTCGACTCGCTTGGATTCGACCGAGCGCAAGTCCTGTCGCGGTTCGAGAATCTTGTACATACCGGTCTCGAGCTCATCCATCGATTCCAGGTGGAACAACTCGAGCTCACCGTCGACGCAGTAGGGAACGACGATCTTCTTACCGCTTCCCAACGCCTTCTCAAGATCGTTGCGCGTGCGCACCTCGGCACGAACGTCGATGTAGAACATGACCGTGGCCGCTCGGTCGTATTCCGGCAGAGTCATGAACCGAGCCATGATGTCACGGCTGATCTCGTCCTTGTCCTCTTGGGCTCGTCGGTTCTCGTGCGCTTGCTCACGAATCTGCTGCTTGAGCGCGGCACGATCCTGTGCCGCCTCCGACGAAGTCGGTTCGGTGGTCATGAATTCTCGCCTTGGAAAAGGGCTGGGTGCATCGCGAAGGACGCGTCGCACCGGGCCGAACATCTGGCGGATGGGACGGAGCCATCCGGAACGCCGACATGATAACAAACTCGACACGCCTTGGCAGTTGGGGCTCGGGCATCCCACTCAAAGGGATTGAGCCAACGGCGATTGACCAAGTCCCGATCACCCCGTTTGGCTTGGAATCAAGGTTTGCCTGATCGGAAAACCTCGCCACCATTCCCAACCGCCCAGCGCCTGGGGAACGAGAAGCAAGAGACTATTCCTCGGTCGCCAACCACCGATATTCAACGGCCGTCGACCATCGTTGATTCGGCTGCAAGATGCGCAGTCCCGTCGTCCGCCCCGCCTCTCCCGCGGCCGCGCTACCCGGCAAGCAGGTATACGGTTCGATACAGATGGCTTCGCGATGAGGAGGCGTGAATGCGACGCAGTAAGGGAAGTCCGTGTCATATCGAATCTCGAGCCGGCTCAACGGGCCTGAGATCGTCGCGATCCGCATCGACTCGACATGCGCGCGGGACGCATCGGGCGTGTGGTCCCCCGTGATTGTCTCGGTCGATCCGTGGTCGAACACGTCGTCGAGTCGCAGGTCAGCCAGGGGGCGGCCCGAGGCCAAGCCAAAAGGGTCCGCCTCCGTCCGCCCGGTGGGCAACATCTTCTCCAGCGTCCAATGGCGTTCGACGGGAATCGTCACCGTTTCTTGCTCCGCGTCCGGCGCATGAATCGGACTGCGGAAGTAGGGATGCAGCCCCAAACCGAACGGCAGAGGAATCGAACCGGAGTTGAACGCTTCCAACTCGAACCGAAGCGAGTCCCCGTGCAGTCGGTAGGTCGAGGTGAGCTCGAAACTACCCGGCCAACGACGCGAAAGTTCGCCTTCGGCCGTCTGGCTGTCGAAGCGAGCCGAAGCGTGCGTGGGGCCGTGATCAATCAACTTCCAAGGACGGGTATGGACGAAGCCATGAATCGCGTTACCGAACTTGTCGCTTGGCTCCAACTCGTACTCGATCCCGTCCCACTCAAAACGAGTCCCCGGAATTCGGCCGGGGAACGGAAAAAGTATGGGGATCCCTCCAGAACTGGCTCGCGCGGTACCCGACTCGTGGCCGGGCAAAGCGAAAATCAGGCTCTCGCTCGATTGGCCCGACTCCAGTTCCCGAGTCCAGGAAAAGCAGTTGAATCCCTGACTCACCAAGATGGAAACTCGGTCTCCCGACGAGGCGTCGTATAGATGAACAATCTCCGGCTGCGTCACGGGGCGAGTCTCCGAGGCAAGGCGAATCCATGGCGGCCGACAAAGTTCGCTGGCCAGCTACCACTGAGGCTCGGCCTGCCGTGTGATGCCGGTTGTGAGGAAATGGTTAAGACGGTCGCCGGCTCGTTTATCGTGGGACTCCGGAATCGAGTCAATCGGTCGAACGAAAAACGGTCCGCCGAATCGCGAACCGATGGGAAGGCCATTTGCTAGGGCGGCTGTCGAGAACACGAACGGCTGAGCGGTTCCGCTCGCGTGACCACCATGACGCCCGTGGATTCGCCACACGCGGGCGAGGCTATCGCAAACGCCGAGCGGCCCAAGGGGCGAGTTGCTCGCGAAAGATCTTGGAGTTGTGACGAATATCGACCGGCAGTTTTCGGCGCAACAAGATGTGCTCGATCGATGCCGTGTGCTCGTGCTGGGCCAACAACTCTCGCACTTCCTCGATCAAGCGACGTTGGTCGGCATCGGTCGACGGCCAATGTTCGGGCCAGGGCTCGAGGATCATGACCGGCTGTTGACGCTCGGTCTCGCCCACACCGACCAATGCCGATCGATAAACCTGTTCGTGCCGATTAGCGATCGCCTCGCAACAAATGGTGAACATCGGACCTTGGGCCGTACGGACCCGGTGAGCCTTTCGGCCGCAGAACCAAAAACGGTCGGTCTCGTCGAGGTATCCGACGTCCCCCATGCGATGCCAAATCGTCTCGCCGTCACGAACCTTGTGCAACGCGTTGGCGTCGACTCGAGTCACATATCGGTGACTCACCACGGGCCCGCGGACCAACAGTTCACCGATGTTTCCGCGAGGTAACTCGGTGATTTGATCGATCGAATCGATCGGCCCGTCTTGGATGGCGATGACCTTCCAGTCCATGCCTCCGAAACGCCGCCCCACGCAAGTCCCGCGACCTTGCGCCGTCAGGGCGTCGGTTTCATTCAGAACCACGCTCGCGCTGTTCGACGCGACCGGCAAGGCCTCGGTGGCGCCGTAGGGCGTATGCATCTCGGCATCCTCGGCGACGGTGGCCAAGACTCGTTTGAGCACATGAGCCGGAACGGGAGCCCCCGCTGAAAGAACTCGACGAATGCTCGGCAAGCAGCGATGAGACTGCTGTTCGGTGTAGCGCGAGACGGTGTTCCATAAGGCCGGCGAACCAAAGGACTGGGTCACCTGGAAATCGTTGGCGATCTCGATGAAGGCGCGCGGGTCGATGTCGGCGGGACGAGTGGGGTCCATTTCTGGAATCACGGTCGAGACCCCCATGGCGGCGTTGAACAACGCGAACAGCGGGAATCCCGGCAGATCGATTTCACCAGGAGCGATGTCGTAGAAGCGTTGGACTTCCATGGCTTGGCCCCGGAAAGTCGCGTGATGATAGAGCACACCCTTCGGAGGACC
>JAGQPS010000146.1 GCA_020426595.1 Planctomycetales bacterium
CTACGAGCCTTGGGTCGCGGAAACGCTCGATGGAGGCACGTTCCAAGGGATTCTGGTCGATCAAGATTCCCAGACGATCACGCTCGCCTGGAGTCCAACGGAATCGATCCGGCTCGACCGACAAGACCTCGTGGATCTTTCTCCGACGAGCGTCTCGATCATGCCCAGTGGCTTCGACCAACAACTATCGGACCAAGACTTGGCCGACCTGCTCGCGTTCCTCAAGGCCTCGCGATAACAGGCGTCTCGCCTGGGTTCAAAGAGACGTGCTTTCGCGGAGCGAAAGCCGACACTCTTGCGGCTCTGTTTTGGAGGCCGCGGTCGGCCCGATCGCCGGCGTGCGACATAGTCGGCTTTTGCTCCGCAAAAGCACGTTCCGCTTACCCACTCACAGCCCTCACGACTAACACGTGCGCGCGGTGGAAGGATCACTCAGTCACGTCTGCCGGATTGAGTGTCGGGTCGTGAATCGAGCCAAGAGTCGCTTCACTTCGACGAGCGTCGCGCGTAGTACAACGACAAGGCTCCACCGATCGCCAAGCCCAAGACGAAGAGAACGATGCCAACGGGGAACTCGGTTTCAGTCACATGAGCCAGCATGAACAGGTCGCCTTGGTTGAAGCGTTGAATGAGGTTGGCGCGCCCAGCTGAACAAGGCTCGCCGCGTTCGTGGGCGTGGCCCGCGGCACCGCATCACGAAGAGAGCAACCTATCGGCGAGCGAGAAATGCCGCAATAGCCATTAACTCGATCGGAATGGTCGCGTTTCCCGTCCACGTTTCGAGTGGTTTGACCGATGCATGCATCCGGTTTTTCAAGCGAACTTCGCCACGCCTCGGAGTGATCGGAAGGTGTCCCGGTCGAGCGGTGTGGGTGGACCATCAAGTCGTCCAATAAACCGGGCCGCCGCTGCTTGGCCCTTCTCCGCGCCCGTGTTAGTCTCACGGAACATGTCCTTCCGCGCGGAGTCCGTGGACAACTGTTTCTCAAGAGAAGTGAGGCGTTCGATGCTCAAGACTTTAGTGGTGTGCGCGCTGACCGGCCTCATGGCCGACGGCGTGGAGACGAAGTTCATCGAGAGTGGCGCGACCGCTCGTGCCGGTGGCTATCGACCGATTCGAGCCGAGATGCAGGCGGAAGCAGGCGACGCCGTGAAGGTGCCTCCGCAAGATCTCGAGGCTCCGATGTATGGAACGTTCACGCTGGGTGAACAATCGTGGCCGTTCATTCTCGATCAACGGGCCGAAGAGAGTCACGTGCTGTACGTCGACTCCAACAAGGATGGTGACTTCACCAACGACCCGGCCGCCGAATGGACCAAGCAGCCCGAGGGCGCGACGACGATCTATCAAGGATCCGCGACCGTGAATCTTGGCGCGGAGCAACAAGGAGCGATTCGTCTGTATCGCTTCAATCCCGAGGACCCGCGGCGAGCCGCGCTGGCCAACACGCTCCTCTTCTACACCGACTATGGTTACGAGGTGACGTTGACGCTTGATGGTGAGGAGTTCACCACGTTTGTTTCGGGACAGCCGGATCAAGCGACTTCCCTGTGGCTCGATCGCGATGGCAATGGACAACGCAGCTACAAGTATGAAACGGTCGGCATGGGCAAGCCGTTCAACTTCACGGGCTCGACCTATGTCCTGAGCGCGGTGGAAGGCGAGCTTCGTTTGGAACCGGCCACCGAAGCGATGGAACAACTGCCGCTCCCGCCGAACCTAGCCGTTGGCAAACCGGCCTTGTCATTTGAGGCGGTCGCGCTGGATGGTTCCGTCGTGAAGTTCCCTGGCGACTACCGAGGGAAGATCGTATTGGTCGACTTCTGGGCGACTTGGTGTGGACCTTGCATCGCGGAGCTGCCGAACGTGAAGGCGGCCTATGCCGAGTGGCATGACGAAGGCTTCGAGGTGCTCGGTATCAGCTTCGATAACGAGAACATGGAAGAGCGCCTCACGAAGTTCATCACGGACAATGAAATGCCCTGGCGGCAAATCTATGAGGGCAAGGGCTGGAACACGGAACTTGGCACGATGTACGACGTGAGCTCGATCCCGTTCGTCTTGCTCGTCGACGGCGACACGGGCGAGATCCTGGCGACTCGCGAGCGCCTTCGTGGCGAAGGCCTGTCGGACTTCATCGGTGAGATCCTCAAGAGCCGTCAATAGTCGGCTTGGAATCACGAGACAGCGGCGTGGACGTTCCAGTCCGCGCCGCTGTTTTTTTATGCTCCGACCCATCGCCAACCCAAACTTGGCTCGATCGCGCCGTTCGAAAAAATCGCCTCGCTGACACGGCTTGTTGTCAAACCGACCGCTGCCGGATAGGTTGCTGTCGCCGAGGTGGGATGCCACCCGCTCCGCTTGTCCCCAGTGATGCCTTGAGGGAGTCCGTTCGTCATGCTCGATTTGTTTGACAAGATTCAAGAGAGCGTCGAGTTCATCCGCCGCGGTTGGACTTCCGTACCTCGCGCCGGCATCATTCTCGGGACGGGACTCGGTAACCTGGTCGAACAAATCGACGTCGAGGCGAGCATCGAATACGGGGACATCCCCCACTTTCCGCAATCGACCGCGATCAGCCACCGAGGACGCCTCGTTTGCGGCCAACTCAACGGCCTTAACGTGATGGCGATGGAAGGTCGCTTTCACATGTACGAAGGCTATTCGCTCAAGCAAATCACCTTGCCGGTTCGCGTGATGCGGGCCCTGGGCGCGGAGCTTCTGCTGGTCACGAATGCTTGCGGCGGCATGAACCCCAATTATCGCTGCGGCGATTTGATGCTGATCGATGATCACATCAACCTGATGGGCGACAATCCGCTGATCGGCATCAACGATGATCGTCTCGGACCGCGGTTCCCGGACATGTCGGAACCGTACGACCGGCGTTTGATCGACGAGGCGCTTTCGATCGCGCGGCGCGAGGACATCGTTGCTCACCGAGGCGTGTTCGTCGCCGTCTCGGGCCCGAACCTCGAGACTCGAGCCGAATACCGCTTCTTGCGCGCGATCGGTTCGGATGTGGTTGGTATGTCGACGGTGCCCGAGGTGATCGTCGCTCGTCATGCGGGTCTGCGAGTCGCCGGCATTTCGATCATCACCGACATGTGTCTCCCGGATGCCTTGGCGGAGGCCAACGTCGCCGAGATCATCGCGACCGCCAACGCGGCTCAGCCGAGTTTGACCAAGCTCGTGCTCGGCATCCTAGACGCCGAGAAACGAGCCGCCGGCCAAGGTTCCTAAGCGACTTGACTTGGTGCGAACGGAGTCGAGTCTCGCGTTCATGATGACTCCGCGCATGATGCGCGGACCTCGAGGAGATAAGGATGCTCCCCTCACAAACGACTTCCCGCCTCGCCCCCTCAGCCGTTCGTGGTCCCGTTTCCCAACACCAGCTGCCGGAGCCATCGGAGATGGGTGAGTGCGAAACGAACCGAGCGCTGCGTTATCTCGCGGAACGGCTCGAACATCCGCTTCGAGTCGGAATCGTGCTCGGTAGCGGTCTCGGCGGCCTCGTCGATTTAATGAACGTCCGCCAGGTCTTTCCCTATCGCGAGATTCCGGGTTGGCCCGAGGCCACGGCTCTCGGTCACGCGGGCAACCTCGTCGTCGGCGATCTCGCCGGGATCCCCGTCGCCGCTCTGCAAGGCCGCCTCCACCTGTACGAAGGCCACTCGCGCGAAGCGGCGACTCGGCCCATCGCCGTCCTTTCCCAACTCGGCGTGAGCGGTTGGGTTATCAGCAATGCCGCCGGTGGACTCAACCCTCTCTTTCGTCGCGGCGACCTCATGGTGCTCGACGGACACCTTGATCTTTCGATGAAGGTCGGTCGCGCGCGGGTCGAGACCGTGGGCATCGAGGAGCGAAACTCCGAGCGTGGTACCCGCGCGGATGGCGGCGGCTTGGACGCACCCTGGCATGCACGCGGTGGCTGTTACGATGCGAGTTGGATCGAGCGGTTCATGGCTACCGCTCGTCAACAAGATGTCGTGGTCCATCGAGGTTGTTACGCGATGGTTAGCGGCCCGACCTATGAGACTCGCGCTGAGTACCGCGCGTTTCGCAAGTTTGGCGCGGATGCGGTGGGCATGTCGACCGTTCCGGAAGTCCTGCGGGCTCGACAAGAAGGCGCCAGAGTGCTTGGAATCAGCGTGATCACCAACGAAGCCAAGCCGGACGCGCCGATCCAGAACGACGCCGACGACGTGATCGCCGCCGCTCATGACGCGGAAGCCGGTCTCAAGCGACTCCTGATCTCGTGGCTCCAATCCCTCTCCCCAGAGTTGGCCGCTCTATAATAAGCGTGTGATGGACGCCGAGCCGAACGAATCCGTTGGTTGCGATTCATTCCTCGGCTCGACCGCCTCTCCTTCCCCGATCGTACCGCGATGCTTCAAGTCCTCGCCATCGTTCGCCCGTTCGCAGCCCAGCAGGTCCTCGAAGCGCTCGTCGACGCGCCGGTCGAGGCGTTGACCGTGCGCGAGGTGAAGGGTTACGGACGGCAAAAGAACTACCTTGCCGCGTACGGCGACGACGAATACTCCATGGCGTTTCTGCCCAAGGTCGAAGTCTCGTTGTGGGTCCCCGAAGAGCGACTCGACGAAGTCACGCGACTCATCCTGCAAGCCGCTCGCACCGGACGCATGGGAGACGGCAAGGTCTTCGTGCTCCCCTGCACGCCCGGAATCGCGGAGATCTCGTTTTAGAGCAGGAGAGCAGGAGAGCAGGAGAGCAGGAGACGGTAGATGTGAGACGGTAGACGTGAGATGTGGGAGCGTCGCTTACTGTATCGGTTTGGCGAATTCACCCACGTCTTGCACGTCCCGCAAGGGACGACCCGACAATAGCCCACCAATTCATTGGTGGGTACGTCGATAATGGCCCACCGATTTATCGGTGGGTTCCACGGCCGCAGCCATCACGCGTTGCCCCAACCAACGCCCCAAGGTCTTGCACGTCCCGCAAGGGACGCCCCGACAATAGCCCACCAATTCATTGGTGGGTGCCGGAAGCGCACACGCCGCGATCTGCCCGGAACCAACGCGCCACACGGTCTTGGACGTCCCGCAAGGGACGACCCGATAATAGCCCACCGATTTATCGGTGGGTGCCGCGAGCGCACACGCCGCGCTTATCCGGAACCAGCGCACCCGCACGGGCTTGGAGTCCCGTGAGGGACGACCCGACAATAGCCCACCAATTTATTGGTGGGTTCGCCGACGATCGACCACCAATTTCATCGGCGTCCCACGACGGACGAATCAGGTCCAGGCCACGACGACGATTTCTTGGCGGTCGAAGGCTCGGTGGCGGACTTTGATTTGTCGCCACCCCCACGAACGGATTCTCGCCACGAAGTCGTCGAGTCGATCGAAGTATTCCCATTGAGCCATCTTGAGAGTCAAGACCACTCCCTTGAGATTCACATGGGGACTCGTCACGATCGGTTCAACTTCGTCCAACGTTCGATCGGGGACGAGATTGGCGTCGCAGATGAGCCAATCGACTTGCTTGAGCCCGCGTTTCTTGAGATCGCCGCCGCGCATCTTGAGGTGCTCGAAATGTGGATGCTCCGCGACTCTTGGATCGATCTCCGCTGGATCGACGCCGCTCACGTGAAGTCCCTTCTCCAGCAGCAACTGGCACGCTCCACCCGGGGCGGCTCCTAGCTCCAGGGCGACATCTCCCTTGCGGAGCGGCAATTGAGTCCAACGAATCGCTTCATCGAGTTTGTAATAGGCTCGCGAAATCACTTCTCGACGAGTCAAGGGTGGCACACCTCCCACCCAGCAGCTCGCCGGTCCCGTGGCGACGTGCGTGCCGATCAGCCATCGATCAGGATCGACCGCGATAAGATCCAGCACTCGGTCGCCTCGGTTGGCCGGAACATTGCACAAGGGAGCCGGAGTGGGGCCCAGTTGTTCGGCCAGCCATTGGCATTCCAGCTCACGGGCTCCATCGGCGAATGGCTCGAACTCAAACTCCCCGACTCGGGCTCGATCGCGCGCCCAAAGATGCCAGACTCGGCACTCACTCGCGACGGGATTCTTCGCCAGTTCGCCGAGCAACGCCGCTCGATCTCCCGCGACCATCCCCAGGCTCCGACCAAACGTGCGGAGCAACGGCAGGGTACCGATGGTCGTGAGCGTATCGATCGAGTCATCGGGGAGTTTGTAGGTCAGTAGCCCCGGACGAGAGAACGCGAATCGCGCGCCGGGGAGGCGGCTGGCGAACCAACGCTTGACCAAGGGTTCGGTGTCGACCTGGCATACCAAGAACACAAACAGATCGTCACTCATCGTTGGCTCGATCATCCATGGCGTAACGTCTTAGTTTTTGACGGAGCGTGGCTCGATGC
Organism: Planctomycetales bacterium; assembly: GCA_020426595.1. Lineage (GTDB taxonomy): Bacteria > Planctomycetota > Planctomycetia > Pirellulales > Pirellulaceae > UBA11682. The sequence goes on from JAGQPS010000146.1 coordinate 6,360, forward strand.
ATTCCCAATCGTGCCGCGGCCGCGACTCGATTGTCCCGACAGTGTTTCATGACCTCCGCCAGTAACGCCGGCTCGACCTCGGCCAAGAGTTCGTCGAACAAGGCACTTTCACTGGCGTCGGGATTCGCGGCGAGTTGGTCCTGTGTCCACTGCCGCGCGGCTTCACGGAGCGAGCCAGCTGACGGGTCGCTCGCCGAAACGGGGCGTTCAACCTCCGGCGGGAGCGATTCCGAACCGATCTCCAAACCGCGCGAGACGACCGCCGCATGCTCGACGACGTTCTTCAGTTCACGAATGTTGCCCGGCCAACGTCGAGACTTCATCGCCTCGAGCGCCCCGGAGCTAAAGGTCCGACGTTCCTGCCCCGCCATGATGCGATCAAGAAAGGCCTGAGCCAGTTCGGGCAAGTCGTCGAGACGTTCACGCAGAGGCGGTAATTCGATGGAGAAGACGTTCAACCGATAATAGAGATCCTCGCGAAACGTTCCGTCGTGGATCATCTTCGTCAGCGGGCGGTGGGTCGCGGCGATCACTCGGAACTCTCCGCGCCGTGGTCGCGAGTCTCCGACGGGAAGCCACTCTTGTCGCTCGATCGCGCGAAGCAACTTGACTTGAGTTCCGAGCGGGATGTCACCCACCTCATCGAGCATGACCGTTCCACCCGCGGCCATCTCCAGCACGCCGGCTCGCTCCCGTTCCGCCCCAGTGAACGCTCCGCGCGTATGGCCGAACAATTCGCTTTCGATCACGTTCTCGTTCAGCGCGGCGACGACGACAGGGAGGAACGGACACTCGCTGCGACGGCTGTGACGGTGGATCGCTTCGGCGACGAGTTCCTTGCCGGTCCCGCTTTCACCGGTGATCAACACCGGGACCTCGCACGCGGCGGCGAGCGCGATTTGCTTGAAGACTTGTTGCATGCGGGGCGATCGGCCAATCATCCCGCCTGGCAGTTGTCCCGTTGCCGCGACCGACTTCGCGGAGGCCTTGTCGTCGAGGCTCGAACCGCGCGTCGCTCGCTCCACCAGCCGCAACGCGTCCTCGAGTTCGAACGGTTTCACCAGGTATTCGAAGGCACCGCTCGAGACCGCTCGCACCGCGGTTTCGAGGTCACCGAACGCGGTCATGACGATCACCGGAGCCTGCCCGGTGAGATCCCGAATCTCGGACAGCACATCAAGTCCCGAGCGGCCCGGCAGCCTCACATCGAGCAACACGACTTGCGGTTGAAATTCCGCGGCGAGTCGCAGACCCTCTTCGGCGCTGGAAGCCTGACGACACTCATGGCCGTCGTCGCTCAACGCCTCCGTAAGCGTCCAGCAAATGCTGGGTTCATCATCGACAATTAAAATCCGGCTCATGGGCAAACCAGCTCGTTCGTCAGCTTCAAATCGAGGAGGAAGACAACACTGCGGAAGCTGGTGGCATGAGCCGGCCGCGGTGGCCTGACCATGATGCACCAGTTAACCAACGGCGCACAGCCCGGTTCCCCCATCCGAACGCCGATACTATTGCCCAAGGAGCTCCCAGAGCACCTTCCCCCACAGGCATCCATCGATTGTCGTTGGCGATACTCCGTCTTGCCTGATTGCCGGCAAAAGCTGGTGAGACCGTGGACCAGCCGTTATCATGGAAGGCTGGGAAACTGGACGAGGAGTCGAGTTCCCACCCCGCCTTTGAACTTTGAAGACGCGCCGTTCGGAATCGTGATGGTCGAGACGCGGTGCTGGTCTAGCGACCTCCGAAGTCGTCGAAGAGAAGGATCCCTCGCTCACGCGTCGGGTTTCCTAGAATCGCTCGAGTTGACGATGGCTGTTGGACCGAATCGCGACCAGCGCAACTTCAAAACCTCCGTGACCTCTTCTCTGTTGCACGAACCGATGTTCGGTCGTGAATAGGGTCAGAGGTTGCCCGCCAGCCATTGACCGTGAATCGCGGTTTAACGATGCGATCGGACCGATGCCGGGTGTCTAGTGGATCGTCTCATCGACGAACATCCCCGACCCGCGCCGTTCGATGGAAGCTCGAATAACGCGAACCGCGATCACGCCCCCCAAGGCGACTCGGATGTCGGCCTGCCCTTCCCCGCGATTGAAAGGACGTTGCCATGCGGCTATCTCGTGGACTCGTTGAGCCCGCTGGACCGCGAGCCTCGGACTGTCTCTCCATTTCGTCGGCCGCTCCCACTTGTCCACATACGACGACTTCGTCGACCCGACACGAAGCCGATCGTGGAAGCGTGTTTCGTTCGATGTCTCGGTTGTCGCTGCTTGGTTTCTGTTTGCTCGCGAGTTGGAGCCTCGTGAACCTCACCGCCGTCGCCGCTCAAGAGATCGCGACTGAAGAACCGTCGGTGATTGCGTCCCAAGACGAAGTTGTCGACGAGGTCTTGTTGTTCGAGCGAGACATTCGCCCGATCCTCCGGGCTCACTGTCTCGACTGCCATGGAGCCACGGCGGAACATGAAGGCGGGCTCGATCTGCGACAGGTTCGGCTGATGCTCGCGGGTGGAGATAGCGGCCCCGCCATCGACTTGGCTCACGTTTCGGAGAGCTTGCTCCTCGAGCGCGTTCGACTCGGTGAGATGCCTCCCGGCAAGTCGAAGATGACCGACGCCGAACTCGAGGTGCTCGAAAGGTGGCTCGCCGCGGGTGCGCCCACGGCTCGTCCCGAATCCGACATGATCGATGAAGGCATTGGCATCCTTCCCGAGGATCGAGCTTGGTGGTCGTTTCAACCGCTCGAGCGTCCGGCGCCTCCCTCGGTCGACGATCCGCGCCTCCGCAATGATCTCGACCGATTCGTATTGGCCCGACTACAGGATAAAGGGCTCGAGTTCTCGCCACCTGCGAGCCAGCGGGAACTCGCGATCCGTGTGTGGATCGACTTGACCGGACTCCCTCCCACCGCGGCGGAGCTCGATTCCTATCTGGCCGACACGAACGCCGATGCGTACGAACGTCTGATCGATCGCCTCATGAATACCGATGCCTATGGCGAACGATGGGGACGCCATTGGCTAGACGTGTCAGGCTATGCCGACAGCGAGGGCTACACGACCGCCGACGCGGTGCGTCCCTGGTCCTACTTCTATCGCGACTATGTGATTCGAGCCTTCCGCGACGACAAGCCGATCGATCAATTCGTCACCGAACAACTGGCGGGTGATGAACTCTATCAAGGCGATCTCGCGAATCCCGACCCCGCCACGCTCGATCCCTTGATCGCCACGGGCTTTCTTCGCATGGCGGTCGACGGAACGGGACAAGGAGGCGTGGACGAACCGGTCGCCCGCAACCAAACCGTATCGGACACACTCAAGATCGTCAGCAGCGGTTTGATGGGAGTCACTCTCGCGTGCGCTCAGTGCCACGACCATCGCTATGATCCGATCCTGCAAGAGGACTACTATCGACTGCGCGCGGTGTTCGATCCGGCGCTCGACTGGCAGGCCTGGAAGCCTCCCGCGGCCCGGCGTGTTTCCCTGTACACCCAAGCCGATCGTGACCTCGCGGCTCAAATCGAACAAGAGGCTCAAGCGATCGCGGCGGAGAAGAACGCCAAGCAAGCCGAGTTCATGGCGGCCGCGCTCAATCAAGAATTGGAAAAGTATGACGAGCCGTTGAAGACCGAACTACGGACCGCTTACGAAACGCCGGGCAACGCGCGAACGGAGGAGCAAAAGGCACTCCTCGCGGCGAACCCAAGCGTGAACATCTCGCCCGGCGTGCTCTACCAGTACAACCAAGCCGCGGCCGACGAACTGAAAACCTATGATCAGCGGATCGCCGAGGTGCGTGCCCGCAAACCGGAAGAGCGATTTTTGCGAGTCCTGCAAGAGCCGCCGGGTCATCAACCCGAGACTCATGTTTTTCATCGTGGCGACTACCGTCAGCCGACCAAGGTTGTCATGCCGGGTGACTTGACCGTGCTGGCGAATGATGGTGAGCGAATCGACTTCGCGCTCGATGATCCCGAGCTCCCGACGAGCGGGCGTCGTCTGGCCCTCGCCCGTCAACTCACGAGCGGGCGCCATCCTTTGTTCAACCGTGTCTTCGTGAATCGCATTTGGATGCATCACTTTGGACGAGGCATCGTCGGCACTCCGGCCGAGTTCGGACGTTTGGGTGACCTGCCCACTCATCCCGAATTGCTCGACTATCTCGCCTGTGAACTGGCGGACGGCGGCTGGAGTCTCAAGCATCTCCATCGCATTATTTTGACGAGCCATACCTATCGACAGTCCTCGCGAATCAACGAGGCCGCGGCGGCGATCGACGCGGATACGCAGTACTACTGGCGTTATCCCCTGAAGCGTTTGGAAGCCGAAGCGATTCGCGATCGCGTTCTGCAGTGTGCTGGATCACTCGATCCAACGACGTTTGGTCCGGCTGTCGCGTTGCAGGAGGATGACGCGGGACAAGTCATGCCGACCACCGAGGCTCGACGCAGCATCTACCTGCAAGTTCGCCGAACGCAGCCGGTGTCGTTCCTCCAGGCGTTCGACGCTCCGATCATGGAAACGAACTGTGAGCGACGGACCGTTTCCACGGTGGCTCCCCAGGCTCTCATGCTGCTCAACAGCGACTTCATTCGCTCTCAAGCGACGTTGATGACCGAACGGTTGACCCAAGCCGCCGACAACGAGGTCTCCGACGAGGAAGTGGCTCAGTTCGCCGATCTCACTTGGCCGAGCGGAGCGGCTCGTTGGAGTTTCGGCTGGGGTCCGGCAACCACCATCGATGAATACGATCCGACGGGATTCTCGGCCTTGCCGCATTGGACCGGCAACGCTTGGCAAGGTGGCGAGACCTTGCCGGATCCAGGGCTCGAATGGTGCACGCTCAGCGCTGGCGGCGGACACCCTGGAACGGGCCGCGCGCTGGTGCGACGGTTCCATGTCAATGAAGCGGGTTCATTCCGCGTGACCGGCAAGCTGACTCATGGCAGCCCCAATGGCGATGGAGTCCAAGCCTACGCGGTCGTGGCGCGTGGCGAAGGTCAGCCCGCAGAAATCGTCGGACGTTGGTCGGCCGCTCATGGTGAATCCTCGACCGAAAGCGTGGCGTTTTTGGCCGAGCCGGGACAGACGATCGATCTGGTGATTCTTGGCGGCGAGAGCGTGAACTCGGACAGCTTTGGTTGGCAGGCGACCGTGCATGCCGATGCCGCCGATGGTTCGGCTCGAGCCTTCGATTCGGTCCAGGGTTTTCACGGTCCAGTCGCTTCGGTCGGGCGAATCGACAAGATCGTCGTGTTGGCGTGGCGACGAGCCTTGCTGCGCGAACCGACGCAGGACGAAATGGCGAGCGTCGCCGAGTGGATGCGGGACGTCGTCGCATCCGATAGTCAAGCCGCCGATCCCGCCGCCGCGATCGAGCAGGCCTTGATTAGCTTGTGTCAGACGCTGATGGGCAGCAACGAATTCTTGTATGTCGAGTGAGGTGACCGATGGAACGTTCGACCTGGAGCCGACGCGAATTCCTGAATCGCAACGCGATGGGAATCGGTGGGGTCGCCCTGGCGTGGTTGCTGCAACAGCAATCGACGCAGGCCAATCCTGGCGATTCAGGACTCGGCCCGCGAGTCTTTGATCTGCGGCCGAAGGCGCCTCCCACGGCTCCGCGCGCCACCGCCATGATCTCGATGTTCATGCACGGCGGTCCCGCGCACATGGACTTGCTCGATCCCAAACCGGAACTCACGAAATACTCCGGCACCGACTACTCGGGCGACATCCAATACAGCTTCGTCAACCGAGCCTCGAAGAAGTTACTGGGATCACCGTGGCGTTTTTCGGCGCATGGGAATTGTGGTACGGAGGTTTCGGAACTGCTGCCTCATACCGCGTCGGTCGTCGATGACCTGTGCGTGATTCGCTCGATGCATACCGGCTTCAACGGACATGAAGTTTCGATTCGGTATCACCACAGCGGC
>JAGQPS010000147.1 GCA_020426595.1 Planctomycetales bacterium
AATCGGGATCAACGATGAAATCGATCCCCTGCTCCTGACCGATGAACTCCAGTATCTCCGCGATACTTTGGTCGACGAGATCAACCGGAATGCGCTCGCGCAGCTTGGAGCGAACCTCCTCGTCCCACGTCTCGTTTTCGTCGGGCGACATGGCTGGGACGCTCGATCTCTGTTGCTCGAGTTCCGTCGCCTCCTGAGCCACCGAGACGCTCGGGCGAAGTCGGCCGTGCTCGGGCGCCATGGCCATCACGCCGACGATGACGGCGAACGTCCCCAAGATCGTTAACGTTGTGTAACGCATCATCCATCTCCATTTCCGTTGGTTGTTGAGTCGATGTTCGGAGCCGACAAAGTCGTCGACGTCCCCAAACTCCTCGACCACCCGACGCCACGCCTCGTCGTGCTCCATCCCGAGGCCGACCAGTTCTTCTTGCTGAGCCGCCAAGTGATCCTCGATCTCTTCCAAGACGCGAGCCGATCTCGCTCGGCCAGCGCCCAACAAGCCGCGCAGCTTCCGCAGAAACTCCTCACGCACCTCCCGCGGCATGATCCGCTCCTTTCGTGACTCGTAACGCGACCGCCACCAATTCGTCCATGCACCGAGCGATGGACCGCCATTGGCTGGCCTGGGAGCCGAGCCGAGTGCGGCCCTTCGCGGTGAGCTCGTACCAGCACCGCCGGCGCCCTTGAGCCTCTTCCCAGCGAGCCCGAATGAGCTTTGACGACTCGAGCCGATGAAGCAGCGGGTAGAGCGTGCCGGTTTGCAACTTGATCTCGTCGCGACTCGCTTCCGCGATCCGCTTCTGAATCAAGTAGCCGTACTTCGCGCCATCCGCCAAGACACTCAGCACCATCAGGTCCAAGCTGCCTCGCAGCAGTTCCTGTCCACTCCGTTTCGCCATCCTCGTCCTCCCACAAAACTCACTCGATACCCCATAGATAGACAATCTACCTATTGGGGTCGAGCGAATTGCGCGGGCTTTTTAAAAATCCAAAACGGATGAACGCGGTGCCGGCAGGCCTAGGGCCGCGGACAAGGGAGAGCCGACTCGGCTAAGGTGCGATCGGCGCGGTGATGAGATGGGCGGTGCTCGGCTCGAAGAGCCCGACCAGCCACGCGAGAGCGACGCCGAGGATAAGGGCGGCGGTCAGCTTCGTACGGTCATGAGAGTGGAACTGAACCTCGGGCAAGATGTCCGACAGCGAGATGCAAAGAAAGACGCCCGCCGAGAAGCCGAGCGCGATGCCCAACATTTGGTCGCCCGCCAATGAACTCCCGAGCAGCCCCCACTGAAACAGCATGACTCCCAACGGAGTCATCGCGGCGAAGAGCAAGTTGATCGTGATCATCTCGCGCCCCGTCCAGCCACTGGATCGCATGAGCCATACGATCGAGCTGGCATCGAGCGGTTTGTGAAATAGCACCGCCAGGAAAATGCCAAAGCCCGGCATGTGCCACCAACTCGGCTGATGCAAATGTTGATCCGAGGCCACGAACGCGGCGAGGGCGATGCCGTCCAATAGACTGTGCACCGTCATGCCGATCGCCAAGCCCAACCAGCGAAGAGTCGCATTCGATGCTGGGCTCGGTCCATGGTGATGGTGCGTGTGTTGGCAGCCATGCCCGTGCCCGTGTTCGGCATGCCCATGCCCGGCATGATCATGGCCGGCGTGTAGGTGGCCAGCGAGTTGATGGCCGCCTCGCTGGATCGACGGAGTCGGCGCCGTTAATTCGGGTTCGGGTACGAGTGAAACGAGCGGCTTGCCCGAGGCTCCTTCCCCAGCTCCGACCGAATCGTGGTCGTGATCACACGAATGGCCAGCCGCGTGCTCAGTGGCGTGCTCGTGCGACTCACGCGCGTGTTCGCCGGCGACGTTGGGCTCCGAGCCTCCCTCGGCCGGCACGGGATAGTCGTGAGCCAGTTCCTCGTCGCTTTGATGCTGATGGACATTGAAGACCCGCATCAAGAGCAGCATGCCAATGATGCCAAACAGCACCGAAATGGCGATCCAATTGAGTGACCCGGGGCTCGCCGCGACGGCATGCGGGAGCATGTGCAAGACAGCGACGCCGAGGATTAGCCCCCCCACGAAGCTCATCGCCAATTGCATTCCCAAATGCGAGACTCGCAGTCGGCGCGCGGCGATTCCCCCTCCCAACGAGGCTGCGGCTATCGCCACGCAATACAGAAACAATGCCGAACTACCGGTCACGACGGCTCTCTAGGATCATGCTAGGGGGCAGGGAATTCCGGCCATCCTAGATGGTGCTCGTCGCTGGGACCATGGGTTGCACGGTCGGAGCGGCTGAATCGCCACAAATGATGGCGTGAACTCGGCTTCGACGAACGTCATGGCCGTCCTTGACTCGCGCGAGGAGCTAGGTTCATGAGGGAGTGCCACCCGAGATCGAGCTTGGCCAGGCTCCGAACCAAGGGTACCTTTCGAGGACTTTCTTCCTGGCATCGATCGAAAGCCGACCATCAGGTTGGCCGCGTTCTCCCCCAGTTGTTCCATCGCGTTCCAGAGACCGTGCCGTGACCGACGAGATCCAATCCTCGACGAACTGCTGCGATGCCCATGGAGCTTGTTCCGTGGAGTTTTCCATCGGTGCTGGTTCCGAGGCTCCGGGAGCCACTTGGTCGCTGCGAGTCGCGGAACTCGACTGCGCCGAGGAAGTCGGGTTGATTCGCGGCGCGTTGGAACAGCGACCTGGCATCGTGGCTCTTCGATTTGACTTGTTGGATCAACGAGTCGATGTCGATGTCGACGAAGACGGGCCAAGCGGAGACGAAGTCCGCACATGGATCCAGCAGACGGGACTAACGCCAACGTTGATTGACGGCGAGAGCGACCCTGCCGACGACGAGGCGCGACGCCAACAGCAGCGGCGAGCGACTCGAGCGTTGATCATTGGTGGAGTCGCCAACGCCTTGGCTATTGCCTGGTCGTTGTGGGTTCATTGGCGGTGGCCCGAGTCGGTCGCCGGGCCCGAAGGTCTCTTGGCTCCGTTGCCAATCTTGACTTGGCCGGCGGTGTTGGGGCATGCCTTGGCCGTCCTCGTTTGCGGCTGGCGACTCGTGCCGCGCGCGTGGGCCGCGCTTCGGCTAGGCCGGACCGACATGAATGTGCTTATGGTGATCGCGGTGCTCGGCGCGATGGCGATTGGCGAGTGGTCGGAAGCCGGGCTGGTCACGTGGCTATTCGCCTTGGCTTTGCGATTGGAGCAGTGGAGCTTGGGGCGGGCCCGCGATGCGATTGGGCGACTGCTTAACTTGGCTCCCCCTCAGGCTCGCGTTCGTCAAGGCGATGGCTCCGAGAGATTGATTCCCGTGAACTCGATCGCCGTGGGTCAGGCGATTGAAGTGCTTCCCGGCGACCGTGTTCCACTCGATGGCCAAGTGGCGCACGGAGCGTCGGATGTCGACCTCTCGAGTCTCACGGGTGAAAGCCAGCCTGTGTCGGTAGCGTCGGGTGATGAGCTACTGGCGGGATCGCTGAATCTCACTGGATCGATCACGGTGACGGTCACACGCCGAGCCCAGGACTCGCATCTCGCCCGCGTGTATCGAGCCATGCGTGAGGCTCAAAACAAACGGGGCCAAACCGAACGCTGGGTCGACCGTTTCGCGCAATGGTACACGCCCACGATGGCACTGATCGCGCTGGCCGTGGCGGTGGCGCCCGCTCTCTTGGGATTCCGCTCGTGGTCCGAGTCGATCCATTCGGCGCTCGTGCTGTTGGTCACCGCTTGTCCCTGCGCGCTCGTGATTTCGACGCCAGTCACCATCATGGCGGCGCTCACCGCCGCCGCCCGGCGCGGATTGGTGCTCCGCGGCGGCGATGTGCTGGAGCGGCTCGCGGCGATCGATTCGGTGGTGTTCGACAAGACCGGCACGCTGACACACGGCGAGTTCGTCGTGGAACGAGTCGAGGCCGCGACCGGCGGTACGGACGACCGGGTGCTGGCCGTTGCCGCGGGACTGGAGCGTCGAAGTCAACATCCGTTGTCGCGTGCGGTGGTCGAGGCCTGGGAGTCTCGCGAATCGAGTTCGCCCGTGGCCGCCTCGCTCGCGGAGCAAGCTTCGGTTCGAGTCGTGCCGGGATCGGGCATCGAGTCGGATACTCAGCCCTGTCGCTGGATCGGTAACGATCGCATGCGCGCTCGGCACCAGGCCCAGGGCGACGCGTCTTGGCGAAACCTCGAATCCGAGGACCTCGGCAGCGCGGTGTGGGTGGGCGAGGACGATCAACTGTTGGGCCGAATCGTGTTTCGCGATCGGACTCGCGATGAGGCGGCCGAGGCCATCGCCGGTTTGGGCGCCGCCGGCATTGACCGGGTCACCGTTCTGTCGGGTGATCGGCAGGATGTCGTTGATCGGTTGGCCCAGGAGCTGGGCATTTCCCGAGCTCGGGGTGGCATGCTCCCCGAGGAGAAGCTGGCCGCCGTGGAGAAGTACCGAACGGAGCAACTCAAGGTGCTCATGATCGGAGATGGCGTGAATGACGCCGCCGCGCTGGTCGGGGCTCACGTCGGGCTGGCGATGGGAAGCGGCGGCACCGACTTGGCCAAGAGTGCGGCGGATGGAGTCCTGATGCACGACCGGCTGACGTTGGTCCCTTGGGCGATTCGCCACTCCCGGCGTTCCATGCGGATTCTGATCGAGAACCTCACGGCGGCGATTCTCGTCAAGGTGGTCTTCTTTGCCCTGGCGATTGGCGGTTACTCATCGCTTTGGCTCGCCATCCTCGCCGATACGGGGACGAGCCTCGCCGTCATCGCCAACGCGCTGCGAGCGATGGATGGTCGCAGGGCCGAAAGCCCACAGGGGAGCGGCGACGGTCATGAAAGCGGCCTCCCGCGCCCGAGCTGATGAACACTCGGTGGCTTTCACCTACAATGGCCCGCCGGCGGTGGTTTGGGTTGGACCGTTTTGGTGAGTCTCTTGTATGAGCACGCTGCTGATCGCGATCGGATCCTTTGTCGGTTTCTACATTGCCTACCACACCTATGGTCGTTGGTTGGCGCGTCGCATCTTCGCACTCGACGCCGATGCCCCGGTGCCGGCCGAGGCCTTGCGGGATGATGTCGACTATGTGCCGACTCGGCGCGGTATCGTCTTCGGACATCACTTCACCAGCATCGCGGGAACGGGACCGATCGTTGGTCCGGCCCTGGCCGTTTTCTGGGGCTGGCTCCCGGCGCTGCTTTGGGTCGTGTTTGGCTCGATCTTCATCGGAGCGGTCCACGATTTTGGCACGTTGGTGGTGTCGATGCGAAATCGAGGTCAGACGGTCGGTGAGATCGCCGGACGAGTCATCTCGGTGCGGGCTCGCTTGCTGTTCCTCACCATTCTGTTCTTCGCGCTCACGGTCGTACTCGCGATTTTTGGGCTCGTGATCGCCACCATCTTCTCGCAGTATCCAGGGAGCGTGTTGGCCGTTTGGGCGAGCCTGCCGGTGGCGATCGTCATTGGGCTCCTTAGCCGCCGGCCATCGGTCAACTTGCTGGGTCCGTCGCTGGTCGCGCTGGTCGTGTTGTACCTCGCGGTCTATGTCGGCGTGTACTACCTACCGCTCGCCATGCCATCGGGTGACGAGCCATTCAATGCGATCGTGATTTGGACCCTGATCCTGTTGGCTTACTGTTTCGTCGCGTCGGTCCTGCCGGTTTGGTTGTTGCTCCAACCACGCGACTATGTGAACAGTCATCAGTTGATGGTCGCCCTCGCGTTGCTCGTCGGTGGTCTCGTCGTGGCGGGCCTGACGGGCAAAGCCGACCTCGCGGCGGCTCCTGCGGTCGCGACCACGCCTCCCGCCGATGCTCCACCGATCCTGCCGTTTCTGTTCATCACCGTGGCATGTGGAGCGGTGAGCGGATTTCACTGTCTCGTCAGTAGTGGAACGAGCAGCAAGCAACTTCGCTGCGAGACCGATGCGCAGCAAGTCGGCTATGGAGCGATGTTGCTCGAAGGCGCTTTGGCCGTGATTGTGATTCTGGCGTGCTGCGCGGGAGTCGGGATGGGTAAGTTCCAGCGATTGGACTCCACGACCGTCGCCGCGGCCAGCGAGACATCAACCACCGCCGCGACGACCTCCGTCGTGCGCTGGGAGCCGGTCGTCGACGCCGGGTCCCAACAGCCGCTTCAAGGACGAGCCGCTTGGGAATACCAGTACGGAAAGTCGTGGAAGCAATTCAATCTTCCACGCACCGTCGGCGCGTTCGTCGAGGGAGGCGCCAATTTCCTGACTTCGCTCGGCATTCCACTCGAGCTGGGTGTCGGCCTGATCGCCGTGTTGGTCGCTTGCTTCGCGGCGACGACGCTCGATTCCGCGACGCGTCTGCAACGCTACGTGATTCAAGAGCTGGCCGGAACGCTGAAGGTCAAGCCGCTGACCAACAAGTACCTGGCCACCGGACTCGCGGTCGTCCTGGGTGGCGCTCTCGCCATGTTGCGCGCGCCGGGAAAGGATCTGGCGGGCACGGGCGGCTTGATCCTATGGCCGCTATTTGGCGCGATCAATCAATTGCTCGCTGGCCTCGCGCTATTGGTCGTGGCGTTCCATCTGTGGCGCCGCAACAAGCCGGTGTGGTTCATCGCCCTGCCCGCCGTCATGATGCTCGTTATTCCTGGTTGGGCCTTGATGACCGATGTCCTTCGCCCCGAAACCGGTTACCTGGCCACCAAGAACTACTTGCTCGTCGCGATCGCCTTGGGCGTGCTCGCTCTTCAGCTTTGGATCATTGTCGAAGCGGTGTTGATCTGGCGGAAAGCGCGGGGCGTGATCGAGGACGGTTTCGTTCCGCTTCCGTCCCGAGCCAAGGCGTAGGGATTACACGCCATCGCATAAGGTCGCGGCGATGCTGGTAGGCGATTCGCCGACCGTTACTTGAGGCTTTCGAGGTAAGCGAGCAAGTCGGCGATCTCGTCGCGAGTCAGCGAACCGAGCAGATCGTCCGGCATGATCGAGTGCGGCGATGCGACTCGGGAAACCACGTCGTCGAAGTCGACCGTAAATGACTGTCCGTTCGAGTCGACGTAGTACTGCAGCTCGCCTCGTTCGGTTTCGAGCAAGCCCGCCTTGATGGCGCCGTCGACGGTTTCCACTAGCCAAGGCGTGTACCGAGGAGCCATCTCGCGGCTCGGATCGATCAGCGATTCAAGGAGTCTCGCGCGGCCCATCTCGCCGATGACACTTAGCTCGGGACCGATCGCCGCGCCGCGGCCATCAACCGCATGGCAGGCCGCGCAGCGAGCCAGGTTGGAATGAAAGAACCAACGTTCGCCCCGTTCCGCGTCACCGACCTCGCCAGCTTGGATCCAATCGAGCCAGGCCGAAGTGTCCTTGTCCAAGGGACGACCATCGTTGGCCTCACCGAGCAACCGATCACGAGCCGCGCTGGCCAAGGCCGGAACCGTTGCCTCACGCAGCACGTCCTTCTGCTCTTCCGTCAGCTCACGTCCGCGCAACGAGCGAATCGCATCGTCCTGCAAGGAGCTCCCGCCGGTCGCCAACAGCATGAGCGCGTTGATGTCTTGGATACTCATCAACGCTTCCCGCCGCACGCTTTCGGGTTGTTGCTCGTCGGTCGAGATCACCATCAGTGTTTGTCGAGCCTCGTCGCCCGTATGCCAACCGGCCATCGCTCGAATCGCCTCCAATCGCACGTCGGTCGATTCGTGATTGAGCAAGAACCGGAGCGTCTCGAGATCGAGTCCAGGTGGGACTTGCTCCACGCGATCTCGACGAGCCGCTCGGCCGAGGTGTCGCAGCGCCAAGGCAACCACGCTGCCTGGTTCGTCGTTGCGACCCTTGATGATCGACTCGAGTAACGACAGTTGGCCCCCTTCAAATGCGGCACCGGATCGACCGTCCAGCTGTTCAAGCGTGGCGAGCACCGCCTCGAAGTGCCCCGGCGTGAGCGATTCGCGTCGCAGCTCTCCTTGGACCAGCTCTCGAAACTCGGTCAAGCCGCTTTCGGTGATCCAACGGAGCGTCACCCAGCGGACGCTTGGAGACGCATCCTTCAACAAAGCAGGAATGGCGAGTCGAGCCGCGGGGTCGTCGCGACGAGCCAATACCGAGGCCAGCGCGATCCGAGTTGACTCCGGTTGATCGGCTTGGGGTTCGCACTGCTGGGAGGTCGTGGCGACACGAGCGATCGAGGAGATCAGAGCCTGGCGAAGAAACGGATCCGCCGTCTCCAATAGAGAGACGAGTTGCGGAATGTCGGCCGACGAAGCAAGCCAGCGAATCCACTCGGCCTCGACTTCGGCATCGTAGCCATCGGTCGACAAAGGGCTCGCTTGGTACACCGCCTCGAGCGCGCCGAGCGATATGCCAAGGTCGGCCGCGAACGGCGCGATCAAAACGCATAGGTCTTCCGAATCTCCCTGGGTGATGACCGCTTCGATCAGCGACTCGTCGAGTTCCCCAGCTCGATGCAAACCAGTCAGGATCAAGGCTCGTCGCCACGAGGCGAGCCCGGTGTCGAGCGACCATGTCTTCAGGGTCTCGACCGAATCGGCTGTTGTCGCCAATCGATCAATCGTCTGCTCGAGACGCAAGCGGTGATTCGAGTCACGCAGCGTCGCCCAAGAGTCGTCGGTGGCGGGACGCGGACTCGATTCCACCGAGCGATGCCGCCAGACTCGTCCATGACCGTGAAGTGGGTAGCTGCGCTTCACCCAATCGCTCACGATGATCGCTCCGGTTGGATCGATGTCGATGCCAACGGGCCGATAATCCTCATCCCCCTTGATGCGAATTTCGGCTTGGCTACTGAAGCTGGCTCCTTGTCGAATCAGTCGATAACGTTCGAGTGTGTGGAGCCCCCAGCTCGTGACCAGCAACGCGCCTTCATCCGCCGGGGCCAAGCCTCCACCGCGGTAAACGACCATGCCACTCGGCGCTTCACCCGTACCGGCGATCATGCCGAGTCGATCGGGACGATCGCCAAACCAAGTCGTGAAGGGATGGGTGCCGCGGCGGCCAAGAGCGAACCGATACCCGTAATCGCCGTCGCGGACGACGTGTAGCAAGCGACAAGGTGGCCGCCAATCGGGATCGTTGTCGACGGCGAACACGCGACCAAATTCGTCGACGGCGAGTTGAAAGGGATTCCAGAAACCGGTCGCCCAGCGCTCGATGTGCGAGCCGTCGGGTCGCAGGCGAAAGATGTTGCCTCCTTCGCCGCCACCGGTGACTTGACCGCCATCCGCGCCAGTCAGTGTGTAGGTCTCGCCCAAGTTCTCGCCAAAGCCCACCAGGATGTGCCCAGTCGCATCGACCGCCAAGCCGGACAGGCCGTTGTGGGGATAGTTGCCCTTGGTCTCGAGCGTCGCCAGCTGCGTCCGCTGATCGGCGACGCCATCGTCATCGGTGTCCCGCAACCGAAACAGCTCACCGCGCGTCGCCACGAGCAGACTCCCACTTCGCTCGGCTAGGAGTCCCATCGTGGCGGACGTTCCCTCGAAGAAGGTCGATACGTGGTCGATGTTGCCATCTTGATCGGAATCGACGAGCCGAAGAATGCGATCCGCGGGGGGACCTTGGTAGTCGTCGGGACGAAAATGCGTGTGACACTCGATGACGAAGATTCGTCCCTCGCCGTCGACCGCCAGCGCCGTCGGCGTCACGATGTTTGGCTCGCGGAGCAACAACTCCACCGACCACGAACCGTCCGGGCTCGCTGGATAGTCGACCTCGGCTTGCTGTCCTCGGAGTGGACTGATGGCCCCTATCAGTAAGCAGCCAACCATCGCGGTGATGGATCGCGGACCATGCCAAATCGTACGCTCGGAACTCGATGAGAATCGCACGAGGGAGTCTCCGTCGGAATCGCTGTGGGAAGGATGGCCACTAGCATACCGCGGAGCCTTGCGATGGAGTGAGTCGATGTGAGTAACCGGCGTCGCCAAGGCGCGAGGATTCCACGGCGAACACAAGGGTACCAACCCACGTCATTGTGTCGGTTTGGGACGGACGACGATCGTGATCGGGCGACTGGGGGTTGGAACAAGAGTCACGGGATGGTCGGTCGCGAGTGGGTCCTTGTTGAACGGAACTTGTGCTTGTCCCAGCACCGCCAACGTGTAGGACC
Organism: Planctomycetales bacterium; assembly: GCA_020426595.1. Lineage (GTDB taxonomy): Bacteria > Planctomycetota > Planctomycetia > Pirellulales > Pirellulaceae > UBA11682. The sequence goes on from JAGQPS010000147.1 coordinate 10,106, forward strand.
CTGGCCGAGCGTTGTCGGGGATCGAGATTGAAAGCTCGGCCTGCGAGCTGCCTGGGGCGATGTCGAAATTGCCCAACCCAAAGCCACCTGGAAATGAAAGCGGCTGAATCGTCACGCTATAGTCCGCCTTCGCCGATTCATCGTCGTTGGGATCGGGTGTGGGCCAGAGTCGACGTAGATGTAGTCGCGCGGTGATCGTCGATCCCGCTTCGGCTTCGACCTCCATCGGCTCGATCGAGAGGTCGTAAGGCCCCTGCTCTCGCACCGCCACCATCATCTCGCGCATCGGCACGCTTGATCCTTGGTCCGAGCGAACTCGCGCATAGGGTCTCACGCGGCGACGAATGACTTGACCGTCGATGTCCATCGTCGCGATCAGTTCGATGGGTCCCGTCCATTCCGGAGCATCGTCATCGGCCCAGAGCACGACGACTCCGCGAGTGTCGTTGGGGATCGTCGTGGTCGCCACATGGAGTCCGGGTGGGAGGTTTTCTCCCGTGATCGTGACCGCTCCCCGCGAGTTGCCTCGATGGTGAATCACCAGATCCAAGTAAGTCGCGGTTCCGCGAAACACGGTCGTGCCCGAAGGCCCAGGATTGGCTCGATGGATGACCGCGGGAAAGAAGTCGGGTTCGGCCTTAATAACTTCCAACACGTAATGGTATCGAGGTCCGCCTCGACCATAGCGGTCTTGAATGAGCAGCTGATACTCACGATCAGGTTCCAAGTTGATCTCCTGCGAAGGGTCTCGCAGGTGTCCATCGAACGCGTTGATCCGATGCCCGAAGTCATCAAGCTCCTGGATTCGTTTTCCTTCGGCATCGAGAACGACCAGAGCGATGTCCGCTCGTCCCGCGATCCGTTCACCGTAGACATTGATGAGGTACGGACCTCGTTCGGAAACCGTGAACTTGTAGCGGTCGATGTCGCGAGGCTCGTTCAAGCGGCCTCCGATTACGAGCGGAATCGTGACGGGATTGGCTTGATCGAGCGAGTTGTTGGGTTCGGTTTCGGTGGTCACGTCGTGCTCCGTGACCAACACGGTGGGAGCACTCCAGAGGGTCTCGATGCCGGCCAAGCGGAGCTGTTCTCCGACGAGCGTGCATGTCGCTGCCGTGGGTGCCACGCTGTGAGCGGTCGGATGATCGGCGAACCGATAGTCTCGCAGCGACCAAGCTTCCGCATCGGCCGATACTTCCACCGACGCTCGATCCAGCGGCAAGCCTCGCTCCATCCAATCCGAACGTGATCCTCCCAGGGACCGCAGATTGCGCCCCAGGATTTCGCGTGCGTGACTCGTTCCGATTTGAATGGCGGCTGGATACAAGTTCTCGACCGTGGGCAAATCGGTGATCGTCAATCGATAAGGAAAGCCGCCTCGAAACGACAGGTCATTGAGGCCAATGAAATAGTCGCCGGCCACGGGAGCCACGAAGTCGATGCGCGGATCTTGACCGATCTCATCGGCGCTGGTGGCCAAGGAGCGTCCCGCGCTATCGGTCAGATTCATGACGCCGTCCAGCGGCGAATCGAGTCGCTGCGCCTCGCAATCGAAGAGGACTCGCTGCCCGGCGGCCAGGCTCACGACATAGAAGTCCTCGGAATTTCCATCGATCATCCCGTCGATGACCGAGTTGAGTTCGACTCGCTGCGGTGCGGAACGATCGTGGTTCTTGCCATCGTCGGCGACCGTTTGCAGGCGATGAGTCACGGCGAAACGGCGGGAATTGCTGACTCCGAAACGCCCACTCGCATAAACGTCGTAGGTTCCCACGGGAACGTCGGGGGCGATGCGGATGCGGAACTTTCGTTCTTGATCGGCGACCGGCTCGATCGAGAAACCGGGCCGAGGGATCAGTAGGGTCGCGGGACCCTCTAGGTCCGCGCCGACGATCTCGACTTCGACGACCGAACCAGCGGCTCCACCCAACGGGTAGACACGATCGACGCGCGGAATGGGGAGATCGAGCGCGCTCCCCTCGCGACTGGGTAACGAACTCGCGACGCAAACGGCGAGCAACCCGACCAGGATTGATCGCCGAAATGTTCGAGACACTAACAGGAACGACGCCACGAATCGGTCTCCTCTTGGCTCACCATGCTACGCGTGAACGCTGGCGATCCGTCGCACGATTGTCCTATTGGTTTGT
>JAGQPS010000148.1:0-5730 GCA_020426595.1 Planctomycetales bacterium
GAGGGACTCTTCGACTTCTCGAACAAGCCAACAACTCGTTACACCACCAACCTCTTGGGACGACAGCCAAGAAGCCTCAATCGGTTTCGGTCCTACCCAGGCTACGGTGTCGATGGACCTTCGGCCAATCGCATCACTCCCTCCCTATCGCAAGAGCCAGCGTGGTTGACCGGGGAACTCGTTGGTCCTCGGAGCGTCCCGCTGATCGCCAAGCGAGAGGCGGCTTAGCTAGCTCGTACCGACAGACGCGAAACGGTGATCGCTCCGGCGAAGCAATGATGAACGTCCGAGTCCTCGACTCGTTCTCGTTGCTGGTAGATGCCGGCGTACTGGAAGCCACCTTCGATGGCGTCGTAGTTTCTCGGCAAGGGTGAGTAGTCGATCGAGCATTCGACCAGTTCGGTCGAGCCCGGTGGGTCGGGTAGGTTGACGTTGAGAAACTCGCCGGCCCGCAACGGCCAGCTCACCACGCGACGCAGCGCCGCGCGAGCGACTTCCGCCGTCGCTTCCCAGCTCATCGTCGTGGGCCGATTGCGGAACTGCGAGAGCGCGATGCCCGGGACTTGAAACAGAGCCGCCTCGCGCACGGCCGCGAGAGTTCCCGAGACGTGCACGTCGGCCCCGAGGTTGGCTCCGTCGTTGATCCCCGCCAGGACCAGATCGACCTGGGGGACGAGGTATCCCAATCCGAGCCGCACGCAATCCGCCGGATATCCATCGACGCTCGTCCAGCCGACTTGCTTCTGGGCGATCGCGAGAGGACGCTCGGTCACGATGCGGTGCCCACACCCTGAACAAGGTTGATGAGGCGCGACCACGAACACTTCGCCGAATTCCCGCGCGACCGCGGCCAGCGCCGCGATCCCCGGCGCCTCGATGCCATCGTCATTCGTGAGCAATATCCGCATGGCGGGGACCGTCCTTCGTTTGGGTTCCGAGCGACGTTCGCCGTGGAGCCGCTGCTCGTCACGCTTCGTCGGACGTGATGAACTCGCGATACCGAATCAGCGCGATGGCGACGGAGAAAGTAATCAAGATGATGCCCGCGAGCGCGATGATCGCATTAAGGATGCCGTAATCGGAGTAAAAAGTGGTAAAGAAATCGCTTTTCAAGATGTTGTCCGGCAACAGTCCACGGAAGACGAGATAAGTCAAAGGGTAGCGGACCGTGAGGTTGCTAATGACCGCCGGAATCGCCGCGATGATCCCCTCGAACAACAGTCCATACACGATGGCGGCGACCATCGCCCTGCGCTGGAAGATCGCACCGAGCAGTAGGAACACCGAGCCATAAGCCACCGTGGCCGCGACCCCCGCACTCACCAAGACCAGCCAAGTTTGTAACTCGTTCCCGCCACCGATAAGCACCGAGCGGACCATCAACGAGGCCGTGATGGCGAGAGTCGTCACGATGGCGGTCCAAAAACAAGAAACCAAGTACTTCCCGATCGCGATGGCGATGCGTCCCCCAGGCCGACTCGCGCTGTAGGCCCAGGTCTTTCCCTCGAGTTCCGCAGTGACCACCGTCGTCGACCAAATCAGACTTGCCAGAACACAAACGATATAGCAAGTAACAGCGATGAAGACGTCGACCGCTTGTTCGAATTGCCCCACCGAGGCGGCTTGCCCCAAGATCGAGATGAGCGTGATGCACGGCGGAAACAGAGCCAAGCAAGCCATCACGGACAAACGACCGGCGCTGAGCGACCGTTCAAATTCAAATCGAGCGGTAGCGAGGATCGCCGTGGCGAGGGAACGCGAGCGGATGTCCCGATTCATAGTTCCCCCCGATGTCGTCTCATTAGGAGCGAGAACAACTCATCCAACGATTCGGTTTGACCTCGCATACGCCGGACGACAAGCGACTCTCCTGAATAGACTCGCAGTTGCTCGAAGAACTCATGAGCGCGGCGAGTCATGACCACCATCGCGCCGTCGGGCTCCAGCTTGACTCGTTCGACCAAACCATCCTCGAGCAATCGAGACGCGAGGCGTTGCGGATCATCCGTCTCGAGTCGAACTTCCGCGGGCATGTCGGTCAGTAATTGCCTCACCTCCGACGGAGAGCCACTCGCTAACAGGCGGCCACCACAAATCAACAAGAAGTTCGGCTTCACCGCCTCGACTTCGTGCAATACGTGACTGGCGAGCAAAAGAATGCCGCCGTCCTTGACGAAGGCCCGAAGAAGATCGTTCATCTCGTGCCGGCCGACCGGATCGAGCCCGTTGAATGGTTCGTCAAGAACTAGCAACTCGGGCTCATGAGCCAGTGCCTGGGCGAGTTTCGTGCGCTGTCGCATGCCCAAGGAATACGTGCTGATTGGACGATCCGCTGCGGCTCCCGCAAGTCCCACCTTTTCGAGAGACCTGTCCGCCAATTCCTGGGCCATGTCATGGCGAAAGCCGTGCAGTTCGGTTTGAAACGTCACCCATTGTCGGGCCGAGGCATTGGCTACCAGCAACTCGGACGCTGGACAAAGTCCGATCCGGCCGAGGATCGAATCATCGCGCCAAGGATTGGCTCCTAGGACTCGGACCATTCCAATCGTCGGCTTGAGCTGTCCCATCAAAAGATTGATGAGCGTCGTCTTCCCCGACCCATTAGGCCCAAGCAGGCCGTAGGCGCCTTGTTTCAACGTGAACGATAGATCGTTGACTCCGATCACCGTCCCGTAAAGCTTGGTTACGTTCTCAAATTCCACCATGGTTGGTCAGTCTCTATACGAAGGCGATTCAACCACTCACTCGGTCGTTCCACGGCTTGCCCGATCACACCGACCGGTCATAAGCGAAGAGGTGCCGTGACTCGCCTCAAAAGGACCACGAACGAAAAGAGAGTGACGCAACTCACCATCAACAAATGGGACACGGGCATCGGCTGGCCAGTCGAAAGGAGCCAGAGTTGCACTCGCCGAATGGACTCATACATCGACAACAGCGACCAGACACTATCACCGGCTTCCTTGGCGATGTACTGGCCGATCATGAGTTGTGCCGCCTCGTCGAATTGACGTCGCGAATCGACTTCATCCAACAAGTACTCAAGCCGTTCGGGCAGCTGCCCCTCGTAGTAAACCTCGTATTGCAACGATAGGTAGCGGGCCGAATAAACCGTCTGCCATGCGGCGAAGCTCAGCAGCCAAAAAACAAACCAACCAACCGCCGCATAACGACTTTCATGGGTGAGGCTCGAGAACATCAGAGCGATCGTCGCCGTGGGAATCAAAAACACGAGCGAAGCAAGGACGGTTCGGATGGGCAAATCCCAGGTGTCCCAAAGCACACCGAAGTCCGGTGAAAGTCCCACTCCGAACAGAAACAGCGCCAGTGCAGGCAATAGCGTGATCGCGCCCACGTAGACAATCAGCGTCAAATACTTGCCCGCGAGATATTCCCTGACTCCGACCGGTTTGGAAAAGTAAATCAGGTAAGCGCGGGTTCGCAGGTCTCGAGAGATGAGCGCCGGCGCGATGAGGCCGATGAGCAACATTCCAGCCAGTGCCTGGGGGTAGGACAAGAACGAGGCAATGAGATGGCCCCAGATGCGATGTCGCAGGTGACCAATATCGTCTGGAGTCAGTACATCCTTGGCAATGAACTGAATCACATCCGCCGGCACGACTGCCTGGAACATGCCGACAAATGTTCGCGCCGACTGTCGATCAGTGGCGTGCAACGCGGTCTCTAGCGTGTAAAACCCAGCCCCGAGGTAGATCGTCGGCAACCACGCAGCGGCCATCGCTCGGCGGACCCAGCCGTTGCGGCGGAGGATCATGATGTTGGTGAGCAACATGATCCACCAACCATGAATGCGGGGCGACTTGACGCCTTGCCACGGTCGGTATCCGACATCATGAATTGGCATCACGAGTCTCCTTGACCGCGTTGATGAACACCGCTTCCAACGAGTTCGTCCGCGGATAGATCGACTCGATTAGCACTTGCGTCTCCGACGACAACAACCACAACTCTTGCTCCAGCCCTTCATGATCGGCCGCGACGAACAACTCCGTCTCGCCCTGCAATTCGACCGGATACTTTCTAGCCAACGCATCGGCGAAGGCCCGAATCGGCTCCAAGGTCTTGATGAACAAGCCAGCCTGGTCGGGCCGGTCGACTTCCTCCATCGACGAGCACAAGGTGACTCGGCCGCGAGCCAAGATGACGACGTCGTCGCATACTTGTCTCACGTCGGGGAGGATGTGAGTCGAAACGAGTGCTCGCTTGCCTTGCTTGACGACCAACGTCCTGACTCGGTTGAGCATCGCGACGCGTTCCTCGGGATCGAGCCCCGAGGTCGGTTCGTCGAGAATCAACAACTCCGGATCATGCACGATGGCCTGGGCGAATTTGAGCTTCTGACGCATGCCGGTCGAATACGTCTCGACGTGCCGATAACGCTCTTGCCCCATGCCACAGAAATCGAGGATCTCGTGAGCCCGTCGCAGCCCCTCCAAGGCCGGCATGCCGCAGAGCGACGCGGAGTAGCGAACCATTTCGACGCCGCTCATGCCGGGAATGTAGCAATCGTCTTCCGGCATGTAGCCCACGAGTGACCGGATCGCGCGCCACTGCTTCGCGATATCGCGGCCCAAGATGCGACCACTCCCCGAGGTCGCCCGCATGAGTCCGAGGAGGATCTTGATGAGCGTCGACTTGCCGGCGCCGTTGGGACCGAGCAACCCAGTGACGCCACGCCCCATCTGGAACGAAACACCATCCAAGGCGAGATGCGTGCGATAACGCTTGACGATCCGATCCAACTCGATCGCGAAGTCCATGAAACCCGCCGACTCGCTGCAAGGAAGAGAGACTCTTGGAAGTGTGTCCGCATCCAAGTGTCGTTAAACGAGTCGCATTATTGAATCGGGGAACCCGATTTATTTAGAACTCCCCTCGACCGTGCAGGTACGGCCGCGTCATCGGCGCGGCGGCTTTACGAACGCCTCCACGTCGCTCAAGAATCATCGCTTGGCCAATCGGCAGAAACGCGACGTTCACCTCCACGAACTCGCCAGCTCCGAGCCCTCCGGCTCCGAGCTCTTTGGTTCTTCGTGGTGAAAACCACCGACCACGGAGGGACCGTCCTAGGTGCCGATCGGACGCGGCACCCGTTTTCGCGGAGCGACGAGAGCGGAGAAGCCGAACCTCGAGCGACCCCCGCTTCGAGACTCAGTCGTTCCCTTCGAGCCGCGCGAGTTCTCGCCGGAGCTCGTCCAGCTCACGCTGCTGCTGTTCCAGTAGACGCTCTTGTCGTTCGATGCGGCGGCGGAGCGAATCGATGGAGGCCTCGCGGGCGCGTTGTTCAAGTGGGCGGCCCTCATCACGACGATTTCCACCTGCTCCATCGCGGCGGAGCAGTCCACCCAAGATCCCTTGGCGTGGTGAGTCGTTTTCATTCTCCGCGGCGGGTTCGGAGTTCCGGTCATCGCGGCCCGTCGTATCCGTTCCGCGCATCGTCGCGGGATCGGGCAGGGGCAACGGCAATGTCTCCAGAGTTTCGCCTTGCTCGGCGGCGGGTATGGTTTCGGCGCCGGCCTCCGACAGGTCGATCAAATCGCCCGAGCCGGGGCCGATCAACGGCAACAGGCCTCCCAAGCCCGACGTGATCGACTCAATGGACGATGATCCCTCGGGCGACTCCTCGCGTACCACGGGCTCATCGAGCGGCAGTCGGACTCGGCGTAGCGTCCGCCCCTCGTAAGCCAACAACGTGACCGCGTCGCGACT
>JAGQPS010000148.1:5828-12035 GCA_020426595.1 Planctomycetales bacterium
TAGCGCGATCGATCAGCCAACGTTCCACCTCGGCCGCCGTGTCGACTCGACGCCCGTCGACCGCGACGATGATCATGCCGGCCGAGACTCCACTGCGATCGGCCAAGCTGTTGGACGTGACTTGTTCGACCAACACTCCCGAGAGCACGGGAGTATCGAACCCTGGATACTGCTCATGGCGAAAGTTCGTGACTTGAAAGCCGAACGCGTCCGTCGCCGAACCGTAGTTTCTCTCGAGCACACGATCCGTCGGTTGTTCTAGTGGCTGACTCAACGGCGATCCCAATCCGCTCGGAACGCCTCCGAGTTCCAACGTCTCGTGCGCCGGTTCCCCGCGGCTCGTACGCCCTGGACGCCCCTGCGGGATTTCCTCGGCTCCGAGTGGAGCGGCACCGCTTTCAACCGCGGGAACGCCGATGGGCAACGAGACGATGCGGTCGCCGCGCAGCACGGTGAGACTCGCCTCTTGATCGCTCATCTGTATCGCGAGTTCCCGAAGCTCGTCGGTTGATTCGGGAAAGACTCCGGCGAAACTCACGATGCGATCACCGCGACGCAAATCGAGTCGCGGATTCGCGCCGCCGGGAAGGACACGCTCCACCACGAGGCTCTTGGTTCCATCGGTGCGGTCTCGCCACACGATCTCGTCGAACCAATTGCCTTCGTCGATCAGGATCAGCTCCTGACCCACGACTGGCGTCACGGATACCACGCCGACGCTCAGCAACGAACTCGCGCCGAGGAGGGAAGCCGTCAGCCAATTTCGACCGGCTACTGCGAGCCGTTGTCGAATGCTTTGTCCCTGCGTTCGTGGTGATCGAGCGCGGAAGGAAACGCGACTTAGCGATTTCTTCATTGAACCTACCTCTCTCAACTCTCACGAAACATGGACAACAGGGCAGGGAGCGTTAGCGGCATCATCGCCCGCCAGCCTTACTAGGCCCAAAGTCCGCAAACGCGACCTCGCCGGCGCGATTGACCCAACGCGTGGATCTTGCCTCACGGCCCGAGCTCCACGGTCCCTCGATTGTATCGGCAAGGGCGGGAAGCCAAGAGAGAAGTTTCGCGATCGCCCGAAGTGCCCGCCTCGGCCAACTTCGTGTTTTGGGGGTCGTGGGGCGATTGTTCGTGGGAGTCGGGTTACATTGGGGCCCGTCAATTCGGCCGTCCTCCGCGCCCCGGCTATCGCGCCGCCCTTGCGCGTGGCCTTCCCCCTCCGCCAGATCCAAGGAGACACTTCGGTGAAGCCATCCTTACTCGGTCCCGCCCCTTCCATCTCGGCTCGGCACTCCAAGGCACCAACGCGTGAAGCCCGCAACGCCGCGGTCAACTGGAAATGCTGCCTCGCCAGCTCGCTCCTGGTCGTCCTCCTGCTCGCCTCTTTGGCTCCCGCGGCGCGGGGACAGGAAACGGACAGGACTTGGTATCGAGGCAACCTGCATACTCACAGCCTTTGGAGTGACGGCAACGACTTTCCCGAGATGATCGCCGACTGGTACAAATCCAACGGCTATCACTTCCTGGGTTTGTCCGACCACAACATTCTCTCGCGTGGCGAACGCTGGATCGCGGCCGATACGCCGCAAAAGCGAGGCGCCATTCAGGGGATCGAACGGTATCAGGCGAGGTTTGGGGCGGACGGAGTCGAAACTCGCGAGGTGGATGGAGTGGCGCAAGTCCGGCTCAAGAACCTCGACGAAGTACGCGGTCTGCTCGAGGAGCCAGGCCAGTTCATCTTGATCGAGTCGGAGGAGATCACCGACAGCTTCGAGAATCTGCCGATTCATATCAACGCGACTAACATTGGTGAGTTAGTGAGGCCCCAGGGTGGTAGCTCGGTGCGCGACACGATCGACGCGAATCTTCGGGCCGTCGAGGCTCAGCGCATCAAACTGGGTCGCCCCATCTTGCCGCATCTCAATCACCCAAACTTCGGTTGGGGCGTTTCGGCGCTCGATCTGGCCGCCGTGGAACGGGAACGTTTCTTTGAAATCTTCAATGGGCACCCGTCGGTGCGGCAGTTGGGCGATGATACGCACCCGAGCCTCGAACGATTCTGGGATATCGCCAACACGTTGCGTCTGTCCCACTACAAGACCGCACCGTTGATGGGACTCGCGACCGACGATTCGCATCATTACTTCGGTGGACAGGGGCCAACTCCCGGACGTGGTTGGGTACAAGTCAGGGCCGAAGCTCTTGATCCGACCAAGTTGCTCGAAGCGATGGAGGCTGGCGATTTCTACGCGTCGACCGGAGTCACTCTGCGCGAAGTGAGTTGGGATCCGGTCAAAGCCGAGGTGCGAATCGAGATCGCGCCGGAAGAGGGCGTGACGTACGAGATTCAGTTCATTGGTACGCGACGACTCGACGCGGCTGGTTTTGAGCTCACCGAAGAGACGACTCCGACCGATCTTCCGGAGACATGGGGAGCGGTCCTCGAAACGGTCACCGGCACGGAAGGCTCGTTCATCGTCCGAGACGAGTTCTTGTACGTGCGCGCCGTGGTGATCTCGTCGAAGCCTCACCCCAATCCCGCTTGGTCGGGCCAAGTCGAACAAGCTTGGACTCAGCCAATGGGCTGGCGACTCCCCATCCCAGCGACTCCCGAGTAGTGCCCTTAGGCGCTGCTTCGTGGTCGCTCCGGGTTGGCGCCGCGACGGGGTTGGAGAAGACGTGCTTTCGCGGAGCGAAAGCCGACACTCTTGCGGCTCTGTCCTGGGGCCGCGGTAGCCACGGGCACGATCGCTTTTGACTAGGGTTGGGCTGAAATGAGAATGGCCTCGCTCAGGGATTCCCGAACGAGGCCATCTTTGGTTTGTCGGCCAGCCATGGATGATGGAGAAGCTGGCCGCGATAAATCAGGCGAGAGTGAGCAGGAGTTTGCAGACGAGAATAGCGGGGGAAGATTAGTGACGATGCTATCGAGCTCCTGCTCACCAGAGCCTTTAAGTTGCACCTGGCGCGCCAATCAAAACGGACTCACCCGCAAAATCGCGCGGAGCCAAGTTTGAGCCGAGTTTTACGGGAGCAAATCGCGCGGATGAGCGTTACCGCGTCGGCGATTTGCCGCGTAGCGCATTCCGCTCGGGTCTCATTTTGCGATTCACGGCCGAGATTGAGACGTTAGGCGGGTGATTGGCAGGCCGTGTGATGGCACCGTCTGGGGAGGAGCGGCCAGGGTCGTCGAAGCATCGTGTGTCTAGCGGGAGAGCTGGTCATGGAGCGTGAATCGCAACCGGTTCGTCGATGTGTCGTGAGATTCGTGGGCCATGTGCAAGGGGTTGGTTTTCGCCAAACCTCCGCGCACGCGGCTCGGTCCCATGACGTGACCGGCTATGTCCGCAACGAACCGGACGGGAGCGTCGAACTGGTCGCGGAGGGAGCCGAATCGGAGATCCGAGCGTTGCTCGATGACATCCAAGATCGCATGAGCGGCCGCATTCGGCACATGCACGAGGGGTGGAGCGGAGCGACGGGACAATACGATCGGTTTGAGGTCCGATATTGAGGGCGACACTCCGGGAAGTTGGGCTCCGTGGGGCAACGCCCTGGTGTTGTCTCGTGAACCCTTCGAGCATAATGCCCGTACTCACCGGATCGGCAGGTCGTTTTTTGTCCGCTCCCAGCCCGTATGGGTGGCGGCTTCTTGGAGCGACCACCCTCCGTTCCGATGATTCGCTGGCGGCCGTCGTAACACTCCGTGGAATTGTCCAGGCTTATGTTCTCAACAGACCTGTTGCTTGCTCAATCGACTCCTGGTCCATCGACTTGGCTGACTCCGATCTGGCTCGTGTCGGTGGGAGTCCTCGCCGGCGTGGTGGGTTCGGCGATTGTCGTCGGATTGTTTTGGCTGCTCTCCCGAGTCTCGTTCATCGGCAACCTGTACGAGGACAAGACCGCCCGTTACCGAGTCAGTCTTGGCATCGGAGCCGTGGTGTTGGTGGTTTTGACCGCCTTGATCGTCGTGCCTCAATGGCGAGCCACTCAGGCGGCTGAAGGGTCGGGTGCGGCTTTGACCAGCACCGCCGTCATGCTGTTGGCGTTCATTCCGGGTTCGGCCGCGATTGGATTTGGCATCGTGGCCCTCGCGAGCCGTCGGGCGATGGGTAGCTTGACCGAGTCGATTTCCGAAGGCGCGCTGTATTGGTTTGGCGCCGTGTTCATCGGTCTGTCGGTGTTCGCCATCACCGGTTTCGTGCTCGGCATGATGGACCTCCCATCGGTGCAATTCGTTCGGGCTCCGGATCGCAAATTGGAATCGATTCTGCGACTTCAATACGCGAAGAGCGCCGAGCCCGTGGAGTTCGAGATACCGGCGGACAATGGCACCGGCACGGCCATCGACGTGTCGATCGACAGCAAGGAACTCAAGCTCCTCCAGTTCTTCAGCGACCAACGCATCGAGATGGCGGCGGAGCCGATCGAGAACGATCTCGACACCTCGCGGATCTTCCCGATCGCGGAGTCGGATGGCAAGGAGCCGGTCAACTACTACCACTTCTCGACCTACGACAATTCCCCGATCACCGAAGGGACGATCAAGCAGCTCTATTTCCGCAACCTCGGCGACGGCCCCGCGCACGTCCGCATGTTGGTGACCACTCAGCCCGAGTACCCCGAAGTCGCGATCATTCCGCAAACCGCTTTTTGGGTGCTGGCCGTGATCTTGATCTACCTGATGCAACGGACCGCGTTGCCTCAGATCTCGGCGATCGCGCTGAGCACCTTCAAGACGGAAACGGCTCAACCGGTTTACAGCTTGTTCCTGATCCTTGGAACGCTCTTCGCCGTCGCCTCGATCTTCATTCCGTACTACACGTTCGATGAAGACATCAAGATGCTCAAGGACGCGGTGCTTACCGTGATGTTGGTGGCGAGCATTTTCATGGCGGTGTGGGCGGCGAGTAAGTCGATCGCCGAGGAGATTGAAGGCCGCACGAGTCTCACCGTGCTCAGCAAGCCAATTGGTCGCCGCGATTTCATCATCGGCAAGTTCCTTGGCGTGGTCTGGAGCACCGGACTGTTGTACGTGGTTCTGACCGTCGTCTTCCTGGTCGTCGTGTCGTTCAAACCGGTTTACGACATGCGAGAGACGCAAGCCTCGGAAGTGCTTTGGCAACAATGCTTCGCTGAAATGGCGAGCATCATTCCGGCTCTCGTCCTGGCCTTCATGGAAGTGGTCGTGTTTGTCGCCATTAGCGTGGCGGTCTCGACTCGATTGCCCATCATGGCCAATCTCTTGCTCTGCTTCTCGGTCTACTTGTTGGGCCACCTGACCCCGCTGATCGTGCAGAGCAACATCGCGTTCGAGCCGGTCGTGTTCTTTGGTCAGTTCGTCGCGACGATCGTACCGGTGCTCGACCACTTCAATGTCCAGGCGGCGTTGACCGGTGGACGCGAGGTTCCGCTCGCCTATCTCGGTTGGGCGTCGATCTATTGCTTCCTCTACGCGGGCATCGCGCTGTTGCTCGCCTTGCTGCTGTTCGAGGACCGAGATTTGGCCTAACGCCCATGGCGATTCGTGGCGTTCCCTTGGTCGATGAACGTCACGAGTCGCGCGGCTTGGCCAGCGGTGCGGGAAGGACGGCCGCGTGTCAGGCCGCGCGCTGCTTACCGAATGAGTAGGCGTAGAGAATCACGACGGCGCCGACACTCATGAGGCTCCAGGGATGCCAGTCTTTCGGCACCCATTCCGCGTTCTTGTTTCGCGGTTCGCTGTTGAGCAGGAATGACGAGCTGGAGGAAGTTTCCGAAGCCGCCGTTTCTTCTCGCTTCAATACGGCTCGATCAAGCACCAAGCATTCGGCGCCGAGGATGCACAGTGAAATCCCTACCGCGATGAAGAAGGCTCGCCACATCGTTAGTCCCTCATTCCGTTGCCTCGAGTCTCGCGGCGGCTCAACCGTGGCGGGAGCCATGGCTGCCGATCGTGAACCCGCCGTTCCTGCTTGGGAGAGTCATGACCAACTCGCGCCGTAGTGGCTGACTCCCATTTTTCCATGTCCTCCTCGTATCGGTCACGTGTCGGTGGAATTCGACTCCTGGACGCCGAAGGACCGCAGAAGCACGATGCTCGGCTTTTCACGCTTAGCCAAAGTCTGACGACCAACCCGTCCCTTCGCGGGCTGTTGATTTAATCAGACTCGCCGCATCGTGCGGCCGTGAGACGCCCATCGAGGTCGTCTCACGGATCGGTTTTGGGGT
>JAGQPS010000149.1 GCA_020426595.1 Planctomycetales bacterium
GCACCTAGCATGCTCGAGGAATCCGTGTCGGTCGTGGCCACGCTGTCATTGCCACTCGCGCCGCTCACCGTCGTCGGCTCGGATTCCCGCGGCTCGAATGACGAGTCCGTCGTGTTGGAGTCCGGCACGTTGGCTGGTGACTGAGTCGGCGAATTCGAATCATTCGACGCCAAGGGATCGCCTGGCAGGAGCTCCTTCAATGGATTGTCCGCCAGCGGCTGACCGGCTGGGTTGGCCAAGGGGAAACGTCGAGCCGCCGGCATGGTTTCGCTGCCACGAGTCCCGCCGCCACGCGCCGGTTCGGCCGGTAGCTCTGTTGGCGATGGAGTCTCGGACAAAGCTGGCTCTTCGTTGCGAGTTTCCTCCGGTTCACTTCGCGGCGCCTCTCGTTCCGCTTCCTCGCGTATCGGAGCTTCGACCACGGGCTCACGCAAACCTCGCAGGGGATTCTCGGCCAGTAACTCCTGGTCCGCGCCGATCGCCAACGAAACGGCTCGTACCGGTACCACGGCATTGGGCGACGGAGAAGCAACGTGGGTCGCGGAGATCGATGAGTCGTTGGCGGGTGCGATGACCGGACGATTGGTTCGAGCAATTCCAATGGGAGTCTGTTCAATTTGTTTGAGCTCAAACTCAAGGTCGGGCAACCAAACCGCGGCAAGTTCCTCGAGCTGACTCGACGGGAGTTTTGCCAGCCAGACTCGTCGCTCAAGCGAGTCGCGCGCGCCGGCACGCTCGAGCCTCGCGCCGAGCGCTGCTTCATCCCCGGAGGCCAATTCCCAGATCAACCTCTTCAAACCCCAGACGATCTCATGCGCCGCGGCCAACTCGGAGGGATCGCTGTCGTCGAGCATCGAGAAATCAACCTCGCCGCCGAGCGACTCAATCGCGGCGAGGGCCGCTGGGTCGCCGGAAAGGAGCAGCAGCGTCGTGGCACTCAATTCACCGTCGAAGAGGTCGGACATCTCCGTCGGCCAATCTCCCACGTCGAGTCCGGCGGATTGCATCGCGTTGATATCGATGCCCGGTAGGCTGAGAAAGCGCCAGCCATCCAAGCTCGCGACATCGATCGTTGATTGGTGGCAATCGGCACATGCTTGCTCGAATGGCTTGAGCCGCATCGCCTGCCGCGTCGGCTCCGCTTCATGGCATTGTTGGCACGAGTAGGCCGCGCCTTTCTCGGCGAAGTGCTTCAGCTCATGTGCTTGATGACTGAAGGCGATGCGCCGTTCCACGGGAAGCCCAAGCGAGGTGAACTCCGGGTGATCAACCTCGAACGAATGGAAGGTGTTCGCGTGGCAGACCTGGCACTGTTGGTTGGTGATCGACGAGAGCGACTCACCCGACCGATGTTCCCGGTGGCAAGTCACGCATTCGACGGCATGGATCGGTTGGGAAACCAAGGAGGTCGCGAGTCGCCCCACGAGAGTCGGAGTGTCGGCCGCTCCCCCCTGCCGCTGTCGCTCGGTGAGCGCTGCCAACTCCACGTCGGGAAGATTGTGGGGATTGCGACTCGCCAGTCGCGGCAAGGTCGCGTCGTGACAGGCGAGGCATTTCTCGGAAGTGACGGGACCAATTCCGTCGCGCGTGAAGATCGCGGAGAGCCAGCGTCCAGCTCCTTGGTCGGCCAGGGCGTGACACCGCGCGCAGCGATTTAAACCTGTTTCCTCTTGCAGCAGCGTCGCATGAGCCGAGCACAGCGGTCCCGGCGCGAGAAACGCTCCACTAAAGGAACTTCCCAACGCGAGGCTCATCAGGGCGATCACGATGCCGAGTGAAACGATGACCAAACGGGCTCGCTTCACTCGCAGGCTCATGCGAGGCTGGCACTTGCGTCCCGGCACGCCGCATTCCCCGTTCGGTCCTGGCCCCGACTCACAAGGGCCTCCTCGCGCGACCGAGCGACGGCAGACCCAACGGCTTTCCACACGCACCGGCGCGCAGTCATCCTGCGCACAGCACTCGCCGCGCGCGGTTGGACCGGGGCGACAACCTTGCTCGTGGCCACAAGCGAACGCATCGTGCGGACGCAAGTAACCCGTGGGGCGATCCGAGGCGGGCTGGTCCATCATCAGGCTCCTCGGAAGGCGTGAACGAGGATGACGTGGATCACGATCAGCGCCCACAGCGAGTAGGTCATCGCGATGTGGGCGAAGAGCCACAGTTTCAACCGACCTTGGACCGCCTGGTGGAAATCGAGGTCGTCGCGTTCGCGGACCGCCAACGCGAGTTGCTTGGCGACCTGGCGTTGCGAGTCGGTGAGGTACCGATCGAGCAGACTCAACTCGGTTTCAATGCGCCGCCGAGTCGCGCTGCCGGGCCAGAGCCAATAACTCAAACCACGGCTCCTACCAAAGAACGGAGCGGTGACTTCGAGATGAAAGTCGGCCAACACCCCCGTCGACTCGGCCGATTGCAACACGACACGATGCACATGCTCATCGAGCCGACGGCGGCGGTCGCGAATCTCCTCGTAACGAACCTCGAGCGGCAGTTTGGCCAGCTGTTTGGGACTTTGACGAGTCAACCACAATCCCCAAATACCACTCCCCGCCAGCAGCAGGAACAAGGCGGCCAAGGTCTGCTCGAAAACTCCATTGGGCCAATGCCAACCAACGTGCAAGGCCAAGAGCACGACCGAGGCCCAGCCCGCGTGGATATGCGCCTGAACCCAAGTCGACACGGGGAACAAAGGCAAGCAAGCGAGCCGCTTGCGAGCCGAGAGAGCGGTCAAGAAGAGGATCACGCTCCCGAGCACCCAGCCACTCGTCCACGCCGGGTTGGTCAGCGATGCCGACTCATACGCCAACCACACGCTTAGCAACAGCAACGCCGAGCCCGCCAACACCGCGTTGCGAACGCGACGCGTGCGAAAGTGAATCACCGGGATTCGGTTGCCCGAAATCTGGTTGCCAGGCGAGCGGCGACTAAGTGCGGTCATCGAAAGGGACTCAGCGAGTAATGGTCGGTGCAATTCCGGTGGCTCGACCCGCCTTAGGCGGTTCTGCGTTTCGAGAGCCAGCGGTCGAGTTCGGTCGGCTCGGTCAAATCGATTCTCACCAAGGCATCGTGCGGGCAGGCGTTCTGGCAGGCGGGAGCCGACGGGCGGCCATGACAGAAGTCGCATTTCGTGGCCTTCACGATGGGCTGGCTCGTCGCGTCATCGACCAACGGGCGACCTTGCCGATCAAACGTCTCGACCATCGTGATGTTGTGATAGGGGCAACTGTTCGCGCAGGTACCACAGCCAATACAAGACGGATCGTTGATCGTGATCACGCCGGAATCGGCGTCGCGACCAATCGCTCCCGTGGGACACCCGATCATGCAGACCGGATCCTGACAGTGCATGCAGGCCTGCACGAACATCAAACGATCGTGGATGGGACCCACTCGGTTGAAGCGAGGGTTGTTGCCATGAGTCGACGCGCAGGCCCGCACGCAATCGTCGCAGCGAGTGCAGCGATCGAGATCGATCACCATGGCGCGAGTCGCGTTGAGCAGGCGATGCTCGACCAGGAACTCAGTCCGATCCGAGACTCCCTCGCCGTCGCCACTCCAAGGACTCGGCCGCGGACCCCGTACGGTCGCCTCGCCGCGAGAGCCTCGCGACTCGATCGAGAGTCTGAGTTGATCGAGCGATGGGAGCCGCTCGGTCGACCGCTCCAGCGAAGGGAGGATCCAACGTTCGACCACTGGCGTCGGCACGCGCAACACATCGACGTACCCCAAGGCTCGCAAGGATCGTTGCCAAGGGATCTGGTCGACGCTGCGATGGTTGTGCACGAGTTCCTCGAGCCCAAACACGCGGCCCTTGCCGAGGTACTCGAGCGTGCGATGGCCATCGTCGTATTGCACGCTCAAGCGGGCGAAACCCGATCGAATGAGGATCAAACCGTCGGGGTAGTCTCCCTCACGCGCGATGACGGGCTCGGTCGCGATGCGGTCGCGCACATCGAGCGAGCGTTCCTTGTTGAAGTCATGATGCCAATCGAACTCACCGTAACTCTCGAACGTGGTCGCGTCGGCGATCTGTCGCACCGCTTCGTCCGAAAGGTCCTTGAGCCACGCGGTCTCGCGCAGATGCACTCGCAATGCGTTGCTGCGGTAGAGTTCGTGAATGTGCGAGCGCAAGGCCGGGTCGTGTCGCAATAGATCACGCAGTCCTTGCCAACGGATCTCCAGTAACTCACACGGTCCCTTGGCGATCACCGTCGCGGTGCGGGGAGTGCGGGACAACGCCGCGAGTTCACCGAAGAACTCGCCCGCTCCTAGAGTCAGCCGGCCATCGTCACCGAGCAGCCCGGGGACATCCTGCAGGAAGACTCGAGCGCCGCGTTCCTCGTCACGCACGGTGACCGTTTCTCGTTCGGTCGGCGTGGCGTCGCGCGCCTCGCGTACTCGGGGTGCTCCCACGCTCGACAGGAAGGCGTCCCACCAAGACTGTTGGCGACCTGACGTCCGACCCAAGACTCTCGGCGGCAAGCCTCGCAGCGAAACGTCGACCTCTCCCGAGAGAATCAAGAAAGCGCTGTGGCCATAGTCCCCTTCGCGAATGATGATCTCGCCTTCCTCGTATCGCGAGACGCGTGTGTCGTTGAGCAGCAAGCCTCGCAAGGGGACCAGCTTGGGAAACCGACCCCGATCCATCGAACGAAACGGCGCGATCGCCAGCAGGCGCTCCACGTCGGATGCCGTCATGCGCACACCAAAGGGCTCGCTCCAGCGCTGCGGACGACGCTGGATTACCGCGTTGTTGGTTGAGCGAACCGGTTCAGGGGCCATCGGTCGACATCCTTGTCGAGTCGGATCGAAATCGTTCAGGGGCGTGGTGAGTCGCCATCGGCGAGCCGGTCGATCGACGCACGTTCACGCTTCGAATCGGCTAACGATAGTTGGCGGGTGACGGGAGCCAAGCGTCGATCGCACCGAGCGTCGAACCATCGCGCTTCTCGGCGAACTCACTCCCCAGCTCGCTTATTCGTTCGGCCACCGCCAACAGTTGCTCGGCGTTGTTCGTGACCAGCTCGGCCTCGGCGAACGTCGTGAGTACTTCCTGCAACAGCGGGTCTTGAACCGCTTCCTGAATCGCCTTCAGCTTCAAGGCTCGATCGGCCGCCCGTTGAGCCGAAGCGACTCCGTACGGACCCACGGTCGTGGCGACCGCCGTGGCTCGAGTCGCGTACTCGAGGTCCGCCAGGACTCCCACGACATACATCACGCGCAGCCGCTCGGGAGGGCTCGGTTCATTGCTCACGTTATTGGTGCGGAGAAAGTTATGCCGGATTCGCCCTTGCGACCAAGCGACCAATTCAAAGTCGGTGCTCGCCAATTGATGTCCGCCGTGATTGATTAGGTCTTCTCGGCGAATGCTGTGGCAGCCAAAACAACTCTGGGCGACGGAGTACAGGTTGCGGGGATTGCGCATGCCAGCCGCGATGCTTTGCTCACGGCGCTGCCGGGCGTGCGCCGCCGACTCGTCCTCGCGCGACACGCCGGGACCGCCGTAGTCGTTGTGAACGGTGATCCAGTCACTCGACGCACCGTGGCATGACTCGCACGACACGCCATCGATTGGCTTGAGCTTGTCCCCTTGGGCCTGAACCGTGTAGTGGCATTCGAGGCAGAGTCCGCCACGTTTGACGCTCGAGAAGCCCATGCGCTCCGCGATCGCCTTCGCTTCCGGCATGCGGTGCAAATCCTCGAAGGTTTGCGCGTGGGGCGTGTTCTTCCATGTGTTGAACTCACCCGCGTGGCACGAAGCGCAGCGATCAGCCGTCAAGACCTTGGACGGATCGCATTGTTCCGGAAGGCCAGCCGCCGAATCGACTCCATCGGATGCGGCGGTGAACAACGAGGTCGGGAGAGAAGCGGTTGAAATGGCCGTCGTGACGCCCGGTAAGGCCAAGTTCGTCTTGGCGGCCGCAGGCGCCATGAGACTTCCCACCACGAGACTGCCGACTCCCATCAACACGCCGCATCCCAAGAGCCGGCCCGCGGCGCTGGGACGCGAACCGGAGTGTCGGTCCGCGGCACGCCGAGGAGTCTCGGCGGCGGAGTGAGCAAAACGACTCGTTAATCGATCGGGCATCGTGATCATCCTTGAACAGCGATAGCCAGGGTGAACTCTGGGAGCTGAGTCGTCTCGCATCCTTGCGATCGACCCAGCGGCGTCATGCATCCAACTCGACGTCTCCACTCGGCTTCGCCACGCAAGGCAGGCACTCACCCGCCTCGCACGGATAGCCAGGAGGCGAATCGTAGCGTACCGAGCCAGAGGTCAATCGCGAGATGCACGTGCCACAATTGCCGTTGCGACAGCTGTTCGCGATTTCCACTCCCGCCGCTTCCGCCGTCTCGAGCAGCGTTTGGTTCGCCGAGCCGCCGGCTTCGATACCACTCATGGAAAACTTGATCTTCGTCCCGGTGGTCGGTGCCGTTTCGTTGCCAGCCGGAGCCGAGCTCGAACTTTTTCCGCCGCCAAGACTCGACGGGCCAAACGCCTCGTAATGGATCGAGGCGTCCGGAACGCCCCACGCTCGCAGCGCTGGCACGAGCTCTTCCATCAGTGAGCCTGGACCGCAAAGGTAGAAGTCGAAATTGTTCGACGGGAGCAGCTCCTTCAGCAGCTGCACGCTGACTCGTCCTTGCACATCGTAGTCATGCCCCAAGCGATCCTTCGCATCGGGGCGCGAGTAACACGTCACGACTTGGAGGGACGAGTGCGCCCGGCGAAGATCGCCGACCGCCCGTTTAAAGACGTGGTCCCTGCTTCCGCGGCAGCCATGGAACATCACGATCTGCCGGGGAGTGCGGACTTGAGCCGCGTGAGCCGCCATCGCGAAGATCGGTGTGATGCCAATGCCCGCGCCGATCAGAATCGCCGGGCGTCTCTCGAAGGGATCAAAGACAAAATGGCCGGACGGAGCCTGGAGTTCGACGATGTCGCCCGGCGAGATGCCGTCGTGGACCCAGTTGCTTACCGTGCCTGCCGGTGAGGAGTCGGTCGCCGCGACTCGCTTGACCGAGATCCGGTAGAACTCGGGCCGAGGCCGATCGGAAAGCGAATAGCAACGACTCACCGCTCGCCCATCGCTCAGGCGACACCGGAATCCAACGAACTGGCCCGGTTCATACGTCGGCAGGGGACGGTCGTCCTGTGGGACCAGAAACAACGACATCACATCGTCGCTCTCCGGCACCTTCGCATGCACGACGAACTTGCGGTAACCCTTCCAGCCGAGCTTCTGAGTCTCGATGCCTTGACGCTTGAGCTGTGCGATCGAGAGCTCTTCCATCAACAGACTACGCCGCAGCGAAAACTCTTCCTCGCGCAGCTTCCAGCCTCGCCGCCAAGTCACGAACCAAATCGCTCCTTGGGCGCAGACCACGAGCCCAATCGCGCCGGCGACAATTAACGGGATGGAATCAAACAAAGACATGGAACTACTCAGGTGGAATCCGCCACGCAGGGGAACCTCGTACGCCACTCCCCTCCGTAACAACTGCTCGACCGTGTCGGCAGTATCGGTCACGTAAACTCCGCCTCTTCATCCGATCGGTGCGGTGCCGAGGGATGGCTGGAAATATTGAAGACACGATGACTCTATGGGCGACGAAGAGTGAGCTAACTGGAGAGAATAGATCGGCTCAAGGGAGCTAAGTGGTAGCGCTGAACCCTCCACAGCGGGCAGGAAAGATGATGGAAGGGAGGCCTGGCCATTGGGGAGAGAATGGTCAAGGAGGCAGTCCGCGGTGACGGCTCGTGACATTTGCTAGCTCGCGGTTTCCCTTCCCGGTTCACGTATCGGCGAGGTTGAGACGCGGGGCTCGCGGTGAGAGGGACCACCATGCCGGGTTGGGGCGCCAAGCGAACGGTGCCAAAGAAACGGGGGGCGCGGCGAGGCCCAGAACGACTAATTAATTCCGAGTAGGAACACGGTCAGTGAAACTTCACGCTGCTTCTCAGGTTGGTCTGCGGCCGCTCGACCTCGTCGTGCACAACGACGAGCAACATTGGCAGCTCTCGTGGCTCGCGCCGGAGTTTTCGTTGCAAGGTGGCGTGTTGGAGCCTTGGGGTGTAACCCTAGCGGATTCGCAACGCGACGAGCTCGAGTTCAAGGTGCGACGCTCCGAGAAGTCGAGTCTCTCGGAGCCTCAGTCGTTGACGGTCGACCTTGAGAATCACGGCAAGGTCCTGCATCTCGAGAGCGGCAAGCGCCTTTACCAAGGCGAGCAACGTCAATTGATTCTCCCGACTCGATTCTCCGCGTCGCGTTCGTCGTTCGAGGTCGTGCCGCAACTCGACCCGATGATCGCCCAGAGCTTGAGTCCCGTCGGCAGGGACGGCTCCTCCGCGATCGCATCCCATGGCTCGGCTCCCAGCGCGGCCACCTTGGCTCATTGGTTTGAATCACTCGGGCACCTGCAGCGCTGCGCGGCGGGATCGAGCGAGTTCTTTCAAGCGTGTGCCTGCGCGTTGGTCGAACCGGGCGGACTCGACTCCGCCATGATCCTGCAACTTCGCGAGGGGAACTACGACATCCTCGCGTCTCGCATCGAGGTGCCGGAACTCGGCGCTGGCTTCGATCGGACCGTGGTCGATGAGGTGGCTCGCACCGGCGTGGCCCATTATTCCGATCCGCTCAAGCTCAAGGATCTCCCGCGCGAGGAGGCGGAACGGTACGTGATTGGAGCTCCGTTCTTCGATGCGTCGCGCAACGTCAAGGGAGTCGTCTTTGGCATGCGCGGGCAGCATCGCCACAATTCGCGGCGGGGCATTCGGCCGCTCGAGGCGCAGTTCGTGAGCCTCGTGGCCGACGCGGTGACCGCCGGTACGATTCGGATCGAACACGAAACCAACTGCGTCCGGCGACAAGTGTTGCTCGAACAAGCCTTTCCACCGAGCGTGGCTCGACGATTGGTGGATGATCCGGGAATCCTGCAAGCCAAGCGCACGGAAGTTTCAGTGCTGTTCGTGGACTTGCGCGATTCCACCACGATCACGCAAACGTTGCCTCCCGAGAAGATCTATGGGTTGCTCGGCGATTTGATGAACGAGTGGACTCGATCGGTGCTCGAGACCAGTGGCTCGGTACTCGACTATTTCGGGGATGGGCTCGCGGCGTTCTGGAACGCGCCGATCGAGCAACCGGAACATGCCCAGGCCGCGACACTCGCCGCGATGGCGATCATGGAGCGACTGCCTTTGCTGCAGGCTCGGTGGGAATCGGATCTCGGTTACCGACTGCGTCTGGGCGTGGGAGTCCATACGGGGGAAGCGGTCATCGGCAACGCGGGAAGCGAAAAGCGACTCAAATACGGACCGCGCGGCGAAGCGATTCACGCGGCTTGCCGCATCGAGGCGGCCACCAAGCAACTGCGCGTGCCCATCCTCATCTCCGAGTCGACCGCCAATCGTCTGATCCACCAGCCCCTGACCCGGCGCATCGGCCGAGTCCTCCTGCCTGGTATCGCGGACAGCACCCATCTGTTCGAGCCGTTGCCAATCAACGCGGCGGCGCCGCTCCTGGAACTGCGGGAGCGGTATCAAGAGGCACTCGTGGCGTATGAGGAAGGGCAACTCGCCAGCGCCTGGGCGACGCTCCGTCAACTCAAGGTCGACTTTCCCGCCGACGGAGCGAGTCAATGGTTGCTTGAGCGAGTCGAGGCGTTGGTCAATGGCAAGATCGATCGGCGACGCACCGATAGTCTGGCTCCCTATGTGCCGCAACAGCACGACGAGGCGACCAGCTAAACGAAATGGGGGCGAACCGACCTAGGGCTAGGGAAACCGGCGGACGAACCGGCAGGGCCATCGGTCGGGAAGGTCGGGCATGAAGAACGGTGGACGACTCATGGTTCGCGCCGGCCAACGAGCTCGATTCTCGCGTCGGCTCGTCCCACCCGCGTTCCAAAATCGCCCCCTCCGGAGGCTAAAACTCGGCGGATCAGCATTCCGGGTGGAGAGCGGGACTCATGGACAGTCGGTTAACTGCTGCCTAAACTCGACGGTTTGAGAGGTGTCTTCGCTCTGGCGGAAGACTCCCGACCGTCGCTTCTCGGCGATGAGCGTCTTGGCGAACGACGTCTTGGCAATTCACGTCTTGGCAATCCACGGTGACCGAGTCCATGATCCTGACCACTCATCCGCGTCTCAAGCCGATCCGCGACAAAGTCGAAGCGGGGGAACGTCTGAACTTCGACGATGGCATGTTGCTGTATGACGAGTCGATTCCTCTCAACGATGTGGGCCAATTGGCGAATCTCGTGCGGGAACGCGTGAACGGGAATCGCACGTACTACAACATCAACACCCACCTGAACCCGACCAACGTCTGCGTGTATCGGTGCAATTTCTGTGCTTTTCGCTCGGATCTTCGCAGCGAGAAATCGTACGCGATGAACGACGAACAGATTCTGCAACGCGGTCAGGAAGCGGTCGACAACGGCTGCACCGAGATGCACATCGTGGGAGGTTTGCACCACCAGAAAAAGTTCGACTGGTACCTCAACATCGTTCGCATCCTGCACGACGCCTACCCACAAATCCACCTCAAGGCATGGACGGGAGTCGAGCTGAACTGGTTCGAGTTCATGGAGAAGCGATCGATCGCCGACATTCTGCGCGATCTGCTTGACGTCGGCCTCGGCAGCTTGCCGGGAGGAGGCGCGGAGATCTTCCATCCCGAAATCCGCAACCAGATTTGCGAGCACAAGGCCGATGCCTCCCATTGGCTCGACATTCATCGAGTCGCCCATGGACTTGGCATTCGCAGCAACTGCACGATGCTCTACGGCATGTTGGAGAACGCCTATCACCGAGTCGATCACCTGTTGCGGCTACGAGAGCTGCAAGATGAAACCGGTGGATTCCAAACGTTCATTCCGCTCGCCTTCCATCCCGACAACACGGGACTCGCTCACATCCCCAAGCCATCGGCCTTCCAGGATCTGAGGACCGTGGCGGTGTCGCGTTTGTTGCTCGACAACATCGCGCACATCAAGGCGTACTGGATCATGCTCGGGATTGGCACCGCCCAGGCGGCTCAAGCCTACGGAGCCGACGACATCGATGGAACAGTGCGGCATGAGTTGATCTACCACGACGCCGGCGCGACGACTCCCGAGATCCTGAGCGTCGACGATATGCGTCGGCTCATCGTCGAGGCGGGACGCGAACCGGTCGAGCGAGACACGCTCTATCGCGAGGTGATCCGCGACGGTTCCGACTTCTCGCAGTGGCGCATCGGCGAAGCCATCTCGGCTCCGCTCGCCACCGCGTAAGCGACGGTCGCGCGGTTACTGGAATAATGCCGGGCCGCTAAGGCGCCCCGCGATCGTCGAAGTCGTCCGACTAATCGAGGGCTTCCTCGACATCGGCTTCCTCGCGCGGCGAGGGAATGTCGTACTTCTCGATCAAGCGATAGAGGGATCGTCGACCGATCCCCAGGGCTCGAGCCGTGCGGGCCTTGTTCCCACCGTGCTTGCGATACACCTCGATCACATGCAGACGATTGAGCGTCTCCAGATCGATCGGCTCGCCCGGGACTCGCTGCCGCTGAGCCCGACCCTCGACGACCTCGCTAGGCAGATTGCTGAGGTCGATGCGTTTGTCATCCGCCAAGATCTTGGCTCGTTCCAACGCGTTATTGAGCTGGCGAATATTGCCCGGCCAGGAATATCCCTCGAGGATCTCCATCACGTCGTGACCGATGTCCCAGCCACCGCCGAGGAAATGGCGAACGAGCAAACTCACGTCACCGGGACGCTCCCGCAGCGGCGGAAGCTTGATGGTCAACACGTTGATGCGGTAATAGAGGTCCTCGCGGAAACGGCCCTCGCGGACCTCTTTTTCCATGTCTCGGTTCGTGGCGGCGATCATCCGCACCTTGACTCGAAGCTCCTTCACGCTGCCGACGCGCCGCATCGTGCCATCCTCGAGCACGCGGAGCAACTTGGCTTGGAGAGGCCCGGCGAGCTCGCCGAATTCAT
>JAGQPS010000014.1 GCA_020426595.1 Planctomycetales bacterium
CGACGCGACCCGTTTCCAGGAATGCCGCGGGAGTCGTGGTGGCGTTGCTCCTATTCCTGGCCGCTCCTTCCCACCTCCTCGGTCAGACGTTGTCGGAGTCGACATCGAGCCCCGAGGAACGGGCCGCCGCGATTCGCTCGATCCCGTTCAACGAACTCACGGATGAGACGCGAGCCAAGCTCGCCAACGTTCTCAATCATCCGGACCTCTACCGCCGGCTTCCCATCGTCGCGATCGAAAGCGATCCCGACTTGTATCTCCATCTCGTGCGGCATCCCGAGGTGGTGATCAATATTTGGCAATTGATGGGGATCAGCGAGATCCAGGCTCGACGAGTCGGTGACTACGTCATGGACGCATCCGACGGCTCGGGGACGACCAGTCGCATCGAGCTGGTCTATGGGACGCCCAACCTGCACGTGATGTATGCGGAGGGATTGTACGAAGGACCGTTGCTTCGCAATCCTATCACCGGTCGTTGCGTGTTGGTGCTTCGCAGCGATTATGGTCCTGGCGAGGATGGACAAACCGTCGTCCGCAACCGCCTGGATGTTTTCATGACGGTCGATCAGCGCGGTATCGGCATGTTGGCTCGCAGCCTGCAGAGCTTGGTGGGCAAGGCGGCCGACCATAACTTCGTCGAAACGACGAACTTCCTCGAGCGATTGTCGCAGTCCGCCGAGGAGAACGGCCCTGGCGTGCAACAGATGGCGTCCCAAATGGAGCAAGTCGATCCCCAGGTGAAGCGAGAGTTCTCGGAGCTCGCCATGTTGGCTCATCGCCGAGCCCAGCATCGCCTCACCGCCGGACTGCGAGTCGATACCGCTCGCCCCGCGACGCCTTCGACAACCGAATCGCCTCGCGAAACGCCCTTGGCGGCCGCTCCCTCGACTTCGGCTTCCGGTGGAGGCCCTTCGGTCGTCGCCGCGAGCACCACGACCGCTCGTCCCGTCTCACTCGAGCGTCAAGTCGCTCCCGCGCCCTCGGGCGCCGGTTCGATGGAATAGTCGGCCCGGCGTACTCGCGCGTCGGCGGTGGTACCGGCTTGATGCAAGCCATACTAGCCGAGTCTTCAGCCCTGGCTCGCCACACCCGCTCGCTCGTGACCCAGCGATTGGATTCCCTTGAGATCCAGTTTTCCCGTTCCGAGCACGGGAATCGCGGGCACCTCGTAGAACGAGTCGGCGCCTGGGATGTAGAGCGGCGGTAGATTAGCCGCTTGCAGACCGGTTCGCATCGTGTCGACCGAGACACCCAGTGGCGTGTAGAGCACGATCAGCCGTTCGCCTTTTCGTTCGTCGGGCACGCTCGTGACGGCGACGGGATACCCCTCGCCGACGTCTCCTTCTCCACGAGCCCGTAAGGCCTCGTCGACGATTCGCGTGAGTTCTTCCTCGACTTGGATATGCGGCACCATCTCTCCTCCGATCTTGGAGAAACGGCTAACCCGGCCCGTGATGTGGATGAAGTTATCATCGTCGATCAACGCCATGTCGCCCGTGCGATACCAACCGTCGATCAGCACTTCGTCCGTGAGATCAGGTCGATGCAAGTAACCCTGCATGACGTTTGGCCCCGAGACCCACAGCATGCCGGGCTGATTGGGACCGAGGACGGCGCCCGAATCGACGTCGCGAATCTGGACTTTCACTTCGGGCACGGCCTGCCCGACCGAACCCTCGCGCGAGAGCAAACGGCCATCGTTCGGGTCACGCGTCGCCGGCACGTTGACGCTCACCAAGGGTGAGAGTTCCGTCGTGCCATAACCTTCCACGGGACGAACGCCGAACTTTCGTTCAAACTCGTCGCTCAAGTCGCGGGGCAACTTCTCGGCCCCGGCGACCACGATTTCGAGTGAACTCAACTGATCGGGCGTGCAGCGTTTGACATAGTTGCGCAAGAAGGTTGGCGTGGCCAGCAGCACGGTGGCCTTGTTGTCCTTGCAGAGCTTGCCGACTCGTTTCGCATCCAAGGGGCTGTAGTGATAAACCGCCGACACGGCGAGGTTCATCGTGCCCCACATCGTGACCGTGTAGCCGAAGGAATGGAACAGTGGCAGGATTCCGATCAGCGTGTCGTGTTGATCCAGGCGCACGACATCGCGAATCGCCTCGACGTTGCTCGCGATGTTGTCCATCGTGAGCACGACCCCCTTGGGGACTCCCGTCGAACCCGACGTGAAGATCACGGTCAACGGATCGGAGGGCTTCACTTGGTTGAGCCCGAGCGAACGCACCAGCGAGCCGATGGGACGTAGGACGGCGTCGAAGTAGGAGCCGATCTTGTCCGACAACGTGAGCTTGTCCTTGAGGTCCTCCAAGTAGACGACTTCGGTATCGAGCTTGATCGGTAGCTTGTCGATCACACGTCGACTCGTCAGGACCTTGCGAATACCGCATAGTTGGAGACAAGCGTTGAGCGTCTCGGAACTCGCCGTGTAGTTCAAGTTGACCGCGATGCGGCGATCGAGCGTCAGCGCCATGTTGGCGACGACGGCCGGCACGCTCGGCGGCAAGAGGACTCCAACGAACTTGTCTTGGTCCTGCAACACATGACGACGGAGCAAGCGACGCAAAATCAAAGTGCGGAGCAGCGTGTCGCGACCGGTTAGCGCGGCTCCCTGGCTATCCGCGATCTTTTGTCGCTTGGCGGCCTCGCGGCAACGATGCAGGAAGGCGATGGGCGGAAGCATGCGGGCCGGAGCGGTTGAATTGGTCACCGTATTCATCCTTCGATTGCCTAGCGATTCCACCCAACGTCGTAATACCGCGGTGTTCTTCTGTTCGAGCGGACGAGGTTGTCCCACGGAAAGTTCCGGAGGCCGCCGTCGAGCGGCGTTTAGTGTAGCCCAAACCGACGTGGATCGGGCTCGACTCGGTGATTCATGCACGAAGACCGGGACCCAATCGACCTTGATGCCATCGACCAAACGCAACACTTCGTCGGAGTAGGTCAAGCTCGCGTCGCCCTGGGCCGTTGGCCCGATCACGAGGGTCGTTCCACTCAACAAAGCGCGGCGTGCCCGAGCCATTCCTTCCTGCCGCGCGCTGGGCCCCGAGCCGATCACGATCGTGGTCCATACGCGGTCCCAAAAACGAGTCCGCCGTTTCCCTCGATCCTCGAAACGGATCTCGACCAGTGGACGCCCGGCCACCAATCCCAAGAGCATCTTTCCAAGGCCGCTGCAGTGATTGGTCACGATCAAGACGGTTCGTCCTTCCGGCAAGATCGAGGCATTGGGAATGCGGCACAAGCCCGTGAAACGCAGGGCTCCTCCCACGACGAACCGAAAAGTCGCTTGAGGCAACCAGCGCAGCGTCAGAAGACTGACGACCAGCGTGACCACGCCGATGAGCAGGAAGATATGGCGGGCCGAGAGGAGTGGCAAACGACCACTTTCCCGCAAGACTCGTTTAGCGATGCGACGATCGTTGGGATCGGGATATCGATCGTAATACTCGACCGCGACGATCGTTTCACCCAATGCCCGACGAACCGTGATCTCGCTCCAGAGCAACGCCCCGAATCGAACCTCATGACTCGCCTCCTCGATCGGATGTTCCTCGATCCATTGATCGATCGATGTGGGGCGTAGCCCCGGATTCGAGGATTGCCATGCCGACTCGAAGGCCCTGACGTCGAGATCGATCTCGCTTTGCACGAGGGGAGCCGGGGATTCGAGTCCCTCGAACACGCGCCAGCGCGCGCCCTGGTGCACCGGGTTTCTCAGTCCACTGAGCAACAAACTGCTGAGCAACACTCCCGAGAAGATACAGAAGTTGGCGGCCGAAAGGACCGAGCCACGAATGCGCGCGGGACTTCGATGTTGCAAGTAGGCGGCCAGGGGAACATCGAACACGCCCGCCGCCGTTCCCATGCCAAACAAGTAGAGCATCGAGAGGAACAAGTCACCGTTCCAAGCCAACCGCAGCGGACCGAGCTCCCAAGTCTCGAGCGGCACGTTGAAGAATTGTTGATCGATACCGACCAATAGCATCGAACAGATCGCGAGCGCCAAGAGGCTCGGGGGAATCAGTCCGAGCTCGATCCGGCCGCCCGAGAGAATTCCGGCCAAGACACTCCCGACCCCGACGCCGAGAACCATGCTGAGCAGAAGCGGAGTCCGCTCCGATTCGTAGTACGTTCCAGCCTCGGATGCGAATTGATCGATGTTGAGCTGTGCGATCGCGGCGACGCTCCAGAAGAAGACGATCCCCAGCGCGACCATGAATAGCGGCGTGCGGCCCGCCAAGGTCCTCAGGTCATTCCAGATCTCACGATGAGCGGCCCAGGGAAATCGTCGCTCGGGATGCGCCGGTGGATAGCGTGGAATCACGCATGCCGCCAAGGTGCCGAGCGCTCCGGAACCCAGGAGCGTCGCGACGATGAGCCAGGTGTTTCGCGAGCCATGGGGATGGGTCGCATCGGCCAGCCAGCCGCCGAGTCCCATACCGACAATCGTCGCCGTCACGGTCGAGAGGCCAAACCAGCCGTTGGCCGCGGAGATTCGATTGGCCGACATCATTTCGGGCAATAAGCCCATCTTCGCCGGCGCGAACAGCGCGCTTTGGCAACCCATCAGCGCGACGACCAAGAAGAGCCAAGTCATGCTTTGGGCATGGATCGCCCAAACGCCGAGTCCAAGCACGACGAACTCAACGAGCTTTCCCAACAGCACGGCGTCACGTTTGCTGAAGCGGTCCGCGAGATAACCGGCGTGACTGGCCAAAAGCAAATAGGGGAGGACGAAGAGCACGAGTCCGATGATGAGGACTCGTGAGTGTTGGGCCGGCTCAACCCAATCCTTGGCGATCCCGACAACCAACCATCGAAAGGCATTGTCGTTGATGGCGGTAAGCCATTGAGTCGACCACAAGCCCAGGAAGCCGGGAGAATCCAGACGCTCTTGTCCGAGCGGCGCGTAGGGCGATCTTTCTCTTGTCGGCGTTCGACCCATGCCTCGGCTCAACCCACTTGGCCTTTGATTGCGGGACTCCGTCGAACCGAAATCCTTCTTCCGACTTCGAACCGCCGGTCCCGAAACTCGGGAAGACCAGCAAGCGGCTTTGGAAAGGAACGGCGATTCTGCCCAGCCGCCTCGGGGGAGTCAAGGGTTCTATCTTACCTGACCCGCGATGCCCGCGAGATCGTTCCGCGGGGCATCCGAGGTACAAGCGAGCCTTTTATGGTCCTTCCGAAGCCAGCCGGCACGCGACGCCGATAGGACGATCGATTGGCGATTCGAGCGCGCTGAAAGGCTCGCTCGAGCGACTCGAACCGCGGACGGGCTCCCCATTCAACGACCCGACCGTGATTTGGCCTGTTCGAAAGCCTCGAACGGCCTTGGCCGTGGAGAATCCACAATGGAATTCAATCGCACCCACTATTACGGCATCGGCATCGTCGTCTTGCTGCTCGGCATCCAGGTCCACCTGGTCAAGAGCTACGTCTTGACCGAACAAGCCACGACGTTTCTCGCACGCAACTCCGAGAACCTGCCGGTCGAACAACCCCAATCGTTCGGTACGTACTTGGCCGCCTCCGGCCCTCGACCGGCGATCAAGAAGACGGTCACGCCGCCCAATTGGCTCGGTTGGGCGATGATGAGCGTGGGGTCGGTCCTGATCCTGCATAGTTGGGCCTTACCCAAATCCCAGTAACTCGGTCGCGCGAGTTACGTTCATTCCATCGTGCGGGAGTCGATTCGATGACGCTTTCCCTTCGCCCGTTGATCGCCATCACGATGGTCGCGTTGACGTCCTCGATCCTGGTCGCCGCGTCGCTCAGCCAAGAGGGCATGGACGAGCAATCGACCGCTTCGGTCACGCGCATGCGCGAAGGGACTCGAATCCAACGCGGAGTCGGCTGGTTCAAACGCGTGGGCGACCGGATCGAGTTCCAACCGGTCGACGGTACAAGCGTGTTTGTCGCTCTGGAGAATCTCGCGCTGGAGCGCATCGCCGGCGAACTCGAGGGAGAATCGGCGCTGCTGTGGCAAATCGATGGGCTCGTGACCGAATTCCACGGTCGCAATTACCTGTTGATCGAACGAGCATTCGTCAAGTCGACGCTCGAACGATAAGCCCACGCCGCTCGAGGACCTAACGGAAGTCGAGCTGGATGAGTGGGGCGAGGTACTGAGAGACAAACCATTGGGTTGTCCAACCGAAGTGTCCGCCCGGGTTGCCCGTCAGAATCATCTCGGGCCGATAGCCCACTTGCCGCAGTTCGGGGCCCCATTGGTGGTCCGCCAGTGAACGGGCGGCTCCATTGACCGGCAAATAGGCTCCCGCCTCTAGGTCTCCCACGATTTCACCACTGGGAGCACGGAATCCCGCGCTCCCCGCGGCGGGGCGCCAAGCTCCATCCATCGTGCCAAACAACGTCGTACCGGTGCCGCAAAACACGACATCGCTCGGCGAGTAGAAATTCCAGATGCCGCCATCGGCGTGGGAAAGAGCGGTCGTAAGGTCATACTCAGGCGCCAGCGCCGGCGAGAGCAGAATGACTCGAGTAACGCTGACATCCGCCGGGAGTCGCTCGAGCGCGAACACCGCCATCGCCGCGCCTCCGCTGTGCCCCACCAGATAAATCGGCCGCCCCGGATACGCATCGTGATAGGCCACGATCTTATCAGCGAGTCGTTGGGCCTCGGTCTCATGTCGCCAACGGCTTCGTAAGTGGGCCAAGGCGAGAACGGCGAAGCCGGTCGTCCAATCGTCCACTTCGACGGCGGTCGGCACACCCGAGTTCACCAACGCGCGTCCGACATTGGAATTGAAGACGCTCGATCCCTCGATTCCTGGCAGGACGAGCGTGTAACCGGCGTCCAATCGTTGCGACTCGAGACGCGGGCGAAAATGGGCGCAGCCCGAGGCGAGACTCATCGCCACGAGAATTCCGCATCCACACGCCAGTTGACGGAGCGAACGTGGCTCCATGATCGCCTTCCCTACTCTCAACGTTCGAACGAGACATCGGAAGGCGGACCAGCCCGGCAGAGTCGGGGCTGCCGTCGATGTCTCTCGAATCAGAGTGGGTGTAGCGAATCCCGCACGGAAGGCAAAGAGCAATTCCTGGGCCGCACAATCAGCAGCGGCACCATCGCCAGGTAACCGAGCCAAGCCATCGTGGCCGAGCGGTCGAATTCCTTTCCCGGTGGCCCTCGAGCCTTAGAACCCGTCCTCGAAATCCTCGATCGATTCAAAATCGAGTTGATAGCGTTTGCTCAGCGTTCTCGACAGGTTGTCCTCGATTTCCATCACACGTTCCCGTTCGGCGTCGACCCGGTCGAATTCCGCATCGCTCTGCAGCAACGCGGGCCGCTTGAGATAGCGGACATAGTTGTCCGCGACCGATTTCCATTGGGCCATCAGCGCGACAAACTCCGGATCGGTGTTGGTCGTTTGGATGGCTCCGTAGTCTCGCTGCAGCCGCTGCCAATAAAGCAAGGCACCATCCTCCTCGTCCAACAAGACCTCGGCCTGGCTATCGATGCGCCGCATGTGCTGCCAGGCGGCCAACGTGCGCTGCCCCATGTCGCTCGTTGGAGTCACTTGACTGTACGGGTCACCGTAGCTGGCCGCCGAATTGGCGCGACGAGTACTGAGTCCGTCATCGCTGTCGACGGTCAACATGACCAGCCAAATGCCACCTCCAATGAGCCCGGTGGGGACGCAGCACAGAAGCAATACCACCGCAATGATGATCAGAGGCATCTTGCTCCCGGACGACGGCTTGGCCGGCGCCTGCGGAGAGTAGCCACCTTGCGAGTAACTCGGCGCGGTCGGAACGAATGACCGCGGAGTTGGAGCTGGCCCGCTCGAGGTAAAGGAGCCGCCCCCGCCAAGAGGAATCAGGTTGCCACATTTCGGGCACTGTGCGGAGCCAGATGCCGTCGCCAACACCATCAATCGAGCACGGCAACTCGGACACTCCACGGGCCTTCGCTCTCCAGTTCCTCCACCGGCGCTCATCGTGATTTCCTCGCTTCAAGAAACCGCTCAAACGAATCGAACGGATCGGTTTTCGTTCCCTAGACGCGCGACGCCAAGACCGTGGGTCACAAGGCCGGTGTTTACGCGCGGGACGACTTGTTGCAACAGGTCGCCCGCCATCACTCCGGCGCCTCCTGGGGAGTCCCGCGATCCGCCGCTTCGGCCTGTCACCGAGGCGAGTCGACAGCGGCCATCCATGAGTCGTGACTCAAACGCCAAGGCCCCAAGATACAACGTCCGACCCGTGACATGTCGACGTTATGCTCGATTGGGTCGCCATTGTTCGCGAGGTTTACTGGCTCGAGTCTGGGGACAAACCCGCTTGAGGGGATGTGGGTACCTCGGGAGACCCAACGCCGAGCTACCCAACTCGAAATCGCATCGCTCTCGACACTCGAGCAGGACCTCCGCGGACAACTCGGCTTGAGCCTCGAACCGGGCGTGGCAACAGGGGAATCGTTTGAATGCGTCAGCGGCGCACCGTCGAGTCGAGCACGAGAGAGCCTCGAGGTGGTTCGCTTTGACCCTGCGACTTTCACGCTTCGCCCCAGTCGTCCAACTCAAGAGCGTGGCAAAACCAAAGGAAACCCGAAGCGTGAGCGAGGGATTCTTCGACTTCTCGCATAAGCCACCAACCCGTTACGCCTCGAACACTTCCGCTTCGCTCCATCCATGAAAGCGCAACATCGAGGAGCGTTGGCGAGACAGCAGGGGACCGGGCGGTTGGAGCGAGACCTGCCGCGAGCCGAGTTCAATTCGAATTATCGAGAATCATGCGCAGCTCAATGCTGCGATTGAGCTTCAGACCGAGCTCTTCAAGATCTCCCTTGATCTTGTCCTCGATGGCCTTGAGCGCGACGCTCCCTCCCCACTTCGCCCAACCCTTGAGGTTCCCATCCGCGACGACATGCAACTCGGTTTGCGAATCGAGTCGCAAGATGGTGTAGGTGAGCGTCGCCTCGAACGGTTCCGTTTCGATCTTGACGACGAGCCGATTGGGCTTGGCGAGCTCGACGATCTCCTCGGTAAAGGCGTAGACCTTGTCACCATCCACCACGCTGTAGGTGACCCGAGTCCCAACCTTGAAGTCGCCAGGAGTCTCGACAACGTAATTGGTCCGCGCGTTACCCCAAAACTGCTGCAGGTCTCGATCGGTCAGAACGCGGTAGACCTGATCCATCGACAGATCGGTTTTCACTTCATGCTCGAACGTGAACCCCTTGGCTCCATTGGCGAACCAAATCACGCCCCCCAGAAACGCAACGATGAGTGAGATCCCCAGAAAGAGCACGACGCGTTTCATAAAGTGGAACACCCGGAGCGGAGAGGATGGAATTCGGTGGTTTTGGGGGATATCGCGTGTGACTCAGGACGCCGCTTCGCTCCCAAGTCGTCCCCATTCAGTCTAATTGGTGGCCCGCCGATCCCAACAACACTCTTGAGCCGAGTGGCCAGCCACCCATTTGCTTCCAGGTTTTCGCCTCGTCACCGACAAACTTGTCGTAATCGGTCTGCACTCGCAGGGGGAGATGGTTCAAAATGCTTACTAGCGGAGTCGGCCGGCGGCTCCACCTGAACTTGACTGAAAGGATCAACCGATGCCCCGCTCGACCTGGCAAACGATGCTTGGTGTCCTGTGCTTCATCTCGTTGGGACTAGGGGCTCTCCCCGCGCGAGGGCAAGACGCGGCTCCTCCACAAGAATCGGCCACCGGCGATAAAACCGAGGCCGAGCATCTCGCGGAGATCCAGAAATACATCGCCGCTCAAGACTTCGACAACGCCTTGTTGGCGTGGCGTGGAGCCGTGGCCGGGCACCCTTCGTCCACGGACATCTTCAACAGCGGCTTACTGCTCGCGACCAACCTCATGCGCGGTGGCCAGCTGGAATTGGCGTCGACCGTCGCCACCGAAGTGGTCCAAGGCGTCACGCCACTTGCCGCGGATGACGCCAACGCGTTGCGAATCCTGACGCTTTCCTTGTCACTCAACTCCGGCGTGGCATTGCAGATGGAGAAGTTCGACTCCGCTCTCGCATTGCATGACGAGAGCATCGAACAACTGACCGCACATCCGGCGATCGTCGATGAGCTGCTGCGAACCAAGGCGTTGGCGCTCTATCGGGCCCAACGACTTGAGGCGATGCGTGAGCTGGTCAACGAGGAGTTGGCGAAGGCCAAGTTGCGGCTCAACGACGCTTCGTCCGATCCAGAAACCCGCATCTCGATCGTTGAATGGCTCAAACTCAAATCATCGCTGATCGCGGCCTCGAATAGCGATCCCTCCGAAAGTCTTCCCAGCTTGAACGAGGCGGATGCGGTGCTCGACCTGCAGTGGGTGTGGAATCACCGGGGCGTCGACAATGTCTTCGCCGCTTGGACGAACGTTCGCATCCGCAAGATCAACACCGAGCTGCAAATCGAGCCACTCGCCGCGCGAGACACGCTGGAGAAGTTTCGCACCGATCTGGAGTACGTGCTCGACGGACTGAAGCCGACTCCCGCGAGCGCGCCGGTGATCGAGCGATCGATCGCCGCCTTGGAACAGCGGATCAACGTCGCACTCAAGCACGTTACCTTGATCGGTGAACCGAGCATGCCAATCCTGCCAGCCGCTTGGGTCAACGGCGATGCGATCCCTCCCGCGGACCTCAAGGGGAAGGTCGTACTAATTGACTTTTGGGCCGTGTGGTGTGGACCTTGCATCGCGACTTTCCCCCACCTCCGCGAATGGAACGAGCAATACGCGGAGCAAGGCCTCGTGACGGTCGGAGTGACTCGCTACTACAAGTACGACTGGGACGAAGCGGCTCAACGCCCCGTGGCGAAGGGTGAGCTCTCGGCGGAAGCCGAGCACCGGGCACTCGAGGAGTTCGCGCGCTTTCACGAACTCAAACATGTGTTCGCCGTCATGGACGACACTCAGCTGCAAGAGTTCTATGGCGTCACTGGGATTCCCCAGGCGGTACTGATTGATCGCGAGGGACGCGTCCGCATGATCAAGGTCGGCAGTGGAGAAGACAACGCGCGGGCACTGGACGCGATGATCCAGCAACTCCTGGCCGAGTAGCCAAACGGTTCCCACGGCCTCCGCGATTGACGAGGACGGTGAACGCAAGAGCGGATCGACGCGGCGTCGAAACAAGACCGAGTGACGATGCCGTGTCGGGAGCCAGAACACGAATCACGGCTCAGCGGACTTCCGTGATTCAGGATGAAGACGAAAAAAGGCGACTCTTGCGAGTCGCCTTTTCTCTTGCGCGGTCTTGTGATCGTGTTGCTCGACCTTGGCGGGCCGAACGAACTTGAACTAGCGGTGCGTCGCTCCGGTCAAGTAGCCGCTATTCAATCGCTAAGGAGCTGTCCGATCGCAAAAGAGATTGGGGGGTCATCCGATCCCCGGTTCTAAAACCGACGACAGTCGAATCCCTCAGTCGCCGCCCCCGCTCATCTCTTGGAAATTCTTGGTGTACGTCTTGGTGGCTACCGCGTCGCGAGACTCCGTCTCGCCAATGATCGTTGTCTTGCTTGAAACTCGTTCTACCACGCTTCGTCGCGATCGGACACCCGTGCATCAAGCAAGTAAATTCGTCGCTCGCGAACTCGTCCACGAAACAGACCGTGAAGGAAACTGGCTGAAGACGAAAGCCCGACGATTCGCCAATCTTGATTCGCCAATTCCGACCCGACAATTCCCACGCGCGACGATGTAGCTGCTCGAGTGGCCACCGTACTTACGGTCCACTCGGTCGAACCGCTCCGCGACGAACAACAAGCAAGTCGCCGCGGAATTCGAGCATGGAGAAAAGTCTCGACTTCGTGACAAGATCGATGCCGCTTCGCCTGTGGACTTCGTCATTCCCCGTGACTCGTTCGCGCCTCGCGGGAACTCGGACTCGCGTCAGTCGAAGTACGCCGAAGAAGTTGAACTCGTTCGGCTCTCGTGATCGACGTCGACATTGTGGCGGTACGAGCGAGCCTGTCAAGCAACGATACTGAAAAGTTTTCCACGCCCGACACGCGTCGAATTCGAATGCGTGGAGACCTCTTGATTCAAGTTCGAGAATCGTGGTATGGGGCTCGTCGCATGACCTAAACTTCGCCCATGGGCGACCCTTCGTCGATTGCCTGTTGGGCCGTCAAGGCATCTGGCGTCCAAGTGAAATCGATGGAACGCCACGTCGGGAATCAACGGTGGAACGTGGTTCGATTTCGTTCGTGATCTCCGCCGCGACGAACCATTTCGCCAGTGAATTTCCGGCTAGAATGAGCACGCCAGCAGCGAGACTTCCAACCCGACTCTCATTCACGGCGGGCTTTCGGGGTCGAGTCGCGCGTCGTTTCGCGGTCGACCGTTCAACGCCTCGAGGATCCTTGCATGCCCCGCGTCATTCGTGATGAAGTCGACCGAGCAACGGAACCCGAACTGAAGTTGCCGGACGATTTTCGTTTGAGCGTGGTCGTGCCGGTCTTCAATGAAGCCAAGACGATCGAGTCGGTGATGCAACGTCTCCTCCAGATCGCGCTGCCTCTCGAAATCGTGATCGTCGACGACGGCAGCTTGGATGGGACTCGCGCGCTTTTGTCGCGGCGGCTTGACGAGTGGAGAGCCGCGGTCGAGAGCGACAAACGAATCGAACTCGTCCTGCACGACGGCAACCAAGGTAAGGGAGCCGCGCTGCGAACCGGCTTCCAACGCGTTACCGGTGACATCGTGCTCATCCAGGACGCCGACTTGGAATACGACCCGAACGAGTTTCCTCGACTCATTCGCCCCTTGCTCGAGGATCGCGCCGATGTCGTGTACGGCAGTCGGTTCGCGCGTGGCGCGCATTCCGATTCCCCGTCGTGGCATCGCTGGGGCAACCAACTGATCACGTTCCTCTCGAATCTCATGACTCGCTGCGATTGGAGCGATGTCGAAACGTGCTACAAGGTCATGCGCACGGCCACCGTCCAGCGACTCGCTCCGTCGCTCAAGGAGCGAGGTTTTGGCATCGAACTCGAATTGACCGCCAAGCTCGCGAGGCAGTCTGGGATTCGACTGTGCGAGATACCGATTCGATACTCGCGCCGTGGCTACGAGGAAGGCAAGAAGATTGGGCTCAAGGATGCCTTCCGAGCGCTGTGGTGCATCGTTCGGTTCCGCTTGGGCGACTGACCTCACAGATTGGCCGACTGACCTCACCGAGCGATCCCAGGAAGCTCGCCGGGAGCCCAATCAGCTAGAACGTCTCGCGACGTGTGACCCTCCATCGCCCCGTGGGCGAGCGGCCCGCGCCGACTTCAAAGCGAGTCACTCGGGCAAGTCGGTCGTGGCGGGGCCTCGAACGGTTGCAGCGGAAACGACTCACCACAGCATGAGTCCGACCAGGGATGCAGTGAAAAAATGGTCGACATGCCAGCGGGTTCCAAGTCGATCTCGCGCGACAATCGACCGTCGGTCAAGTCATGCAGCGCGATGCGAGTCGGAGCCGTCGCGTATTGCCCCACCTTGCGAAAGCCGTGCTTGACCCAGCTCAGGTAGCCCATGAACTTCGTCGGACGAAGTCGCGAGAAACCAATCCAAGCCTGGTTCGCATCGACGGGCGCGATGCCACGACACCAACCCAAAAGCTCGGGCCCGTCGTCGGCACCCACGAGCCGCACGCGATCCAATTCCTCGGACGCCACGTTCGAATCGACGTCGGCCGCCAGCTTGGCCGGACTTCTAACGACGTGCCCGTCGACGGTGGTGAACCAAACTCGATCACTCCACACGACGCCATCATGCGGTCCCGCGAAGTCCTTACTCTCGGGCTCCCGCGGAACGGCCGAGAGTCGCCGAGTCGAACCGAGCCCGCCCACCTCACAAGCATCACCAGTGAGATAGCGAGTCACCCACCACCGCCCATCGGCGTGCCAAACGTAGTTGGGATGGCTGTGATGGGGTTTCGTGGTCGCGATCTTGCGATAGTCGACCGCGCGATCGAAACGCTCCCAGGTCGGCGTGGAGGCCGTCGACCACGCCGCGAAAACTTGCCCATCGAGATCGAGTTCTAACACCTGATCCAGGCCGGTGTTCGCGACCAACAATGTTCCTTCCGCCGTCGGCACGACGTGATGCACATCGTTGAGCCAAGGATGGGAAACGCGTTTCTCGATCTGCCAATCCCGTGGCCCCACTCGAAGAATCTCGGTCGTCGTACAGAGCCACAAGGCATGACGCGTCAATGTCGACGACTTGAATAACACCGACGGAGAACCGTCGGCCAGTCGCCGAGGGTCGCCCGAATAACGCAAGAGCGGAGTGACCACGCCTGTGCGTAGATCGACCAACACGACGCGCCCCGCTTGAAACGCGGACCACTCCTCGCGGGATACCGCGTCGCCTCGTTGCTCACCTCCGACGACAATCAGATGAGTCACATCGTGGGGATCCCAAGAAGAGCAACTTGAGGATCGCATGGAGTCGAAACCAGAATACTCGGTCATGAGGCTCCCCAATCAAGGCCCTTCCACTTGCCGCGAAACCGTGGGTAACGTCGTGGGTCCATCTTATCGACCAAGCCTCTCGGCGACTGTTGTGACAAGGGCGGTACCTCAACGCAAAGAGGCGTGGCCCACTACGACCACGCCTCTTATGTTTTGTATCGCGCCACGAGCCACTCGAGAAGCGACTCGTGGTTGCACGAACGACTTAGTTGCGAGCGATCGGTTGGCCGCTCAGCGATTGCACGTAGTCGACCGTGATGGCCAACACTTCATCCAAGTAGAAATCTCGCTTGATCGCGCCTGGATTGTTGACCTGCTCCTGAATCGTCTCTTCGTCTTCCTTGTCGGCGTCGAATTCGGCGCGACGAGCGAAGAACTCCTCTTCGTTGAGCGATACGGTCTTACGAGCCTTTTGCTCGCGATACCGCTCGATATCCGTCTCGACGTCCTGGAAGTCCTCGGATTGGCCGACTCGAGCGGTCGATTGCTCACGCAGCTGCGCGACGAGGTCGGCGCTGACCATGTTGACCCTGTCGAAATCGGCTTCCGCGATCTTGTCGAACTCGAGCGCGTGCTCCAGATCCGACTCGCCCACCGGCATGTGGTCGCTAATCGCGGGCAACACGATGTCCGCCAACACGCCACGTTGCTGCGTGCTGTCGCCGCTGGGACGATAGAACTGCTGCATCGTGACCTTGAGCGCCCCGTAGTTGTCGGGCGGCTGAGCCAAACGGAACAAGAAGCGTCCCACGTCCATCAGACTCTGGACCGTTCCCTTACCATGAGTCGCCGTGTCACCGACGATCAATCCTCGGTTGTAGTCCTGAATGGCTCCCGCCAAGATCTCGCTGGCGCTCGCACTGAACTTGCTCGTCACCACGACCAGCGGTCCATCCCAGGCGACTCCCGGATGATCATCCGACAACACCTCGGAGCTACCCGTGGAATCCTTGACCTGGACCACGGGGCCTTGATCGATGAACAAGCCGGTGCAGTCGACCGCCTCGGGCAGCGACCCACCACCGTTGGTGCGTAGATCCAACACGACGGCGTCGACGTTTTGCTCACGGAACTCGCCGAGCAAGCGAGCCACGTCACGAGTCGTGCTCTTGTACTCCTCGACGCCACGTCGAGCCGCTTCCATGTCGGCATAGAAGCTCGGCAAGTTGATCACGCCGACTCGGTAAGGCGTCCCGTCGGGCTTGGTACCGGCCTCGAAGACGTCGCTTTGAGCCTCGCTGTCCCGCAATTCGATACGTTCGCGAACGATGGAATAGGTTTTCATCTCATTCGACGCATCGTGCATGATGCCGAGACGAACCACGGTGCCCGCCGGTCCACGAATCATCGCCACGACATCGTCGAGCTTCATGTCGGCGACATCGATCATCTCGCCCGTTTCGCCTTGGCCCACGCTGACAATCTTGTCCTCGACATGGATCAAGCCCAGCTTGTCCGCCGCGCCACCGGGAACGATCCGCTTGATCACGGTCACGCCGTCCTCGCTTTGGAGCGAAGCGCCAATGCCCTCGAGATTCAAACGCATTTGAATCAGGAAGTTCTCGTAGGTGGTCTTCGAGAAATAGGTCGAGTGCGGATCATAGGCCGTGGTCAGAGCCGTGAGGAACATCTCGGTGACTTCCTCGGCGTCGAACTGCTCCATGCGACGAGCGAACGACGTGTAGCGTCGACGCAACTTGTCCTGAGCCTCGGCGCCCTCGGTCCCTTCGGCCTTGAGCAACAAGAAGCTGTACTTGATCCGCTGCCGCCAACGGTCTCGCGCTTCCTCGGGCGATGCCGGGTAATCGAGCAGGTCGGGATCGGTGACCATCTCTTCCCGCACCGTGTAGTCGTGCTGCATGTCG
This sequence comes from Planctomycetales bacterium, assembly GCA_020426595.1. Classification (GTDB taxonomy): domain Bacteria; phylum Planctomycetota; class Planctomycetia; order Pirellulales; family Pirellulaceae; genus UBA11682. Next base: position 16,335 of record JAGQPS010000014.1, read on the forward strand.
ACCAACTCGTTGATCGTGACCAGCCGCTCTTCGATGCGAGTCAGAAAGCGATTGAAGACGGTGAAGGCGAACGACAAATCTCCCGCCTTGGCGAAATCATCGAGCCGATCTCCACTCTGCTCGAACTCCTCGATGTCGCTCTTGTAGAAGTAGAGCTTCTGAGGATCGAGCCCCTTAATGAGCAGATGCAGGCCTTCGCGCGAGATCTCGTCGTCCATCACTCGATTGCTCAGGTGATAGAGCGGCATTCGGCTCGCGATCGCCTTCGAGATCTGCCGGTCTTGAAAAGTTGGCTCGCCCAACTCAAACGACCAGACGACAAACGGGACGCAGGCCAAGCTCAACGACAACAGCAAACCTGTCGTCATGGAGCGACGGCCAACCGCCCGGGAGCCAAGTTCCGTACGACGCATCGTTATTCCTCGACTTAGTGAAACGAAGCCGCCGCTTACCACGGCTGCTCCGCGATTCCGACTGAACAAACGCGAGTCGTCATCAACGCTCTGACTCGCTACCGGCCGTGGGCGACCGTGACGCGGACCACTCGGCGGGACATCACCCGCCGCGACCACCCAACCACCACGCCAGGACCGAACGACGTGGATCCGTCAACCCAATCACCGATCGGGAACGACACGCCGCATGAAAACTGCCAATGATCGATCGCAGTGAATCAAGGGACGCGGCGGACCGAACTTTCCCGTTGGGCCCCTAGGCGGTATGGGCATCCTAGTCCTTGTGGAAATGCCAAACAAGATCGAACAACCGCCGCAAGCTCTCAGTCCCGTTAGGCGTTCGTAAACCGACGCCTCCACATCACTTGGCTCCCGCGATAAGCCTCTCGATACGAGAAAGGCAATCCGCGGCCTAGCGATCGGAAAACCGACTGAGCCAACTTCCTTGGTCACGCTCACGCCCCGGCGATTACCACAGGGCCGCATGTGCCGACTCGGTTTCGCGGCGGGAGAGGGTTGCCGAACAACCGACATTCTTTCTGACCGCTGCGAACAAGAGGCGTTCACGCCGCGCCATACGAGATGAGCCAACACGTGGCTGACAACCAGAGAGAGCTGGCAAACGGTTTCGATTCGTGTCGCGAGGGGCGAAACCGGTTACGCGCCGATTGGGCGAGTCGGACAGGAGCACGGGCGCGCTCAAGGCAGCCACCGCCGAACAATAAGAAACTTCACGAGGAAAAGGCGGTAGGGGCTTGGGGTAAGTGGGGCAGCATTTCCCCTCACCCACTACCGCGCAACGGCCTCGTGGATGGAACATTCGCTCGGCAAGGCAAAGCGAATATTCCGGCAGTTCTCGCCAAACAAGACAGCCGCGGACCCTTCAGTAGCCGTCCACCACTCTCAACCGATCGGGGTGAATCCCGATCAGCTCGCTTGGCGATGAATACGACTCAACGCAACGGGCGTGCCACACATGCCGCCGCGGCGATCCTCAAAAACAGAAATGGACGTTGGGGGGCGATAATCGCGGTCAGAATTCTTCCACCGCTCAATGCACCTCGATCCAACACCCCCTCGTCGAGCCTCTTTGGCTGTCTCATCCCAGGACTCGGTCTCTCAAGCTGCGACAACGATTCTCGAATCGAGACAATCGCGACGTCGGCCGCGACAAATCGAGACGCTCATCATGCTCTGCGTCTCAAAGGTGCCCACGATGGAGTTGACGAGCCAGCTAACGGAGGAGGCGTGACGCGTCCGGCTAGCCGCATATCGCCACCCTTGGGGGCCTTGGGCGACTCTCGGGGAGATTGCTCGGGGACCTTGGCGAGCTGATAGGCCGGACGAACTCCGAACCTTGGGCGGACAGGCTCGATCGACGACACGAACCGACCGTTTGCGACGGATGCCGACTGGCTTCGCAAGCTGGGGAGCCTTGCTTCCAGAATCGCACGCAAGATCGACTCCGCAAGCTTGTCGCGGTTGGCAAGCTGCGTCACGGAGTTCCTTATCTGGACACCGCCGACTGAATGCACGTCGCCGTGACTCGGCTGGCGAAGCGTGACGACACAGGCCCCTTAATGCGAGCGATTAACGTATAATCGGCGGAGGTTGAGAGGGAGTAAGGCGCACACTCGATGGCGCACCTCCCACTCCCAACCGACTGTCCCACACTCCTCGCCCTGCTAGCTCCCTCTTCTCGAGCTCATGAGACCATCTGCGTGAACGTGTTCTTGATGATGATCGAGGGCCCTCTTGTCGGCTCCCGTTACCCGATGTCTCCCAATCAGCCGAATCTCATCGGACGTGACAAGGAGTGCACGGTGGTGCTCGGAGATCCAAGATGCTCGCGCGTGCATGCTTGCGTCTACCGCTCCGAGGGTCTGTGGTGGGTCGAGGATCGCGAGAGCAGCAACGGGACGTTCGTTAACAGTCAGAAGATCGACACCGCGCAGCTTGTCGATTCGACGATGATCGTCGTGGGGAGCACTCGGTTTCGCTTCTTGCTCGAGGAACCCAGCACGGCTCAGCCAACGGAACCTGGCGTGCCATCCCCATCGATCGTGATGGAGGAAGCCCTGCGTTCCGAGAATACGGGACAGTTCGCCCTGCCCGAATTGAAGGGCATTCGCTCGGGCGAGGATATCTACCAGCTGTTTCGAGTCGCCTATTGGCTCCTGTCCGATCTCGATGGGAACGCAGTCATCAACGAATGTCTGCGGCAACTTCGCGATCGCACCAAGGCGGATGTCGTCGGCTTCCTGTGGCTCGATGATCAAGGCGCGTTGCGGCCTCAAACCGTGTTGCCGGCGGAACGAGGAGCCGAACTCAAACTGGATGAAGTGGCCACTCAGCTCATTTCCAATCAGCGCCATCGCATCGCGATCGAACAACCCTCGAACATTCCACACGAAGTCGACAGCTCGTTCACGCACTCGTATTGGGTCCCTCTGATCGATGGCGATGAGGTGAAGGGGGCGATCGGCATCAGTCGGTACGAAGGCCAATTCAATCGAGGACACCTCGATTGGACCAGCTCATTGGGCAACCTGCTGGTCCGAGCGTTGGTGCGAGTCCGACGTCAAGCGACGCTCGAACAACAGCATCAACGGCTCAAGCAATCCGCCGGCGACACCGACGAGCTCATCGGTGAAAGCCCGGCGATGCTGGATTTGAAGAGCCGGATTCGCCGAGTCGCGCGGGCCGCCGGTTGCGTCCTCATCCGTGGCGAAAGTGGCGCGGGCAAGGAACTGGTGGCTCGGGCCGTGCATCGTTCAAGCCAACGTTACGACCGTCCGATGCTGAGCGTGAACTGCGCCGCGATTCCGGTCGACCTGATGGAGAGCCAGCTATTCGGTCACAAGAAGGGCGCGTTCACCAGCGCCGATTCGGACCACATCGGTTTCTTTCAGCAAGCCGATTCGGGGACGTTGTTCCTGGACGAAGTCGGTGAGCTCACGCTCGAGGGACAAGCCAAGTTGCTCCGGATTCTCGAGGGGCATCCCTTCTTGCCCGTGGGTGGAATTCACGAAGTGAAGGTCGATGTGCGCGTGATCGCCGCGACCAATCGCGACCTGCGCGAGTACGTCTCCGAAAAGAAATTCCGCGAGGACCTGTACTATCGCTTGAGCGTGTTCGAGCTCTACGTGCCTCCGCTGCGGGAACGAGGCAAGGACATCGAGATGTTGCTTCGACACTTTCTCGATCACTTCAAGCGCATCCACGGACGCCCCGATCTCGATCTCTCCGATGAAGCCCGTCAGCATCTGTTGAGTTATCAATGGCCCGGCAATGTCCGGCAGATGCGCAACGTGATCGATAGCGCGATCGTGATGGCGGAAGGGAAGCGCATCGAGGTGGAGGACCTGGCGCTGCGAGGCACGAGCTCCGACGCGCTCGACTCGCTGCGTATCGACCATTGGGAACAACGGCTCATCCGAGAGGCGTTGCAGCGCACCGAAGGCAATGTCCCCGAGGCGGCGAAACTACTGGGCATCAGCCGAGCCACGCTCTATCGCAAGATCGATGAGTACGGCATCAAGAAGTAGCGCGCCCGGTACGTTCCATCCAAAATGTCCGTCGGCTCTGTGTGCCGGTGGCTCGGCGGCTCAATCGTAGTGTCGCGCGGCTCACCTCTCAGCCCCAGCGGCCAATTCAAAAGCCTGGAAAACCAAGGAAACCCGAAGCGTGAGCGAGGGATTCTTCGAGTTCCCAATTAACCCACCAACTCTCTACATCACCAACACTTCGGTCCAACGCCATCCCCGATAACACGACACCGTCAGCGCAAGCGGCTGGCGGTGCAATCAGCCGCGCCGCATCGTGCGGCCGTGAGTCGCCCATCGAGGTCGTCTCACGGATTGGATTTTGGGGTGGGAATTCGTCGACCTAGGGCTGCGTCGCCCCACGCTTCGCTTGGGCTCCTGACCCTAGGCTGTGGAGCGGCGCCCCCAAGGGGGCTTAGCCATCGGTGGTGTGACTGTTTTGCACTTAGAAACGTCGATTGCGGGAAGCTGTAACGCAACTAGTTGGACTGAAACCAACAGGCCGGTCAGCGAGGGACTCTTCGACTTCTCAATCAACCCAACAACTCCTTGCACCGACAACACTTCCGACCAACGCCATCCCTGATAACACGACACCATCGGGGCGCGAACGAGGTTCGATGACGTGGCTCGTCGCTTCACCCCAAGGCGATGGACTCGGCCGAGATTTGGTAGGTGAGACGGCCTGGTCGCCCGCTGGCTTGCTCATTTCTGGGGTTGGCCCCACCGCGTGGTTTTGGGAAGAATAGGGAGTGTTAACCCGAAACGTTCCCCCTTGCGGACGCGAGTTCCATGAACCGTTCAGTGAATCCGTCGTATCGCCGGCGATTGATGCAGTTTCCTCGCTGGCTCGTCGTCACGATTCTGCTGGGTCTGGGATTTCCGGTCGCGGTCGTGGGGCAATCGCCTTCGTTGGACGAACCCCGTTCCCCTCTCCCCGCTCCCGATCCAAACGAGGAACCGGTTGGGTATCTCAACTTCTCGCTCGGCACGATGGGCGGCAAGCAGTTCTGGACCGATTGGTACCATCGAGCTGGTTGGCGTATTCAGCAAAACGTCTTCTCCGGCCACTACCGCTTGCTGGACGAGAACAATACGCGGCACGCCTGGGGCAACTACTCGCACTGCCTGCAAGAGCTCAATCGGCTCCAGCCGCGCGACCCCGACGCCGATCGACTCCCGGATGTCGTTATCTTGTTGCACGGTCTTGGTCGCAGTCGTTCCTCGTGGGACTCGCTGGAAACGTCGCTTCATCGCGATGGTTTTCGCGTGGTCGACTTCGGCTACGCGAGCACGCGGGCGACGATCGATGAACATGCCGATGCGTTGCATCACGTGATCACGCATCTGGATAACGTCGAGCATATTTCGTTCGTCGGACACAGCTTGGGCAATCTCGTCGTCCGCCGTTACCTCGCCAAGTATCCACCGCGGGCCAATGAGCGCCCCGAGCACAAACGCATGGTGATGCTGGGTCCGCCTAACCAGGGCGCGGAACTCGCCCGTCGACTCCGCGACAACGCGATTTTCTATCTATTCGGTGGAGAGCCAGGCCAGCAACTCGCCCGCGAGTGGCAGGACGTCGAGCCGCTCTTGGCGACTCCGGAATTTGAGTTCGGCATCCTGGCGGGAGGCGAGGACTCCGACTTCTCCAATCCCCTGGTGCGTGGCGAGGACGACCTGATCGTGAGCTTGGAGGAGACTCGTTTGCCGGGAGCGGTCGACTTTCGTCACGTGGAATCGATGCACACATTCATGCCTTGGAACGAGGAAGTCATGCGGATGACTCGGCACTTTCTCGCGGAAGGCAATTTCGAATCCCACGCGACTCGACAACCCATCGCTCGCGAACCCGCGGACCCGTTTCGGCGGTGAACGCCTTGTCGGTCGGTTCGCCGCGCTGCCTCCACCACGCGTCCCAGGGATGGACCGTTCTCCATCGGTTGACCGACGGATCGAGGACACGCTTTCAAAGCCACGAGACGAAGCGAGGCTTGTGGGATCCCCACGGTCGTATTCTTCGGACCGAAATCGACAGGCCGAAGGGCGAGGGAGTTTTCGCGACCTCGAACGAAGCGGCCAATCGTTACACTACCGTCATCCCTGGCCATTCCCAACCGCGATCCCGCGACACCCAAACCCACACTCCAGGCGCACGCCATGCCTCCTCGCAACGACACCCTGCCCGAACAGGGCCGCTTGGCGGGCATCGATTTTGGCACGGTACGAATCGGCATCGCGATGACCGATCCCGATCGGATGTTGGCGAGCCCTTGGGAGACGTACAACCGTCGCTCACCGGCGCTTGATGCGCAGTACTTCGCGCGGCTGGCCAAGGAAGAGCGAATCGTGGGCTGGGTGCTGGGCTGGCCCATTCATCTGGATGGCAACGACAGTGGCAAGTCGCGTGAGGTCGAGGCGTTCGCGAACTGGTTGCGAGAGCTCACGAATCTCCCCATCGCGCTGCAAGACGAACGCTTTTCCTCCGCGTTCGCGCGAGAAGTCCTTGGGGAGGCGGGGCTAAGCCGGAGAAAGACCAAGGCCCGTATCGACCGAGTCGCGGCTCAAATCCTCCTGGCCGCCTATCTCGAATCCGCCCGCCCCCAGCCTCGTGCCGATGGGCAGGTGAAGTACGATCCCGGTTCGATCGACGATTAGCCGACGAAGATAAGCCGACGAAGATTAGCCGACGACGAATAGCCAACCGTGCGATTCGAGGATCAGCGAGGCTTCTTCTTGCTGATCTTCTTGGCCGGCTTGCTGGCGGTCTTCTTAACCGCCTTCTTAGCGGGCGTGGCCGGCTTCTTGCCTGTATTGCCTGACGGCTTCGCCGCTTTCGGTTGCGGCTTCTTCGTCGGGCTCGGCTTGCTACCGCTGGCGACCGCCTTTTTGGGAGGAGCGGTCTTCGCGGGCCGCTTGGGCGCGGCCTTCACCGGAGCCGCCTTGGCTCCCTTGACATCCGGCTTGCCCGAGGGCGCCGCGGGCTTCTTGCCGGCGGCCTTCGCGGCGGCCGCTTGCTTGGCGGCCAACTTCTTGGCTTGCTTCTCGGCTTCCTTTTCGCGAGCCAACTTGGCGGCGGCGGCTTCCTTCTCGGCCGCTTCCGCGGCCGCCTTCACCGCGGCGTTATGCCGGGAACGCGCGTCGGAATCGATTTCGGCGATCAGAGCCCACACCTTGTTGCTGTTGGGTGAGGCGAGAAACTGCACGGCCAATTGATGGGCGGTGGAAAAGAACTCGGCTCCCTTGGCTTTTGGAATCGCTCGCTCAAGGCCCGAGACATTGCCGGAGGCCAACTCCTTGGGAGTCGCCAGATCGAGGACGCCCAACAACTTGAGCATCGCCTCGTCCAACGGAATCACGTGGCCACCGAGGGCGGACTGAGCCACATAGCCGGCTCCAAAATCGGTGACTCCCTTGAACGACTTGAGCTTCTCCACCGCCTTGCCCAAGTTCTCTTTTCGCAGGAACTCGAGATCGAACGCGTAGTACGTCTCGAAGACGCTGTGCAGCGATCGTTTGACGCGAGCCGCGCTCGCCGTCGGGTCGACGAAACCGACCATCGACTCGGCGAGTTCCGGGATCGTCGTGACTCGGACCTCGTTCCAGTCGTGGTAGATCTCCTGGAGTCGAGCGTAGGCTTCCTCGGCCTGCTCGTAGCCGGAGTTCTCGAGACAGCAAGCGAAAATCAGCGTCTCGAACACCGAGCGGTCGCTGGCGGACTTGACCGGCTGGAAGTGCTTACGAGCGACTTTTTGGAGCTTGCCGAACTGATCAGCGCGATTGGAAGATGCCATGGTAGCGAGCCTATCGAGATGGCGAGTTGCTGTTAGGGTCTGTGGGACGACGCGAACCGCGCGGGCGAAACCCGCGGGCCATCGATGGTCGCCGCGGAATCAACCTTCGACGGTTCGACCGCCGGGCGTTCATGAATCGGACTTGCTGTCTTCCGAAGCCTCGTCATCCTCCGGCGAGTCTTCAGGTTCACTTCCGGCTTCCGGAACGTCATCGACCAGCTCTTCCTCCGAGACGTCGTCCTCGGCCGGGGGCAGGACTTGATCCAGGATCCGCGCGACCGCCAGTGAGTGCTTGACACCCTTGTCGATCACGAAGCGGAGGCGAGGAATGTAGCGCGTGTCGAGCCGATCGGCGACCTTGCGTTGCAGGAATCCCGCGGCGCTCTCGAGTCCATGCAGGGCGAGGGTTTCCTTCCGTTCATCGCCCATGATGCTGACATGCACCTTGGCGTGACGGAGGTCGGCCGACACCTCGACATAAGTCACGGTGACGTCGCGCACACGCGGGTCGCGAATTTCCGTGAGTATCGCGAGGCTAACCGTTTCGCGAATCGCTTCGGCAACTTTGAGAACGCGTCGAGAGGTCATCAGGTTCGTCGTACGGAGGATGGACAGTCGAGGGATCCGGGGGACGCATCGTGGCACGCGAGCGCGAGAGCAACGATGGCGTGACTAAGCCGATCAGGAGACGAAATCTCCGCGGCACCCATCGAGATGCCGCGGAGTTGATTCGCCGTTTCGGTACGCTCGCGTACGAATCGCGAACGACCGTTAGAGAGTCCGCGCGACATGCTCGATCCGATAGGCCTCGAGCGTGTCGGCTTCCTTAACATCGTTGAAGTTCATCAACTTGATACCGCATTCCATGCCTTGACGAACTTCCTTCACGTCGTCCTTCTCACGACGCAAGGTGTCGATGGCGTAGTCGCCGATCACGCGGTTCTCGCGAATGACCCGAATTCGGCTATCGCGTTCGATCGAACCACGCATGACTCGGCAGCCCGCGATCGTTCCGACTCGGCTGACCGTGAACGTCTTGAGCACCATGGCGGTGCCGCAGTATCCACGGTGGTTTCGGTCGGCTTGAGCTTGCCTTCGAGGGTCGCTTTGATGTCGTCCGCCACCTTGTAGATGATGTCGTAACGACGCACCTCGACCTGACGCTCGTCGGCCAGGGACCGAGCGACTTCGTCGGGCACCACGTTGAAGGCGATGATCACCGCTTGCGAAGCCTGGGCGAGCGTCACGTCGGCCACCGAAACTCCGCCGACACTCGCCTGCAGGATTCGGATCTCGACTTCCGGATGGGAAAGCTTGCCAAGCTCCTTTTGAATCGCCTCGATCGAACCGCGCGTATCGGCCCGAATGATGAGGTTGAGCGTGACCTTTTCCTCGGTCTTACCCAGCGTGCCGCTTTCGAGCATCGATTGGAAATCGACCAACGAGACCTTGGTCGTGATCCCCGAAAGGCTCTGCTCGCGACTGCGGTCCGAACGAGTCTCGGCGATCTCGCGGGCCTTGGCGATGTCATCGACCACGTAGAACCGATCACCGGCTCCGGGAGCGACATCGAGACCCGAGAGGTTGACCGGAGTACTCGGTCCCGCCTCTTCCAACCGTTCGTTGGGACGAAGCGTGTCGTACATCGCCTTCACGCGACCGTAGGCTCCACCGCAGACGACGACATCGCCGACTCGCAGCGTACCTTGCTGCACCATGATCTTGGCCATCACGCCTCGGTCCGACTCTTGCTCGGCTTCCAAGCAAACGCCGGTCGCGGCTCCGTCCTGACGCGCCTTGAGCTCATAAAGCTCGGCGGTCGCCAACAGGGTTTCGAGCAGCGTATCGATGCCGTCGCCGGTAATGGCGCTCGTGCGAATCACTTCGACGTCGCCACCCCATTCACTCGGCAGCAACTCGTGTTGAGCCAGTCCTTGGTAGACCCGGTCGAAGTTCACGCCTGGCAGGTCGCTCTTGTTGAGCGCCACCACGATCGGCACTCCAGCGGCCCGAGCATGCGAGATCGCTTCCTCGGTTTGCGGCATCACACCGTCGTCGGCCGCGACAACCAACACCGCGATGTCGGTCACGTTGGCTCCGCGAGCCCGCATTTCAGTAAATGCTTCGTGGCCCGGCGTATCGACGAAGGCGATCCGACGACCATCCTTCTCCACCGAGTAGGCTCGAATGTGCTGGGTGATACCACCCGCCTCGCCCGACACGACATTGATGCCGATGATGCGATCGAGCAAGCTCGTCTTGCCGTGATCGACGTGGCCCAGGAAGGTCACGATCGGCGGCCGGCCCTCGAGGTTCGCCTCGTCCGGCTCGACCTCGAATTCCTCGAGCAACTGATCCTCCAGCGAATGCGCCTGGCGGATTTCGAGCTTGAGCCCCATGTGCTCGGTCAGGAACCGAGCGGTCTCATCCTCGAGCGTCGCGTTGATGTTGGCCATCTGGCCCATCTCCATCAGCGACTTCAGCACGAGCCCAGCGGGAACTCCGGCGGCTTCCGAGAACTCACGAATGGAGCAAGGAAGTTGCAGGACCGCGGCCTCCTTGCGTGGAGCCGAGGTGCTGACCGAGGCCTGACGCCGTCCCCGTCGGAAACGACGATACTCGGCGGGCGACATTGGCGAATCATCGTCACGGCCGTCGAACGAGCGACGACGGGCTCGCTTCGCCGTGCGAGCATCGCGGGCATTCCCCATGCCTGGTTCGGAATCGGAGTCCTTCCCAGCTGGTGATTTCTTCTTGGGACCGCCTCGCCGATTGTTCGGATCGGTATCGATCAGACCTCCCGGGGGCCCTGGGACCTCGCGTCCCCGGTCCTTGCCTTCGCCCTTCCGCTTCTCTTGCTTCGCCTTGCTGCTCTCGGCGAATTGCTGCAGAGGAGCCATGCCACCGCCCGACTTGGCCTTGCGGATCGCATCCTGGGGGAGGGCGATATCCGGCTTTTGCACCTTCTCGGTCGGAGCCTTCGGCTGCATCGAGGGCTGCTTGACGTCGGGCATCGCCGCGACTCGCACGACCGGGTCTCGACGCCCCACGTCGCGTTTGGCGCCACCCTGACGATCATCGTCCCGGCCGCCTCGAGTTCGAGCGGTCAGATCGCGCAGCGGACCGGTCCGATTGCGGAACATGTCGTTACGCGATGGACGAGTTGGCGCGGCCGGTTCCGTCACTTCGCGTTCCCCACCGTCACTCCGCTGAGGCGGTTCGGGAGCGCGAGTCGGCGGAGCGGGATTGGCTCGTCCGGTCAGCGGTCCCGATCCAGCGGGCGTCGGAGTCGACGCGGGAGTCGTCGGAGGAGCCACCGGCGCCACCACCTCGGGCGACGTCTCGACGGGAGCGGCTTTCGCGGCGACGGAAGGAGTCTCGACCGGCTCCACCGCTTCGGAAGCTTCCGGGGCGGGAGTCGCGGACGGGCTACTGGTGGGAATCACCGGAATTTGCCCCTTCGGTCCAGGAGCGGCACCACGAATCGGTGCCGAACGGACCGCCGGTCCAATCGTCGCCCCAGATGGGGGCTGATTCGTCGGCGCGCTATGGGCGGAAGGCGCGAGGTGACTCTTGACTTTGTCTACCTCGTCATCGGTCAGGCTGGCCAGGGCCGAGCCTTTTCCGTGAATGCCGAGCTTGGCGCAGATATCAACGAGCTGCTTATTCTCAATGCCGAGGTCTTTGGCGAGCGTATAGATCCGAATGGGCACCTAGGCGGCCCTCCTTCGCGGCTAGTCCCAAGGGAGTGGATGCGTTCCCTGGGATTTCTCATCTGTCGCTGGTTACATGCACGGGCCCCACAAAAGGAGTCGCAGTGTCCCGCCTCTAGGCTGGCCAAGCGCCACTCGGGTCCGGTCAACTTCCCGTCGAAGGTCGACGCACCTTGAAGCCGGGCTGCCTCAAGATACCTGACCAAAAGGTTCAACTTAGGAAGACACGGCCCCTTCGTCTGAATCGGCGGGAGATTCCCCATCGGAGCTCTCCGCAGGCTCCGAGGATGAATCCGGTGTGATCGCTTCGTCGGTAGGCGATGATGGTTTCTTGCCCTCGGCGGTCTCGTCCGTGGACTCCGCTTCCTCCACCACGCCTTCGTCGGTGGTGGTGGTCGAGTCAGTGGTGGTCGAGTCGGCTGATTCCCCAGTATCGACCGCGGCTTCAGCTTCGGCGGGAGCCTCGGTCGAGGACTCAGTGGGAACCTCGGTCGAAGCTCCAGTGGAGCCGGTTTCGACCGCTTCACCCGACGCGAAGGCGGCATCGGCGGCATCGATCTTGGCTTGTTCTCGCTGTCGGCGTCGTTGCTCTTGAGCAACCGCCTCGGCTTCCTCCGCCTTCGCCTCGGCCTGTTCGACGATCTCGTCGACCTGCTCTTCGGTGAGGCCGCCCATTTCCATCAAATCGTCCGGTTCGATCACGGAAAGATCATCGTAAGACAAATAGCCTTCACCGACCAGACGGTTGGCCAACTCTTCATCAACTCCGGTCAAAACCATGAAGCCTCGTACGGCTCGGTCGATTTGCTCTTCCAACTCCTCCTGGGTCATGATCTCGATGTCCCAGCCACAGAGCTTGCTGGCAAGCCGCACATTCTGGCCTCGGCGACCAATCGCAAGGGACAGTTGGTCCTCACGCACCAGCACGATGGCTCGGCCAAGCATCTGACAGAGGATCACCTCGTCGACCTCGGCGGGCTGCAGGGCATTGCGAATCAGCACCTGCGGATCGGCATCGAATCGAACGATGTCGATTCGCTCCCCACCCAACTCGTCGACGATGTTCTTAATGCGGTTACCCCGCACGCCAACACAGGCTCCCACGCAGTCGACTCGTTGATCGATGCTGCTGACGGCCACCTTGCTCCGATATCCCGGCTCACGGGCGATCGAGTTGATATTAATGACGCTGTCGGCGATCTCGGGGATTTCCTGCTCGAACAAGCGCTGCACGAGCAACGGTCGCGTTCGGCTGAGCACCACCTTCACGCGGCTCCCTTGAGGCCGCACCTCGATGATCATCGCCCGGACTCGCTCGTTCGGATGATGTCCCTCACCCGGAATCTGCTCACTGCGAGGCAGAATGGCATCGAGCCGCCCCAAGGACACGATCGTCGCGCCACCTTCGTTCTGGCGAACCGTGCCGGAAATCAACTGGTCCCGCAATGCGTCGTACTCGGCGATCAGCACGTCTCGCTCGGCTTCTCGCACCTTCTGAATAATGACTTGCTTGGCCGTCTGCGCGCCGATTCGACCGATGACTTCCTCGTAGTCGAGCGATTCGCCATTGACGGCTCCGTTGATCGTTCCCTTTTCACGATCAATCGTGAACCACACCTCGGCCTCGTCGCCGTAGTGTCGCTTGGCGGCCGTCACGAGCGCGGATTCAATCGCCCGAAACACGACATCCTTGTCGATGCTCTTCTCTCGGTGCAACGAATCAACGATCCGCAACAAATCGTTCGCGTTCATTCTCGACCTGCCTTCAGTAGTCGTCCATCACCATCGCGTGCGAACAGCATGACCCGGTCGCGCTCGCAGATCAAAACCACACGATCCCCCAGCTTCCAAGCCGGCTTCTCGTCCCGCACCGCCATCACGGACTCGCCTGCGCCATCGAGCCGACCGAGCTCCGTCGCCCAGCTCGCCCCATAGCGATACAAGTCCCTGACCTCCGCTTCCAACCTCACGCTCGAGACGCCTGGGTCGCCTACGGAATGCGAGCCGTTCGCTCGATTCCGGGCCTCCGGTGAATCAACGGGAACCACGCGCCACGCACGAGGCTCGACCGCCACCCAAACCGGAACACACCCCGCGACCGACGAAACACCGTCCGTCGACCAAGCCCATTCGTCCGAGTCCGGCCACCACCGCGCGGCCAGCAATCCCAGCGGCTCGTCTCGAACCAGCTGAGCCACACTCAAATCGGCCGGCCGGCGACGCAGCTCCTCGAGCCGATCCACTTGCCGCAATCGGCCTCGCACCAGGACAGCGGTACGCCCCGGAAAACAAGCCGCTTCGCGCCAATCATGAGTCACCAGCAGCGCCGTCGCTCCGGTCTCACTCAACACCCGCCTCACATCGCGCCGCAAGGACCAACGCAAGGCCGGATCGAGCCCAGTAAAGGGCTCATCAAACAAAAATGCCGCCGGCTCCCGCACGACAGCGCGACCCAAGGCCACGCGTCGACGTTCACCGCCGGACAGCTGATGAGGCTTCCGATTGGTCAACTCGGCCAGTCCAAGCAACTCGGCCACTCGCCGCGGATCGGACCATGCCGCCGCGGAGCGTTCCAAGCCGCTCGTTTTACCCGCCAAGTCTAGTCGACTCTCTCCACTCGCCCCCGCGGAAGTATCAACGGTCGAACCGTCGGTTTCCGTTTCGGCACCGCCTAGCAAGCCCCGACGCCGACCTTGCCAGGGCCACTTCCCCCAAGGCCAACGCCAAGCCCGCCGACTCAAGTGATCCCCAACCGTCCAGTCGGGATAGAGAGTCGTCTCCTGAAACACCAACGCCATGCGGCGACGAGCCGGACTCCAACTTTCGATCGACTGCTCGCCGAGCCAGATTCGGCCCGCCGCGCAACGTTCGAGTCCCGCGATCACACGCAACAGCGTGGTCTTTCCACTGCCACTCGGCCCTAAAACCGTCAGACACTCACCCGATTCGACCGTTAGATCGATGTCGTGGAGCACCCGCGACCGGCTTCCACTGACTCGTGAGTCCGCCAACCCTTCCGTCGGTAACGAACCGGAAGCGGACTCCGAACCCGTGTTGGTTCGAGCAACATCGCTGGCTCGTCCAACAGCCAGATCACAGCTCACGCGTTCCAAGCGGATTGAGGCCATGGAGACCCTCGCCTCAGGCAACCTCGATTCGCTCGGAAACTCGCCCTGGATACCTCGACTTGAGAGGGACTCGCGATGCCCCACGAAAGCCAGTAAAGCCAAGCAAGCCATGCCCTTATGCTGGACTAAAGCCAAGTCGTTTAAAGTACAGAGCGGTCTGCGCGGTGTCAACTGAGAGCCGAGCCGCGCGAGCCCAGCCGGGCGGGGTGATCCGCCTCGGGATCACTGGTATCGAAGACCCAACTGCGTACGAACGAGGCTAGCGCAAACCAACAGGCCATCCCGCGAACGAGGCAACGGCTCCGATCAAGAGCCTCGACACAGTCGCGGCCGCCCAGGTTCGAACGCGGGCCGATGGGCTCCTTCCCAAGCTCGGAAAGGTGCGAGCCCGACGCAATGGCCGGCTTCGATTAGTGGAATTCGCGGACTCGGCGAGCAATCGACTCGCCCAACGCCTCGCGCACGCTTTCGATCGTGATCCGGTCGAACACCTGCTGGAAGAACCCAATCACGATGGCTCGGATCGCCTCGCGACGAGTGAATCCGCGGCTCCGAGCGTAGAAGATCAACTCCTCGTCGACCCGTCCGCTCGTCGAGCCGTGCGTGCACCGCACGTCATCCGCCTCGATCTCGAGGCCGGGAATGGAATCGGCTCGAGCCTGCTCGGACAGCAGGAGATTATCATTGCGCTGATACCCGTCGGTCTTCTGAGCGCCTTGATCGACCTTGATCATGCCTTGCCAGACGGTCCGCGACTGGTCCTGCAACGCGGCCTTGTACAAGAAGTCCGACCGGCAACTCGGAGCGGCATGATGCTGCAGCGTGTGATACGCCAGATGCTGCCGCCCCTCGGTGAACATCACGCCGTTGACTTGGCAGTTGGCCCCTGGGCCCACCAATTCAACATGCTGATTGACCTTCGCGAGACGCGCGCCCATCGCTCCGATCGTCCACTGCAACGACGCGTCCCGATCGACCACCGCTTTCTGATGGGCGAAGTGCCACACATTGCGTCCCCAATCCTGCAGATTGACGAACCGCAAGTGAGCCCCCGCTCCGACCAATAGCTCGATGCCGCCGCAGTGGAGTCCGCTCGCCTCAAGCGTGGGGCTCAGGTACTCGGCCAACACCGTCGCTTCCGCGCCCGGCTCAAGCACCACCAACGTATGGCTCAGATCACAACCGCCGCTAATCCCGGACAACAAGTGCAACGGTCTCTCGACCACGACGCCACGAGGCACGTACAAGAAGGCTCCGCCCGTCCAGAAGGCGGCATGCAGAGCCGCGAATCGGTCGCGTCCCACGTCGAACGCTTGTTGCTGAAAATACTTCGCCACGAGTTCGGGATGCTCGACAACCGCCTGCTCGAGAGGCAAGTAGATCACCCCCTTGGCCGCCAATGCCGGATCCAAGGTCGCGGCGACTCCATGGCCGTCGATCGATCGGACTTGTCCACCGAGATCGACTCCGGTCGACAAAACGCTGGCGTCGGAGGGAACCTGCTCGCCGCTAGCGCCGAGCTGAAAGCGATCGAGATGGAACAGACGCAGATCGGTTCGGATCCAGTCTTCCTGTCGTCGATCGGGCCATTCCATTGCCTCGAATGCCGCCCAGGCCTCACGCCGAGCCTGCGACACCGCGGCGGGCTCCCCACGAGTCTCGATGAATCGTTCCAAACCCGCTGCGTCGAATGAAATACCGGCCGTCGTCGTGCTCATGTCCATCGAAGTTTCTGCAAAGTGGCAGGATTGGCGAAGCGCCAAGGGATTGGAGTGAATCGAGGGCCGCGCTCCCGCGAGCGCGATCGACCTAGCCGACCGAGCCTTCCATCTGCAATTGAATCAGCCGATTCAATTCCACGGCGTACTCCATCGGCAACTCCTTCACGAGCGGCTCGATGAAGCCATTGACGATCATCGTGCTCGCCTCGGCTTCGCTCAGACCACGGCTCATGAGATAGAACAGTTGCTCCTCGCCAATCCGAGAAACACTCGCTTCATGGCCGATCGAAACGTCCTGCTCGAGAATCTCGATGTACGGGTACGTATCGCTGCGGCTCGCATCGTCGAGGATCAACGCATCGCAGACGACATTGCATCGCGATCCGTGAGCTCCGCGTTCCACACGAGCCAAACCTCGGTAGCTCGAACGGCCACCGTTCTTCGAAATCGACTTCGATACGATGCGCCCCGTCGTGTTGGGAGCACAGTGCACGAGCTTCGCGCCCGCATCCTGATGCTGCCCCGCTCCCGAGAACGCGATCGAAAGAATCTCGCCTCGAGCCCCCGGCTCCATCATATGGACCGCGGGATACTTCATCGTGAGCTGACTACCCAAGTTGCCGTCGACCCACTCCATCACCGCGTCCTGATAGGCGTAAGCCCGCTTGGTGACGAGGTTGTAGATGTTGTTGGCCCAGTTTTGAATCGTCGTATAGCGGCAGCGAGCCCCCTTCTTGACGACCACTTCCACGACCGCCGAGTGGAGACTCTCGGACGAATACATCGGAGCCGTACAGCCCTCGACGTAGTGCACCTGAGCTCCCTCGTCGACGATGATCAGAGTCCGCTCGAACTGCCCCATGCTCTCGGCATTGATGCGGAAATAGGCCTGCAGCGGGAACTCGATCTTGACGCCAGGAGGAACGTAGATGAACGAACCACCACTCCAAACCGCGCTGTTGAGCGCCGCGAACTTGTTATCCTCCGGCGGAATCACCGTCGCGAAATACTCGCGCATCAGTTCCGGATAATCGCGGATCGCCGAATCCGTGTCGGTGAAGATCACTCCCTTCTCGGCCAGATCCTCCTTGAGCGAACCGTAGACGACCTCGCTCTCGAACTGAGCCTTCACGCCCGCGAGAAACTTTCGCTCGGCCTCGGGAATACCGAGCCGATCAAAGGTGTCCTTGATCTCCTGAGGCACATCATCCCAAGACCGCCCCTGATGATCGGTCGGCTTGAGGTAGTAATAGATGTCTTGGAAATCGACGTTGATATCGCCGCCCCAATTCGGCATCGGCTTCGACTCGAAGATCTCAAGACTCTTGAGGCGAAACTCGAGCATCCACTCCGGCTCGCCCTTGATCTCGGAGATCTGACGAACGATGTCGGCGTCGATACCCTTGCGGGCCTTGAAGACACCCTTGGTTTCGGTGCGGAAGTTGTACTTATTGATTTCGCCGATCTCATCGGCCGAATCATGAGCTAGGTCAGTCGCCATTTCCAGTGATCCTAAACACGGGTGCTGGAACGTGTGAGAGCAAAGTGGCTCGGCGTTTTCCTTACCGACGCGCTGTCGTTACCCAGTCGCTGTCGTTAGCGACGCGATGCCATTACCGTGACGATGCGTCGCGAGCCAGTGGGCCAATCGGAGCTACGACTCCTTAAGCCGATCCGATCGCCTGCCCGGACTCCGCCTCTTCCATGCTGCGATTCGCTTCGTTGGCATCGGGATGCTCGCGGCGAATTCGCTCATAACCCCGGGAGTGCAACTCCTGGGCGAGCTCGACTCCACCGGTCTCGACGATCCGGCCACCCAAGATGACGTGGGTGAAGTCGGGCGGGTTGTGCTCGAGCAACTTGTCGTGATGCGTGATGATGAGCAGGCCCATCTTCTCGCGACCGATGTCCGCGATACTGCGGCTCGCCAATCGCACGGCGTCGGCGTCGAGACCGCTATCCGTTTCATCGAGCACCGCGAACTTGGGCTGCAGCATCGCCAACTGCAGGATCTCGGCTCGCTTCATCTCGCCGCCCGAGAATCCATCATTGACGTAGCGCCGTGCGAACTCGGTGTCCATCTTGAGCTCGCCCATCTTCTCGCGAAGCTCGGCGCGGAACTCACGCATCGGCATGAGTTCCTCTCCTTCCTTGCGTTCCGGGCTTCGCACGTTCGTCGTGGCATGCCGGAGGAAGTCGGCGAGCCGCACGCCGGGGATCGCGACCGGGCGCTGGAATGCGAGAAACAAACCGCGGCGAGCTCGCTCGTCGGGACCGAGCTCCAACAAGCTCTCGCCGTTGAGCAGCATGTCGCCCGATGTCACTTCGTAACCAGGATGCCCCATGATCACGAGACCCAAGGTGCTCTTGCCCGAGCCGTTAGGGCCCATCAGCGCGTGAGTCTCACCACGCTTGAGCGTCAAGTTGACGCCCCGCAGAATCTCGGTCCCTTCGACGCTGACATGCAGGTCACGAATTTCAAGTACGTCGGTCATTGCTCGTCTCATTCCGTCGGTGTTGGTTCTCGAATCGCATCAGCGATTCGGGAACGGCCGTCTATTGTTGTTTCTTGTGCCGCGAGCCCCGTGCGGGGACCCCCGAGGAACAATCCTCTGCCAAGTGCCTGGAATCGCCTAACTCTCGCTCGACTCCGTATCGGCGACGGCGAAGCGACAGCAATTGCCCCCCGCCAAAGTGCACTCGCCGAGCTCCAAGGGTTGCCCCACGAGCTCGCTGAGCAGCGTTCGCTCCATCACGCAAATCGAATCATCGCCGTTCGACAGATCAGGGTAGGGACAAGCCAGCACGCTGAGCACTGGCAAGGATCGTCCTACTTCCCCCGAAGATCCATCGTTCTCGTCCTCGCAAGGAGCCTCGTCGCTCCCTTGCACCGCGACCGGAATCTGTCGCTGGCCAAACAAGGCGGCGATCGAGGCCATGCGTTCCTCGGGCGAATCGCCATGGATCTGCCGCGAATACATGCGGGCCAAGCGCTTGGCGATCCCTTCGATCAAACGATGGCGAATCGCCTCGTCATCGATCGCTCGCACTTCATCCCACAAGGCGGTCGCCAAATCGGCGAAGTTCTCACCCGCCTTGCGGCGTCCGGAAGGCGTGAGGCGGTACCCGTGAGTCGGGCGTCCGCGGCTCTGTCGACGGTCGGTTCGCACCACGAGTCCTTGCAGCATGAGCCGCTGGAGCCGCTGGCGCACGGCGGTCGCCGTCACCTCGAGCTCGTCCGCCAACTCCGCCACGGTCGACTCGTTCGCCCGACGCAGTACGTCGAGAATCGTGATGTCCGACGAATGAAAGTTCTCAGTCATCCGTTCCACCATCCCCCAATCTGAGCCAACCCACCCCAGCCAAACACACCACTTAAGGGGAAGTGCGAAGCAAGAGCAAACCAGCCGTTCTTCCGCTGCTCGAAGGCGTTATAGACACATTCGACATTTTACACAATGAGATCTTCGGAAAATATTTTCGCATTGAAAATTGAGTCAAGTCGAAGCGATGGAAAACCCCTCGATCATGGGTCCGAGCCGCCTCCCGGTCTTGCCATGCGGCTCCCTCGAACCAATCAACGATCTCCTCCCCGCCCAGCCACGCCCGCTGGAGGCTCCGTTCTCACCGCGAGCCGCCTGGCGTCGCCGATTCACCGCCTTCGGTAGCGCGATTCGGCTAAGATCGTGCGCGGCCGCTTTGGTGTCCCATGAGTTCAGAATGGAGCGAAGGATGATGAGCCGACTGGTGAGTGCGATTGAGAAGCGAAGCCGAAGGCTCCAATCCGCCGGCGAAGAGGCGGACACTTTGAGCGCTGCTCGGATTCAGGTTCGAGCCCGAGCTGCTCGGCCATCACCCGCGTGGCTCGCGATCCTAACCATCTCGGTGACACTGCTGGCCATCTCCCACGGGGCTCAAGCCCAGCAAGTTGACTCCGCGGCGAATCCCGACGAACCCGCGACTCTCGTCGGTCGCATCGTCGACGGAGACAACGAGCCTTTGGCGGCGAGACTCTATATCCAGTCGGCGAAAGGCTCGTTCCACACGCTCGACGTCGAGCGGTTCGCGAGCGATCACGCCGGAGCCGAGGCGGCCGTCTATCACGTTGATCGCGGCGAGAGTGTCGAGATCCACACCGCTTTGTCGGCTCACCCGTTTCGCCTTGAGCTGCCGCCAGGCGAGTATCGAGTCACGGCGATGCGCGGCAAGGAGTTCCTACCCGACTCACGGACGATCACGCTGCGCGGCGGCGAGGAGCGTAGGATCGAGCTCCAACTGACGCGGTGGATTTCGATGGCCGAGCGCGGCTGGTTCAGCGGCGACACGCATGTCCACATGCCGATCGATCGATGCCGCGTGGCTCAGCGAGCCGAGGACCTCAACGTCGCGATACCGTTGACCTATTGGGTAACCGACACTCAGCAAACGCCTCTGCGCCACAACCGGGCCGAACCTCCGCGGTCGCCCGAGTTGATTGAAGTCGGCCCGGACTCCGTGATCTGGCCCGTGAACACCGAGTACGAAATCTTCTCGGTAGGCGGGCAGCAGCACACGCTGGGAGCCTTCTTCGCGATCAACCATCGCCATCCACTGGACCTCAGCGTCCCGCCGCTGGCACCGGCCGTCGCCGAGGCTCGCGCGCAGGGAGCTCTGTTCGATCTGGATAAGCACAACTGGCCCTGGTCAATGGTGCTGCCGCCGGTGATTGGCATCGACCTGTATGAACTCTCGAACAATCACGTTTGGCAAACCGAGTTCCTGTTTGGCGATTGGTATCCGGAGTACATCGCCGACTGGATGGAGATCGAGCTCGACGACCAAGGCCACTACGGTGAACGAGGCTGGTTGGAGTTCGGATTTCGCAACTACTACGCGCTGCTCAATTGCGGACTGCGGATCAGCCCAACGGCGGGAACAGCGACGGGAGTCCATCCGGTGCCGATCGGCTTCGGCCGCGTCTACGTGCACTTGCCCGACGGCTTCGGTTACTCCGAGTGGATCGCGGGGCTGAAAGCTGGCCACAGTTTCGTGACGACTGGCCCGCTGCTCGACGTTCGGCTGGAGGGACAACTCCCCGGCGACGAATTGGCACTCGAGGCCCCACGGTCCTTGGAGCTCGCGGGCTGGATCGAGTCGCCTCATCCCATTCGGCTCGTGGAGCTGCTCGTCGACGGTGAAGTGGTCGATCAGTGGCGTCCTGATTCCACGAAACAGGAGCTCGGCACCTATCGGGCCTCTCTCGCGCGCGACGTGACTCCCGAGCGTTCGGGTTGGATCGCGGTCCGTTGCTGGGAGGATCGCGCGGATGCTCGCCCTCGGTTCGCTCACACCGCTCCCTTCTGGATCTCGATCGCCGATCGGCCTCAATCGGCTCGGCGAGTCGAGGTCGAGTATTTGCTGCGACGCGTGACCGACGAGTTGACCCGTAGTCGTGATCGGCTCGAGCCCGCCGCGATCGAGGAGTTCGAGCGGGCCGCCACGTTCTATCGCCAGAGGCTCGAATCGGCTCGTGACGAATAAGCGGGAGTGACGTTAACCCGGCTCGAGACGCGAGGGGATTGCGTCGTTTCCCGTTGGTTTCCGCCGGGAAACGTTGACTCGAGACAAGGGGTCCAAGTAGAACCTTAACTTCCGGTTAGCCGTGAACGTGGGAGAGATCCTGGGGCCAGCCTCCCAAGAGGCGGTGCTGGGAACATGACATTTCCGAATCGCGGGTTCCCACGTTTTTTCGCTGCAACGACCGGTGCTTTTCGCTCCCCATTTCGAGTCTCAAGCGGGTCCCCTTTCGGTCCGCGTTCTTACTTGAGCCTGGCGCTGTTGATGATGTACCACTCTGTTTCGCCTGCCTTGCGTCCTCGTGCTTGCTGGCTCGTCGCCGCCGGCCTTTGGATGTTCGTTCTGGGAACGGCCGCCGCGCCAAACATGGCCTCGGCCCAAGACGCTCCCACGACCGAAGCCGCCGCGCAAGAGACGCCGCCGACCGACACTCAACCATCCGACGCTCAACCATCCGACGCTCAACCATCCGACGCTCAACCATCCGACGCTCAACCATCCGCCGGCGATGACAACGCGGCGGCGGCTGAGCCAAGTGAATCCGGTGACGCAGGCTCGGTCGACGAAGCAACGACGCCCGCGGAAGAGTCGAGCGGTGCCAGCGATGCCGAGGCCGCGACGGAAGACGAGGAAAAAAGCTGGTACGACCATGTCGACGCGACCTTCGGAGCGTATGTCACCAAGCCGATTGGCGACGCGCTGTCCTACAGCTTTGGGACCGAGTACCTGTTCGGTCGCAAGATTCCGTTTGTCGTGGTTTGGCTGTTTTGCGGAGCGTTGTTCCTGACGATCCGCATGAGCTTCGTCAACATTCGCTGCTTCTGGCATGCGATCCGATTGACCAAGGGCGACTACGACGACAAGTCGGATCCCGGCGAGGTCTCTCACTTTCAGGCCTTGTCGTCCGCTCTCAGCGCGACGGTCGGCCTCGGAAACATCGCGGGTGTCGCCATTGCCGTCGGCACGGGTGGCCCTGGCGCCATCTTCTGGATGGTGCTGATCGGCCTTCTCGGCATGTCGAGCAAGTTCACCGAATGCACGCTGGGACAGATGTATCGCCGAGTCAACGAGGACGGTACGGTCTCGGGCGGTGCGATGATCTATCTGCACAAAGGGCTCAAGGATATCGGGCTCGGTCCCTTGGGCGCTGTCTTGGCCATCATCTTTTCGGTGTTGTGTATCCTTGCCTCGTTTGGTGGCGGCAATGCATTTCAGGTCGGCCAGAGCCTCGACGCGCTGCGGGCCGATGTTAGCGTGATCGCGGCGGCCGAACAGGAAGAAGCAACCGCCTCGGATGCCGAGTCGGCTTCGGGCTCGGACAACGCCGTTGACTCGTCTTCCTCCGCTCAGGCCTCGGACGCGACCGCAAGCGAGGGTGAACAAGGAGCCACGCAGGAGAAGGAGAAGGGTTTTCTCGATAAGTATCCGGTCGTCTATGGCCTGACGATGGCCCTCTTCGCCGGACTCGTGATCATCGGAGGTATCAAGTCGATTGGACATGTCGCTTCGCTGATCGTGCCGTTCATGTGCATCGCGTATGTCGCCATGGCCTTGTACATCATCGGCACGAACCTCGATGAGGTGCCGGCGGCTTTTGGCGTGATCATTGGTAGCGCGTGGTCGATGCAAGCGGGCTTCGGCGGGTTGCTGGGTGTTCTCGTGCTTGGCATCAAGCGAGCCGTCTTCTCCAACGAAGCAGGAACCGGCTCGGCCGCCATCGCCCACTCGGCCGCCAAGACCGACGAGCCGGTGAGCGAAGGGATCGTGGCTTTGCTCGAGCCGTTCATCGATACGGTGCTAGTTTGCACCATGACCGGGTTGGTGATTGTGATCGCCGGAGGCGTTTGGACTCCCAACGAGGAGCTGCCGATGCTGAAGATTGGGGATCCGATCGTGGCTGAAGCAAGCGCGGAAACGGAGGCCGATTCGAGTCCGGTTGCCGACGCGGTTGCCGACGCGGGGACCGATGCGGAGGCTAAGGAAGTGCCTAAGATCAACTACGAGTTCCTCGAAAAGCAGCCTTTGGGCACTTGGTCGAACCCGGTCTACCAAAAGTTCGCTGGCGAAGGAGCCGGTGCGTCGCTGACGCTGGCGGCGGTCTCGGGAAAGAAAGGGCTCCCTGCTTTCCGCTGGTTGCTCTACGCGTCGGTGGTGCTGTTTGCCTTCTCGACGATCATCTCCTGGTCGTATTACGGTGAACGCTGTTGGACCAACTTGTTCGGTCCCCAGTCGTCAATGGTTTACAAGGTGATTTTCCTGGGCTTCACCGTGCTGGGATCAATTGTGACCAAAGGCAACATCCTCGAGTTCTCGGACGCACTGATCCTCGGCATGTCATTCCCAAACATGGTGGGGCTCTACTTGCTCAGCGGCAAGGTACGGCGCGAGCTCGATAAGTACACTGGCAAGCTCAAGAGCGGCGAGATCGCTCCGAACAAGTAGGCCTATGAGTCGCGATCACTGAAACGAGAATCGAGCCGAGGTGCCGCAGGATGCCTCGGCTCGTTCTGTTTCCGTCCACGACATCCCCCGTTGTCAAAATGGGCAAGCTTTTTCCGCTCCATGGGCCAGTCGTGACGAGCCTCGGCGCTGGAAACTCGTGTGATCTCGGGGTTGGCCCCACCTGATGCCGGGGAGAGGCTTCATTTTTTCGAGGCTCTCCAAGATCGCTGGCGGCTCGGCGAA